>JAOZUO010000173.1 GCA_029938605.1 Deltaproteobacteria bacterium | reverse complement strand
CCGCATCAGCCAGAGTCGCATCGTTTTGACCTGCGTCGACCACTGCCGCATCCGCCAGAGCCGCGTCGGCTTGACCTGCGTCGACCACTGCCGCATCGGCAAGTGCCGCGTCATTTTGACCTGCGTCGACCACTGCTGCATCCGCCAGAGCCGCGTCGTTTTGACCTGCGTCGGCCACGGTCGCGTCGGCCGGAGCCGCGTCGGCTTGACCTGCATCGCTCTGGCTCGCATCTACCTGGGAGCCGTCGACAGTACCCGTATTCCCGGGGTGATCGCCACAAGACGCGCAGCCCACCACAAACAGAAAGCACAGGTACGATCGTCGAATCGGGTGTCCTGCATGCGCCTCGTGATTTTCCATAGGTACGATTCTGCCATTTTTTCCCAGGTTCCGGGAGCCAAAGAAGAAGCCCCCCCCGTCACCGTCACCGTCACCATCAGCGTGCCTGACAGATTCGGATGGAGGCCTTCGGCTTCGCCCTCGGACCCAGACGCCGAAGCGAGCGCGGGAGACGGCCGAGGACGAGCTGACCGGCGGGGAGCGCGAAGCGAGCGCGGATCTCCTGAAGGAGCTTATGGGCCTTGGCCCGAAGCTGACCGCCCCAGACCTCCAGCGCCGAGCGGTCGAACAGCCCGGCCAGCAGGCCCACCTCGGCGATGAACGAAATCCTGGAGAACTGTCCGGCCGACACAGAACGCAAAAACAAACTCTGGGCCGTCACTCGATACCGTTTCGGGGTCGGGGTCCGCTTGGCCGCCGCCGATGGCTTCGGAGGGACCTCGGGCTTGGGCAGCGGCCTGGCGAACCAACGCAGGGGGCGCCCCATGACCCCCAGCCGATCCGCCTCCCGATGCAGGGTGGTGCTCAGCATTCCGCCGAAAACGCCCAACACCAACGCCGCGATCCCCAGCCAGGTGAGGGCATAGACGTCTCCCACCAGCTCCCTGCCCTCCCCGTCCACCCGGCCCATGACCATCGCCGAAATCACCACAGGCAGCACGATCCCCAGCACCAGGGCCAGCACCACATGGAGCCACAGCGCATCCATCAAGGTCGCCATCACCACCATGAGCGACAGCAGTCCCAGCACGAATCCCACCAGGAGTCCGCTCCACTTCAGCGCGCGGTAAACAACTTGAGACGCATCAGCCATCAGGTGACCCCGATCCTCCGAATCGTCCAAAAACGCAATTCTCGAGCGAAGTATGGGGGCTGGCCAAGGTGCGGTCAACCCAGACCCCGGACCGCTGTAGCCCGGACCGCTGTACCCCAGACCCCGGACCCCTGTGTACCCGCGGACCATGCTTGCCCTCTGGACACAAACCTGCAGCTGAGCTATTGGCATGCGGATGCACTCCTTCGCCCATAAGCAGGTGATGCGGTTTCTCGTCACAGGCGCCACGGGATTCATCGGTGGGCACCTGGTGGAGCGACTGGTATCCGAAGGACACGTGGTAACAGCGCTGGTGCGGTCTGTGGCCAAGGCGACGCGCCTGCGGGAGCTCGGCGTGACGCTCCTGCGCGGCGACCTGTCGATCTTCGCCGACAACGATCTGGTGCTCGACGAGGTCGACGTCGTCGTGCACCTCGCGGGCGTGGTGACCGCCTACGATCCCGCCGAGTACGAAGCCATCAACTTCACCGCCGTGGTCGATCTCATGCGTTGTCTGCAACGCCAGTCCTGGAGTCCAAGGCGTCTGCTCTTTGCGTCGTCCTTGGCAGCCGCCGGTTCCAATCCGCCCCGACGCCCCTGGACCGAGACCGACCCGGTTGTTCCCATGGAACCTTACGGCAAAGCCAAGGCGCGAGCCGAGGTGGCGCTCCGGGAAACGGGCTTTCCCGTCACATGCTTTCGCCCGCCCCTGGTCTTCGGCCCCGGCGACCCGGCCTTTCTCAGCCTGTTCAAGCCCGCGTCCCATGGCCTCGGGCTCCGGGTGGCCGGCCCTCCCCAGCGCCTGTCGTGGGTCTACGTGGACGACCTGGTGACAGCGGTATTGGCCATGGCCAACGACGAGCGCGACGGTAGCTACACCTACTTCACCACCTCCGAAGACACCATGGACACAGACCGCCTCTGGAATGCGCTCCGCGCCGCCTTCCGCCGCTCCATTTTCGTGCTCCCGGCGCCCGGCCCGCTGCTCTGGATGGCGGCCACGGTATCGAGCGCCGTCGCCCCACGCCTCGGCCTACGCAACCAGCTCGACCAAAAACAGGTAGCCCAGATGCGCGCCCCGAGGTTCGAGTGCACCAGCGCCGCGATTTCCCAGGACCTGGGTTGGTCCGCTCACGTCACGTTCGAAGAGGCGATCCGCCGCACGGCCGAAGGCTACCGCGCCCTCGGATGGCTCTAGTCCCACGCGCCAGCGAGTTAGGGCGCGCCGCAAAACAAATACTCGATTCAGAGCGGTGGTCAGCGGTCGCGCGATTTTCTGCTTTGGTGCAGCGATTCTGTGTCGTATTGTTATCAAAATGAAAATGAATCGGAGCGCAAATCCCCTCTGGTTACTGTTGTTACCTGTTGGGTTGCTGGGAGCCTGCCAGGCCTCTCTGCCTGAATATCCCTGCCTCGACAAGGAGTGTGGGACCTGGGGTGGGGAGGACTGCGGGACGTGTGACGCAACTACGTGGCACTGCGATGCCGCGGGGCAGTGCATGGACCCAACCATCATGACGTGGGTCCCCATCGCCGGCGGTAGCTTCTCCATGGGGAGCGACTCCGATAGCGCCGCTGAGCAGCCGGTGCATACGGTGACGGTACCGGCGTTTGAGATGACCATGACGGAAGTGACGGTGAGACAATACGGGGAGTGTGTCACGGCGGGATCCTGTTCGACCCCGAACGCCTACGAGCCACGTTGCAACTGGCTCGAGAGGGAGGAGTACGCGGACCACCCGATAAACTGCGTAGACTGGCAGAATGGGGTGGATTTCTGCTGGTGGGTCGGGGGACGACTTCCGAGCGAGGCGGAATGGGAGTACGCGGCGCGTTCCGAGGGGCAGGATAATACCTACCCGTGGGGCGAAGACATGGCCACGTGCGACAATACGGTGATGTATAACGGCGGAAATGGGTGTGGGACGAATCGAACGATGGTTGTGTGCAGCAAGCCCGCGGGGACCACAAGTCAGGGTCTGTGCGACATGGCCGGAAACGTGTGGGAGAAGGTGCGGGACTGGTACTACACCGACTACACGGGAGCGCCGACAGATGGGAGCGCACGGGAGACGGTCCCAGACGACCCCGACCCCTATGGAATCGCGCGTGGCGGCAGCTTCGAGTCTGTCGCCAGCCCTTTGCGCACTACGTATCGTTATGGGCATTACAGGACCCTCGTGCGCTCCTGGATCGGCTTCCGCTGTGTCAAGGATGCGCCGTGAAGCGACTGGGGTGGGAACTACCTAACAACACGCAGGGTGGGCGGGGGGGTTCCCTCGTGGGGCTCAGGCAGTGGCTCGCTACTGTCTCGACCACCGTCCAGGGCCACCAGGCAGGGGGGAGCCGGTGCGGGTGGCGCCAGGTCTCCGGCGGCCTCATCGGCAGCCTCCTCCAGGCTGGCCTGTCGCATCTGGTCGACGATCTCCACCGGTACGTCGGCGGTCCACAGGAGGCCCTGTCCCTGCTCGGTGACCATGCCGAACACCGCATCCCAGGGGACGACTACAGCGTGGGGGGTGCGGTCGAATGAGAGGGTGGCCGTGATGCCGAGGTCGTCAATATCGAGGTCCGGGATGGGAATGGGCATCTCGAGCCCAATACGCAGCACGAGGAGGGGCTGCTCGAGAAACTTCAATGGCACCGAGACCCCCTCCAGCCTCGGATCCAGTTGAAGCAGCACATCGCCCTGGGCCAACAGGGAATCCATGGCCTCCCGTTTGGAGAGCTGGTTCTGCTCTTCGTTCATGGGGCAATGCTAACCAACGGCCCGTGCATGCGCAAGCCACCGCCCCCAGCGGCTCAAAGTGGGTGGACTTGGGCTGATTCTGGGCTGATTTAATGTACGGTCGGTGTGTCGGGGGCGTGGTCGGAACCGTCAGCGGGGGGCTTGGGCGCCCAGACCTTGAGGGGGCTGATCTCCGCGAGACGATCGGCGTCGAGCTTGTTGCCCATATTCGGGAAGGCGAGGCCGGAGGCCGTCCACTCGGGCACGAAAAGGATGGGTTCGCCCTGGCCATTGTAGCCGAGCTGAACCAGGAGCTCGGCGGGATAGGTGCGGCAGTTTTTTTCACAGCAGGTGATGGAGGACTTCACGCGGTACAGCCCCTCGGCCTGGAGCGGCTCCAGTGTGAAGGCGAGGTTCTCATCGGCCAGTGTGGTGCCGGACTTGGAGAAGTGGGCCCGGTTCGCGGACCACTTCTCCGGCAGGTAGACGCCTGGGCCTGGGTTGCCATGGTTATGGAAGTAGACGAGCCGGTTGGCCTGTATGCTTCCGATGGGTTCCGTGGTGCGGTATACGCCGCAGGGGGGCAGGTCCATGGGGTGCTCTCCTGTTGTTCCAGATGGCCACAAACAACATAGGTCCGCGCTCCCCCGATGCAAGAATTTGCCCACAGTTACGCCGAGATCATGAACCCCGACCCTCCGGACCATAGAGACGACCCGGCTACAGCTGGATTGGCATCACCCTTGCACATACAGCGTGTCCAAAGGCCACCGCGTACCATCGTCGCGAAATGTGGGCACTTCAAAGCCCAGCTCCTTTCAGAAACCTGAGGGTTGGGCTGGCCAGAAGACCAAAATGTCGCGGCCGGGCGCCTTACGGGAGAATAAAGAACATGAAGAGTGATTGCCGGATTGCCCTGTTGCTCGCGATTCCCCTCATGGTGCTCGCAGCGTGCGATGCGCGCACCATCGGAGGAGAGAACGCCAACAATCAGAATCAGAATCTAAATCTGAATGAGAATGAGAATCAGAACGCCCCCCCCCTCGAGATTCTGCTGACCGTCTACGGCGCCTCGGGTGAGGTAGTACAGACCCGGACGGTGGAGGCCATGGGACCGGTGACCATCGCGCCCCCGGCCGACGAGCCGGACCCGCCCCAGACAGACTATGTGGTGATGGCGCAAGCAGCTGACTACTACACCCGGCTCTTCTCCTGCGCCTTCGGCCACGAAATCGACTTGCAGTTGGAGGGCGTTCCCGACCTGCCCCAGGCCATCACGGGGGTGGTCATCCGCACCAGCTACTTTGCCCCGCCTGTCTATCACGCCGACGGACTGTTGCGCGCCTTGGCCCCCGACACCAGCGAGACGACCCTCACCACCGATGCACAGGGGCGGTTCCAGCTCACCGATGAGGACCTGGGGACCTGGCGAATCGAGGTCCAGTGCAACGAATGGGAGGAGCCCCTGCCGAGCAGTTTCGAGATCCCCAACACCGCCGAGACGGATTATCGCGATCTGTTCGTGGTGATAGACATGTCCGCCGACGCGCCCAATCTCTATCTCTACCCCGAACAGACCACAGGGGTGACCGTAGAGTTGGGCTTCCCCGTAGGGGGAGAGGTGACCCTGTCCGATCCTCCCTACGAGGACGGCTGGGACGTCTCGGTGGCACCCGATGGGACCATCGACGGCGAATTTCCTTATCTCTTCTATGAGGCGCGGCTCCCCCACCGCGTGCAGCGCGAGCGCGGCTGGCTCCTGGCGACCGATGATCTCGAGCGTGGCTTTACCGACCTGCTAGGGCAGTATGGGTACATGGGCCGCGAGATCACCGACTTCCTGGACTTCTGGATCCCCCTGATGACCGACTCCCCCTGGTACGCGATCTACCCCATGGCCGCAGACGAGCTGGTCACCCTGCACATCGAACCCGCGCCCGATCGCCTGCGCCGACTCTGGCTCTTCATGGAGCCCCTCGCCGCCCCCATGACCATCCCCCCGCCCCAAATACCGCCGCCCCTCGGCCGCGACGGCTTCACCGCCGTAGAGTGGGGCGCCTTCCTGGGCCGCTAAGCATCCGCGGGAAAAAGCAGAGAAGTACACTGCTTTGGCGGTCTTGACTTGACAACGGGTGCCTAGGAAGATATGCACGACTGCCCCATGCGACAGCAAAGGAGCGAGCAATGGGAATGGCTCCAGTTCGAAAGACCAACATTATTGAGAAATTCAAACAGCACGACAGTGACACAGGCTCGCCCGAGGTCCAGGTCGCGCTACTCACCGAGCGGATTAAGTACCTCACTGAGCACTTTAAGACGCACAAGAAAGACCACCACTCCCGGCGGGGTCTCTTGAAACTCGTTGGCCAACGTCGGCGCCTTCTTGACTATCTCAAGAAGAAGAGCGTCGAGCGTTATCGCAACGTGATCAAGGCCCTCGGCATCCGGAAGTAGCGTTCTGCTGCGTAGCCGCTCAACAATCGAAATCAGCTTGAACAACCGCGGGAACTCACAGCGCTCCAGCCAGCGCCGGTGCCGTTTACGGCACGGGGGCAGTGGTGCGTCTGTGGGTGATCGTGCTACAAGGAACACCATGGTGAACGGGGAAAATCTCCGTTGCGCCATATCATAACCGGCACCGGATCGCTCGTATCGGGAGCTGATCGGGTGGGATGAATGAGCTTTTTTCCAGTGTTCGCGACCTCCCCTGGGGTTGCGACCACCGGTAAAAATCTCGTTTGGTCTCCCCCGATGCATCAGCTCACGACTCGTCCTCCCGGTCGCCAAACCAGGGCATGGCGCCTTCGCGCGTTGTGTCCGCGAGAGGATTGCATCTATGTATATACGCGAAACCATTAACCTCAATGGAAAAGAGTTCTCCATCGAGACGGGACGCATGGCCAAGCAGGCCGACGCCGCCGTGATCGTCCGCTACGGGGACTCCATGGTGCTGGTCACCGCCGTCTCCCTGAAGTCCCCACGACCCACCGACTTCCTGCCGCTCACCGTGGACTACCAGGAGAAGAAGTACGCCGCCGGCTCCATCCCCGGGGGATACTTCAAGCGGGAGGGACGCCTCAGCGAGTTCGAGACCCTGACCTCGCGCATCATCGACCGCCCTTGCCGGCCGCTGTTCCCCAAGGGGTGGCGCTTCGAGACCCAGCTCATCGCCACGGTCGTCTCCTCTGACAAAGAGAACCCGCTGGACGTGCTCTCCCTGACGGGCGCCTCCACGGCGCTGACCATCTCCAACATCCCCTGGGACGGCCCCATCGCCGGCGTGCGCGTGGGACGCGTGGACGGCAAGTTCATCGCCAACCCCACCTGGAAGCAGATTGAAGAGTCCGAGGTCAACATCGTCATGGCCGCCAGCCGAGACGCCATCGTCATGGTGGAAGGCAGCGCCAAGAATGTCCCCGAAGACATCATGGTGGATGCGCTGTTCTTCGGTCACGACTCGGTGACCCCCATGCTGGACCTGCAGGAGAAGCTGCGGGCCGCCGTAGGTAAGGAGAAGCGCGAGTTCACCCCGCCCGAGAAAGACGCCTCCGTTGAGAAGAAGGTCGCCGAGATCGGCGAGTCCCGCATCCTGGAGGCCACCTTCATACCGGAGAAGCTGCCGCGCTACGACAAAATGCGTGAAGTTCGCGACGCCATCATCGCCGACATGGGCGACGAATACGCCGACCGCGTAGACGAGATCAAGGACGCCGTCAACGCCATCCGCACCAAGGCTGTACGCGGCACCATCCTCAAGGAGGGGCGGCGCATCGACGGCCGCGACCTCACCACCGTGCGCCCCATCACCTGTGAGGTGGGCGTGCTGCCGCGGGTCCATGGGTCGGCCCTGTTCACCCGGGGTGAGACCCAGGCTCTGGTGGCGGTCACCCTCGGCACCGAGCGGGAGCGCCAGCGCATCGAAGGGCTCAATGGCGACATCATCAAGCGGTTCATGCTGCACTACAACTTCCCGCCCTACTCCGTGGCGGAGGCCAAGTTCCTGCGCGGCACGGGGCGCCGGGAGATCGGCCACGGCGTCTTGGCCGAGCGCGCCCTGCTCAACGTCCTGCCCAGCGCCGAAAAGTTCCCCTACGTGCTGCGCATCGTGAGCGAGATCCTCGAGTCCAACGGCTCGTCCTCCATGGCCTCGGTGTGCGGCGGTTGCCTATCGCTCATGGACGCCGGAGTGCCCATCTCCGCGCCGGTGGCCGGCATCGCCATGGGGATGATTCAGGACGGAGACGACGTAGCCATCCTCACCGACATCCTCGGCGACGAGGACCACCTCGGTGACATGGACTTCAAGGTCACCGGTACCCGCGAGGGCATCACCGCCCTGCAGATGGACATCAAGATCAAGGGCCTCAGCCGCGACCTCCTGAAAAAAGCCCTGGACCAGGCCTGTGACGGACGGCTGCACATCCTCGATGAGATGGACAAGGCCCTGTCCGCCCCCCGGGAGGATCTGTCCCAGCACGCTCCGCGCATCGTCACGATCAAGGTCAAGCCCGACCAGATCCGCAGCATCATCGGCCCCGGAGGCAAGACCATCAAGGCCATCGTGGAGCAGACCGGCGCCTCTGTCGACGTCCAGGACTCCGGCGTGGTTTCCATCGCTTCGTCCGACGCCGCCGCCGCCCAGAAGGCCATCGACATCGTCAAGGGTCTCACCCAGGAGCCGGAGATCGGCGAGTACTACCTGGGCACCGTGCGACGCATCACCGAGTTTGGCGCCTTCGTGGAGATCCTCCCCGGCCTCGACGGCCTGGTGCACATCTCCGAGATGGCTCCCGAGCGCATCAACCGCGTGGAAGACGTCTGCCGCGAGGGTGAGGAGATGGTGGTCAAGGTGCTCAACGTCGACAACCAGGGCAAGATTCGCCTCTCTCGCAAGGAGGCGCTCGACAAGTCCGCCGATGAGGTCCTCTCCATGGTCCGCAAGAAGTAAGGACCCGATAAACCTCGAAATATGGCCTCGACTCTGCCCCGTTTGCATCCATCCTCTCAGCTTCGCTCGGTCCCAATCCCCCCCCCCTGCGACTTTTGCCATCTGCCTGGCCCTCTGGTAGACTTCGCCAAAGTTTGTTTGTTATCTCAGGAGTCTATCCAGCGTGATCTGCCATCGGTGTGGCGCAACGGTCCCAGAGGAGCTGCCCATCTGTGGGAGCTGCGGCCAAGACCTGACCATGCCCCGACGTCGGGATGGCGCCGAAGTCTTCGGCGGTGATACCGAACCCACCACGGAGCTCTCCGACGTCTCTGGACTATCGGGCCCGCTACAGCTTCGCGAGGCGGGTAGGTCCTCCAAGCAGCAAGGCCTGCCCTACACCACCGGCGACCTCGTCATCAACCGATACCAGATCGACGACGTCATCGCCGAAGGTCCCGTGGGCGTGGTCTACAGCGCGGTGGACCTCGACATGGATGTGCAGATCGCCCTGAAGGTGATCTTGTCGGAGTACTTCCCCGACGTCAACGCCCTGGCGCGATTCTCGGAATCCATGTCCCGCGCCCAGGAGATGTCCCACGGGAACATTGTGCGGATTTACGACACGGCGCCGGACGAGTCGCGATTCCTCGTTGCCCAGCATCTGGTCATGGGCCGGACCCTGTCAGAGGTGCTGGCCGAACGGCTCCCCCAGTCCATCGCGTCACCCACCGACGAGGTGCGCTCCATCCTGACGCAGATCGGAGAGGGGCTCGCCTACGCGCACCCGGACACGCCGCACGGTGCCCTCAAGCCCACGAACATCATCATCCTGCCCGCTGGGCTAAAGTTGACTGACTTCGGTCTCGGCGGCGCCATCGCCCGGGAGGCCTACCTGGCGGGCCACCGCCATCGACGACTGCCCACGCGATACCTGGCGCCAGAGTTCATGGCGGGACGGAAGTTCGACCACCGCGCCGATCTATACTCCCTCGCCGTCATCGGCTTCGAGCTGCTCACGGGCGTTCCCCTCCCCGAGGATCCGGATCGGCAGCAGACCACTCTGGCCGATCTGCCGGCCGCGACGCGGGAAGTGATCGAAGCGAGTCTCTCCCGCTCTCCGAACGGTCGCCCCGACGACGTGGACGATCTGGTGGATGCCATGCTGGTAGCCACCGAGTCCGACACCGGGGGCGTGCCGGACACCGCGTCTCTATCCGTAGGCGACTCGACGAACGTGCTGGATCTCGGCGATCTGGAAGTCATCGAGGACGAGGAAGAGGAGGACGACGGGCTCCTCGATTCAGACTATCAATCCGAAGACGGCTCCACCGAGCCCGCGGCCCGCGCCCCCCAAGAGCTACCCAACGACGGCGACACGCTGGTCAAACGCCCCTCCCTGGACGCCTGGCCGGACGCCCCAGTGCACAGGCACTCCATCCCGCCGGCCGAACCCAGCACGGATCAGTTCCGGCGGGTGGATCCGGCGCACCTCGTGGAACACGGCGACCCCGAGGACTTCATCGAGGCCTCCGAGGAGATCAGGCACGTTCCCGACATCAACCTCGACGGCGGCCGACGGCAGGGACCAGACATGGGTCTGCGTCGCAAAGGACCGGCCAACCCCCGCTCAGCCAAGGTCCAGGATGCCATCGAGGCCATGGACTTCGAGGCCTCCTTGGAGGATGCCCTGGCCTCGGCCTCCCGAGTGGCGCCTCCCAAAAAACGCAAAAAGAAGAAGCACGGGCCCGGCTACGATCCGGATCCCTTAGCCATGAAGGACCGTCCCGTAGCCGCCGCCGGCGTCACCCTGGCGGCCACCCAGAACTCCAAGCTTCACCTGCCGGCCATAGTCGAGCCGGCGGTGACGGTGGAACCTCAGCCGACCCCCAGCCGTGGAGGTACAGCTCAGATCCCCATTCCCGACCAGCCCCGGAGCCGCGCCGGCCTCTGGATCTTTCTAGCGGTCTTCGCCCTGTTGATCGTTGGCGGCACCGTGGGCGTCATCGTCTATAAGCACACCCAGGACAAGAATGCCGCCGAGGCCAGGGCACTGCAGCGCGCCCGGATCCGCAACCTGGCGATCAAACGACAGAACATGCAGCCCGACCAGGACACCAACGGTTCCATGACCGGGACCATGGCGCTGCCTATCATGGGCACCATGTCCTCCATGTCCAATGGGGGGGCGTCGAAACGCTGGCGACGGGGCTGCCCCGTGGGTGCGGTGCGCCTCAAAAATCGCCGACGACGACTCAACTTCTGCATCGACCGTTACGAGTATCCAGGGACCCGAGGCACCATGCCCCTCACAGCCCTGGACGAAGACGAGGCCGCCCGACTTTGCCGATCACAAGGGAAACGCCTCTGCACGCGGACCGAGTGGCAGTGGGCCTGCGGAGGCAGGCGAAAGCGGCTCTTTGCCTACGGAAAAACCTTCCAACGCGGGGCCTGCGCCACGGCGGGGCCCGCCAATCAGAAGCTGCCCATCGCCCCAACCGGAAGCCACCCACGCTGCCGCACGGCCGACGGGATCCACGATCTCAACGGGAACGTGGCGGAGTGGGTGCGGGGCAGCCAGCTCATGGGGGGCAGTGCCGGCAAACCGGGCAACCAGACCAGCTGCCGCTCCGATGGCGGCGCGGGAGGCTCGGCGTACTACGGCATCCGGTGCTGCGCCACGCCCCGAAAACGATAATCCCACCAACGTACCCCCCGAAAACGACAGCCATGAAAAAGATCCACATCGAGGAGATCTACCACTGCACCCCCGAGACCTTCTGGGAGAAGCTCTGGGATGAAGACCTCCGCAGAGAGCGCGAAACGAAGGGCTGCGGGGCCCTATCCTTCAACGTCATCGAGTCCAAATGGGAGGGGAACACCTACCACCAGGTGATCGTGCTAGAGGAGGCGGTGGATGCGCCCCTGCCCGTGCGCAAGATCTTTGGCGAGACCTCCAAAATCGAAGAGACCTCGAAGTGGGTGAAGGGCAGCGATACGGTACACCTCAGCTACCGGCCGAGCATCATGGGCAACAAGGTCACCATGGACGGCGCCCTCACCTGCACCTCTGCCGATGGCGACCATTGCCGCATCGTGATGGACGTGGAGATCACGGCCAGTATCTTCGTGGTGGGCGGCATCATCGAGGGGATCATCGCCAAGGCCCTGCCCAAGCGCCAAGCCAAGGACGCCGCCTACTTCAATACGAACCAAGCGGGTTAGGCGGCTTCGGATCAGGCGGCTCCGGGTTAAAGCTCTTCGGGGGTAAACGTCAGCACGTCGTCTATGCGCGGGGCGCCGCATAGAATCATCACCAGACGATCGATCCCCAGGGCGATGCCCGAAGTGGGGGGCATGCCTTGGGCCAGAGCCGCCAGGAAGCGCTGGTCTACGGGGTGGTCGTCAAGGGCCAGGTCCCGTCGAGCGGCTTGTTCCTCCTCCAGGCGCCGCCGCTGCTCCACGGCGTCGGTGAGCTCGCCGAAGGCGTTGGCCAACTCCAGTCCTGAGGCGTAGACCTCGAAGCGCTCAGCGAAGCGCGGATCGTCGGAACACAGCCGGGCCAGGGCGGCCTGACGGGCCGGGTAGCGGTGAAGGATCGTGGGGTGGGTCCGGCCCAGCCGGGGCTCCACGGCGTCAACGAGGATCCGGGAGAAGACCTCGTCCCAGTCCACCGCATCGGCGGGGATACAGAGCCCCGCCTGGCGGGCGCGTTGGGCCAAAACGGGTCCGGTCTCGGTGCCATCGAGCTCAACGCCGGCGTATCGACGCGCCGCCTCACGCACGGTGATCCGCTCCCATCCCTGGGCCGGGGCCAGGTCCAACTCGCAGCCGTCCGGGCCGGTCACCGTCGTGCGACCGAGGACCGACCGCGCCACGTGGGACACCAACTGCTCGGTCTCTTCCATGAGATCGGTGATCGAAGCGCCCACGCGATACCACTCGCAGAGGGTAAACTCGGTCACGTGGTGCGGGCCACGCTCGTCGTCCCGGAAGGCGTGGCAGACCTGGTAGATGCGCTCAAGCCCTCCCGCTACCAGCCGCTTCATCTGGTACTCGGGGCTGGTGTTGAGCCACCAGCCGCTCGCCTCCACGGCGCGCAGGTGTAGCTCCATCCCCGGCGACCGCACACGCTGGGGTGTCTCCACCTCCACGTAGCCGCGCGTCTCGAAGAAACCACGCAGCGCGGTCAGGGCCCGGCTTCGCAAGCGTAGGTTCTCAAGGCGGTCCCGGAGGCGGTCGGTTTCAGTCTCGAGGGTCATGGTGGGGATCCGATACAGGACCGAGGAGCCGGACGCGCGGGCAGGAGTGCTACTTCTTCACCCGCTCCACGTAGGAGCCGGTGCGGGTGTCGATCTTGATCCACTCCTCCTCCTCCACGAAGAGCGGCACGTTCACGGTGGCCCCGGTCGATAGCGTGGCCAGCTTGGTGGCGCCGGTGGCCGTGTCTCCCTTAACCCCGGGCTCGCACTCGGTGATCTGCAGCTCGACGAAGTTCGGCAGGGTCACGCCGATGGGATTTTCGTCCCACAGGAGCACATCCACCTCGAGGTTGTCCGACAGCAGGAGCCGGTCGTCGCCCAGGCTTTCGGCGTCCACGTAGGTCTGCTCGTAGGTCTCGTTGTCCATGAAGCAGAGCTGGTCGTCTTCGGCGTAGAGGTACTGCATCTTGCGCTCGGTAACATCGCAATCCTCGAAGGTCTCGCCCGAGCGGTAGGTGATCTCGAACTGGGAACCGGACAGCATGTGCCGCAATTTACACTTGTACAGTCCCTGCCCCTTGCCGGGCTTGACGAACAGGAACTCCACCACCTGGTGCGGTACCCCGTCCTTGAGGAACTTGAACCCTTTTTTCAAATCCGAAGCGTTGCTCATGCCGGAGACTCCATGACCCGTGGAACGTTTTGATCATCTGTGTGTAGTGGATCCCCTGCGGACCGTCAACCCGCGCACCGTCAACCAGATCCTTTCACTCATCCTCGGGAGCGATCTCCACAAACTCGTGGTGCAACGCCCGCACGGCCTCGTCCAGATCACGCGGCCGGCAGTAGAAGCTGAGCCGTAACGGAGAGGTGTCGAGCCCCAGCACGTCCACCTTCGCCCCCTGTAGGGTACCCATGGCCCGGGTCAAATTGCGTGGATTTCGACCGATGCCTGAGCCCACCACCGAGGCCAACCCCAGGTCCCGGTCCACCTTCAGTCGGTCTCCGAAGCGGGCCTCAAAACGGGCCACCAGGCTGTCGAGGTCCGTGCACAGCTCCCCCGAGAGCACCACCACAGCGCAGTGATGCCCCTGGGAAATGCGGGTCGGCGTCACGTCCCACTCCCGCAAGGCGTCAGCCAGATCTCCGTAGGTGGCCCCGTCCCCTCCCGCCCCGTCCCCTCCCAGGTGGAGCTGCACCAGATCCCTGGCTCCGGTGACGCCCGCCACGCCCTTCTGCGGCCTCCCGCCCACCACCACGCGGGTCTCCTTGCGACCATCCACGGTGGCCCGGGCATAGATCACGATCCCCGCCCGCCGGGCGAACTCCACGGCCTGAGCGTTTAACACCTTCGCCCCGGCCAAAGACAGCTCCTGCATCTCTTCGTAGGAGATCTCGGGCAGGTGTCGCGCCTCGGCCACCACCCGCGGATCCGCGGAGTAGACACCATCCACGTCCGAATAGATCTCACACCGCTCGGCCCCCAGAGCCGCCGCCATAGCCACGGCCGTGGTGTCCGTCCCTCCCCGCCCCAGGGTCGTGATCTCCCGCCGATAGCTGACCCCCTGATAACCGGCAATGATCACCACCCGATCCCGCTCCAGCTCGTCCTGGACCCGATAGGGCCGTACATCCAAGATCCGCGCGTTGGTGTGGCGATCGTTGGTGAGGATGCCGCTCTGGGAGCCAGTGAAGGAGATCGCCTCATGCCCCAGCCGCTCAATGGCCATGGAGAGCAACGCCATGGCGATGCGCTCCCCCGCCGACAGCAGCATGTCCAGCTCCCGGCGGGGCGGCTCGTCTGTGACCTGATGGGCCAGCTTGATCAACTCATCGGTGGTGTCCCCCATGGCCGAGACCACCACCACCACCCGGTGACCCGCTTCCCGGGTCCGGGCCACCATCTGGGCCACCTGCCCCAGCCGCGACACGTCAGCCACCGAGCTGCCGCCATACTTTTGAACGATGATACTCATGCGCGCTCCCAAAAAACGGGCCAAATACGGGTATGGGGCATGATAGCCTTCCCGGATCAAGCCCACAAACTATTCTGCAGAGAGTGACCCGACCGCCCATGCTACAATATTTGACTAGATGCGGACACCGCCTGTCGATGAGGTTGGAAGCGGATGGGGCGCGCCCGAACGCCTGAGATGCCGCGGCATCATGGCGGCGTTGTTCTGCTGCCTCGCATGCCCACTGCCCAGCGCCTGCGGGCGGGCTGTGGGCAACCCCACAGACGCTGGGGCTCAAGATGCGCTCCTCCAGTCGGATGTGTACACCTGCATCCCCTCGAGTGGTGGGCAGCCCGGATCTCCCTGGCCTATGCTGGGGGGCTCTCCCCGCCACACCGGGCGCAGCCCATACGTGGGGCCGGACCAGCCTGTCGTCAAATGGGTGACCGACGTCGGAGCACACGTCATCAATACGCAGCCGGTGCTGGCAGCGGACGGTACAGTGTACGTGGTTACCTCGTTTCCGGCTCTGGGAGCGGATCACTCCCTGGGCTACCTGGTAGCGCTGGGCCCCGATGGTGAAATCAAGTGGGAGGTGGAGCAGGGACGCTGGATCTGGACTACGCCGGCCATTGGTAGGGACGGAACCGTTTACGTCGGCTCATCGTTGGGAGATTTCACGGCCATCGCACCGGATGGGACCATCCGGTGGACCTTCCCCGCCAGCCTCAGCATCGTCCAGTCCTCGCCCACCATCGGCGGCGACGGGGTGATCTACGTGGGCACGAGCCACCCATACTGGCTCCAACCCGAGGACACCGAGCTGGCCGACGGCCGTCTGCTCGCCATCGCGCCTGATGGCCGTGAGCTGTGGAACGTGCAAATTGGCTACTGGCTGGAGTCGTCGCCGGCTATCGGTGAGGACTGCACGATCTATGTCCCCTCGCGGTACGACGTACTGGCGCTCGGCCCGGACGGAAGGGAACGCTGGAGGCTGCCCACCGATACCGAGTTCTTACATTCATCAGCCGCGATCGGTACGGATGGGACCATCTACATCGGCGCCTACTCCGGGGCGCTGCTCGCCATCGACCCGAATGGAACACTCAAGTGGCAGGTGGACATTCCCGGTCAGGTAGTGGCCACGCCCGCCATTGCTGTCGACGGAACCATCTACATCGGCGGGAGAGCGCTTTCCGGCGAGAGTGGGGAGGTCCATGCCGTTCGCCCCGACGGTAGCATCGCCTGGACATTGCCCATCGACGGATACGTCAATGATGGGCCCATTATCGACGCTTCGGGCACCCTGTTCTGGGGCACAAAGGCAGGAGAGGATGGGCTACTTGCCATCGACCCTGACGGTACGGTGATCTGGCGCTTCAACCCGCCCGGTACCTCAGTGACCCAGCCGACACTCGATGCCTCGGGCACCCTCTACTTTGGAACCATCGAAAACGAGGTGTACGCGCTGGGTACATCCGAGCCGGGGCCATAAGCCCGGCAAAGCGCAACAGCGGGACCACCTTCAGTCGACCCAAGTTGATCGGGGGGGTTGGAAATACACGTGTTTTCGGTCATTGTAGCC
>JAOZUO010000172.1 GCA_029938605.1 Deltaproteobacteria bacterium | reverse complement strand
ACATCGATTCGGAGTCACGGAGCGAAGCGACGTGACAACGAATCGATCCTAGGTTCGCATGCCCCGGTTCACTATGGTTTGCGACTTCTCGGGCGTTCCCACCAAAAGCGTGATACAAGCGTCCGGAAACGCACAGGAGGCCAGTCAATCAATGGACATCCAAGACCTGCAAAAATTCAATAAGTACCGCCGGCTCGGGTACGCCGCGCTGCCGTTTGTGCTCGCGGGATTTATTGTCATCTCCATCGTCAACCGCGCCGGTTGCGTGAACGTTCCCACCCCACCGGGCCACGAAGGCTACATCAAATCCAAGCCCATCGTGGGGGCGGCCGAGTACGTGGGCTTCCAGCGGGGGCCCACCTCCACGGGGTGGAAGTGGCGGCTGGAGGTGGTAAACATCGACATGCGCCCTCGCACCTACTCAGAGACCATGCGCATCCTCACCGCCGAGCGGCTGGAGCTCAGGTTCCGTGCCCACGCCCGGATCCAGCTCCGAAGCGGCTCGGTCAAAAAGGTGGTGGAGAAGTTCGGCGGTTCCAACTGGTACCAGGCCAATGTCCAGCAGCAGCTGCGCTCGGTCATGCGCGCCAAGGTGCAAAAGCTCAAGGCCTTCGAGGTCAAAAGTAAGATGGCGCAGATCGCCAAGGACGTGCTCGAGGCGATGCAGAAACGCTACGCCAATAGTCCCATGGAGGTGCTCAGCGTGGACATCGGGGACATCCAGTACCCCTCGGTGGTAGTCAAGTCCGTGGTCCGAAAGTTCGTGACCAACGAGGACAACGAACGCAGAGACATCGAGCTACGCATCGCCCGGCGGAAGATCGTCATCGGTATCGCCGAGGCCAGAGGCGTCTCCGACGCCCAGAAGATCATCCGCACTTCGCTCAATCCCATGTTTGTCCAGTACGAGGCCCTCAAGGCCGTGGAGCAGCTCGCGGGCTCCAAGAACACCACCTTTTTATTGATGCCATTGGGGAAACAGGGCACCCCCCCGGTGATCATGAACCTGTCGAAATAAAGGAGGATGACGATGTTTGCAAAGACTACGATCCTGTCTGTCGTCGCGCTCCTCGGACTCGGCGCCTGTACCAACCCCAAGACCCCGGAGGGGCACGAGGGCTACGTCTACCATCGGCCGCTTCTGCTGGGAAAGGTGGCTCACAAGCGGGACCTGCGCGGGCCGTCCTCCACGGGCGCCTCCTGGCGGCTGTTCGTCATCAACATCGATATGCGCGCCAAGAGCTACCGAGAGGACTTCAAGCTCCTGACCCGGGACAACCTGAGCGTGGAGTTCGAGGTCAACACGCGCATCAGCCTCCGCCCGGGCTCGGTGAAAAACATCGTCGAGAAGTGGGGCGCCAAAGACTGGTACGTCTGGAATGTCAAGGAGCCCTCGCGCACCACCGTCCGCCGCATGGTCACCCGGGTGAGCGCCACCGACATCCAGCTCAAGACCGAGGTGGTCCGAGCGCGGATCCACGAGCGGCTCCTGGCCAAGTACAAAAAATCTCCCATCAAGATCGAGAGCGTGGACATCGGCAACATCCGCTTCCCCCGGGAGGTGACCCAGGCCATTGAGCGCAAGATCGGCCAGCAGCAGGAGCTGCAGCGTCAGGAGTTCGTGCTGGACAAGACCAAGAAGGAGGCGAAAATCCGCGTGGCAGAGGCCCTCAAGGCCGCCGAACAGCAGAGGATCATCGGTGCCACCCTGGACCACCTCTACATTCAGCGCCAGGCCATCCAGGTCTACCGGCTCTTGGCCCAGTCTCCCAACAAGACCATCCTCGTGCTACCCAACTCCCCCACCGGAACCGGTATCCCGCTGGTGCTGTCGGACGACACCCGCAAGATCATCTCCCCCGCCGATCTCCAGCTCCTGAAGGACATGCGGAAGCAATACGGGCTGGATGATATTGCCAAGACCGACAAACTGGGCGCCACGCCGGCGTCCACCACGCCGACTGCGCCCGGTACACCGCCCGCCGGTACACCGCCCACGGGCGCTGCGCCCGACCAGCCCGGTATGCAGCCCGCCGCGCCGGCCATGGCCCCGCCCAAGCCCGCCAAGCCCGCCAAGCCCGCCATGAAGCCCGCTCCCCGGACTCGCTAGCGCCCCCGTCCCAGCTCCCCCGTCCCAGGTCAGATCTGGTCAGGCCAGGTCACCTACTCCCCGAAGGGATCCTCGAGCTGGGTCACCAGCCCGTCGATGGCCTCTTCTACGGTCTCCTGGGTGATCGAAGACTTGGCCAGGGCAATGAGCACCTCATCCTCACCGAAGGCGCGCAGGGCCATGGTGCAGTAGGACGCGTCGACGACCATGCGCCCCTGGCAAACATGGGCGTAGTTCTTCATGATATCCCGGAGCAAGCTGAAGGTCTGCGCCGACTCGCCGAGGTCGTCGGCGGGTTTGACGTATTCGGCCCGAACCTCCCCGCTACGCCGCATCACGCAAGCGTAGAAAAACACCGGGTGCTCCGCCAGAAAGGTGGTCAAACGAGCGAACACCTTGCCGCTCCAGGAGGCCCCGAAGCAGGAGCTGAAGGCCGCGGTGGCCTGGGCCTCGCGGTTGTCCGGTTGCTCCTGGCTGTCGGCACCCTTTTCGTCGCCCTGCAGGGTCGCCCGCATGAGCGCCTTGCCCAGATCCATATCGATGGTGCGCACACTCGGCAGGACGTCGAGCTGGAACTCAAAGGTACCATTGGTCCAGGGCAGGATCTCCACCAGCACCGCGAACCCCTCAACGTCCCCAAGGGTGGCGTGGAAGAGCTCCCCGTTCTCATATTCAAGCTGTGCCTGCTGATCACCCCGGGACAGAACCAGGCGCCCCGACTTGCTGGACATGGCCGGAAACTGGATCAACTGCGCGATTCCAAGATCCGAGATGTTGCCTTTCATCGACATGAGAACAGATCCTCCAAACGCGACGGTCATGAGCCGCGCTGCACACCATCCTAATGCGCGAAGAGCGCAGCGTCGAGGGGGTGTTTATGTTCCCTCCACACAGCCATCCAACCAATCCCTACGCTGGTACTATCACACGCTCACATGGACCGAAATGTACCAGAAAAACCCTGGTGTCCGCCAGTAGCTCTGCGGTGTTATGATTGCCATAGAAGCCATATGAGGATGCAACGATGAACATACGAAGTGTAGTGGGGACCATCGGCGTAGTGACAGTGCTGACGCTGGGGGCCTGCGGTGACGGCTCCCCCTCAGACGGAACGAACAACGCCAACAGCAATACCAATACCAACACCAACGACCAGTGTCCCAGGCAGCTCGCCTTCGACGGTTCGTCGGTGGTGTACGTGCAGCTCGGCCTGTCCAAGGGGTTGCGGGTCCGCTACGAGGACTGTGACGCCCGCGCGGTGGCCGGCGCTCAGGTGGCCTTCGAGATCGTCGGAAACCCGGCCGGATCCCAGCTCAGCGCGCTCACCGCCGAGACCGGCAGCGACGGCATCGCTACCGTGATCCTGACAGGCGGCCCCACCGACACCACCTTTCAGGTGACCGCCACTGCGCCCGAGGGCAGCGTACGCACCTTCGAGATCACCGTGACGGGCAGATCCATCGGCTACATCACGGTGGAGATGAGCTACGCGGGCACCGAGCCCTTCAACTCGTTCTCGGCGCACCTGTTCGCCGGGATGGACTGCGACGCTCTGACTCCCTTCTCCCTCCCCGCGGCCTACCTGGTCTCGGCGCCGGTGGCGCAACTGTCAGACAGACCGCAGTTCGCCAACGTGCCCACGGACACCACCTATGCCGTGGCCGTGGTAGCCAAGGTCGACGGCTCGATCCTCGGCTTCGGCTGCGTCGACGCGTTGGCGGTGGCGTTCGGGGCCGAGACCATCGCCTCGGTGTTCCTGCGAGATATTCCCGTGGAATTCGACGGCGTGTACGATCTCGACAACCACTTCGATCTCACCGGCTCCATGCCGCCCAGTGTCGCCACGGTGGTCAACCTCTTCGACGAGATGACCGACGACAACGACGTCAACGGCGACCCGGCCACCCAGGACTTCGGCCAGGATCCGGCGGCCTTCCTGCTGGACTTCGTGTATCGGCAGTTTTGCTGCTGGGAAGCCACCGGCGCAACCCCAGACTGGGATAGCTGCACCGCGCAAACCTACCAGCACGACTACGGCGATCTCTCCGCGATCTACCTCCTGGACTTCCAGTCCTGGGACGGCGCCCAGCCCCGAGCCTGGGGCCTGTGCGGCGCCCTGGAGATGGGCACCAACGAGTACCTGCAAGACGAAGTGCAGACGATGATCCTGGCCACCCTCCCCGACGTGGTCGGGCGCATCTCCGACATCGCCGGAGACCTGGCCCGGGCCATCAACCAGCTGCATCTCACCTCCGAGCTGACCCTGGAGCACATTGCGGGTGGAAAGTTCGGCCCCTTCACCCATGAGCTCGTCACCATGGTAGTACAGCTGCACGACCCCAACGGCGCACTCCAGACCTTCGAGTTCGACCTGGCAGCGGCAGGCCTGACCAACCGCTCCTATACCGGCAGCACCTCCTCCGCCGATGGCGTGCTGGACATTCCGCTCCACAGCTTCGACCTCGATTTCGGAAAGCTGCTGGAGTACATCTACCTAAACGGCATCCTGCCGCTGCTCGGCTACACCTCCACCGCCGACATGTTCATGGACTGGATCAACTGCGCGTCTGTGGGAACCTGGCTCGAAGCCGAGGTCGGCTGGTTCTCCGCTGCCGAGTACGAGCAGTACTGTATCGCCGGGCTGAACGCCGCGGGCGCCGCCATCGAAGACAACATCCACAGCGTCACCAATACCACCACCACCTTCACCATTGCCGGCACCTGCGAGGCCGGCGAGCTGAACCACGAGCGCGTCGTCACCACCCTCATCAACGGTGTATGGAACGGGAGCTGGAGCGAGAGCGGCCAGTCCGACACGTTCACCGGTACGTTCACCGGTACGCGACAGTAGTCTCCGACCGGATCAAAGCCCCGAGGCCGAGGACAGCTTCCGTGGTCCGGTGACCATCAGTCGCTGGGCTGGGCGCGCAAGGCCGCTGTGGCGGCTTCGTCCACGGCGAGCGTGTCTGGTTCCAGCACCACGCCGTAGTCCCGGCGGGCGCCCTCGAGGGTGACGTACCCCTGGGCGACGTCCCGGCGGACTGAATCGGGATCCCGCTCCTGGGGATCGCCGTACCCGCCGCCACCCGCGGCGTCCATGGTGATCACGTCTCCGGGCTGGAGCCGCGTGAGACCGTAGGGATTGCCCGGCTCGCCGTTGACGAGGAATCGCGCCCGGGCGCCACTGTGGCCTCCGAACAACCCCTCGGGGGGATAGCGATAGCGGCCGGATTGGATGCCCAGCTTCACGTTCGGCTGCGGAGCGTACTCGTCGTCGGGGACGCGGAAGACCACCCGGCGTCCCGGCCCCCCACGAAAGCGACCGGGTCCACCGGTGTCGGGCAGCAGCTCTCGTGTCTCCACGATCAGGGGCGTGTCGCTCTCGAGGATCTCCACCGGGGTGTTGGCCCCGTTGGCCGGGAAGATGTAGCTGGTCTCCCCGTCCCGGTCCCCGGCTGCGCCCATGCCGCCGCCTCGGATGAGCACCGAGTGCCAGGGGCCGTCACTCGAGTCCCGGCCGTAAAATACGTTCATGGTGGCCGGCGTCCCACCGCTGGAGGCGAGGACCCGATGGGGCAACACATCGGCCAGGGCGCGGTACACGATCTCGGTCATGAAATGGCCGATCTGCATGCGCGCCGCCACCGCCGCCGGGAAACGACAGTTCACCACACTGCCGACGGGGGCCTCGAGATGGATGGGCGCGGCGCAGCCGTCGTTGTTGGGGATGTCCGGGTCGAATATGGACTTGCACGCCATGAAGACGTAGGCGTAGGTGAAGTTAAACACCACGTTGCCGCCCCAGTCCACCTGGTCCGAGGTTCCGGCCAGGTCCACCGTGATGTCCGAGCCGTGTACCCGGACCGCGGCTCGGATGACGATGTCCCCCTTGCCCTCGGGTTGCTCGATGATGGCCTCGGACCGATACACCCCGTCGTCCACCTTCGAGATGGCGTCGCGCATGGAGCGCTCGGTGCGGGAGATGATCTCATCGGCCAGCCCATCCAGGTCCTCCAGCTCGTAGTCCTGAAGGAGCTGGCACACCTGCTCGCTGCACACGTGGTTGGCGGCGATCTGCGAGCGGATGTCCCCGGTCACCTCCTCGGGGGTGCGCACATTCCACCGGATCAGCTCCATCACCGCCTCGTTTTGCACGCCACCGTCGAAGAGCTTGACGAAGGGGATGTAGAGGCCGTCCTCGTAAACGTCCTGGTTGTCCGACGAGACCCGCCCACCGATGTCCGAGTGATGAAACACGCAGGCGGTGAAGGCCACCAGGCGCCCCCGGTGAAAAATGGGGCTCATGACGCAGACGTCGTTCAGGTGTCCGGCCAGGGCCCAGGGGTCGTTGGTGATGAACACATCACCGTCCACGCAACCGTCCTCCCCCGGCCCGGCGTTCTCTTCGAGCTTGGCCACCAACCCCTTGACGCCCAAGGCCATGGCGCCGGACTGTCCGGGCGTGGCGAAGGAACCCTGCGCCAGCTCCCGACCCCGGCGATCGGTGAACATGCAGGTGTAGTCGTGGGCGTCCCGCAGCAGGCTCGAAAAGGCCGTGCGAGCCACGGCGCCGTCAGCCTCGTTCACAATGGACAGGAGCCGCTGCCACAGGATCTCCAGGGTCACCGGATCGAATGCTGTCCTCTTTTTACCCGGCATGGTTCACCTCCGGCCGCCCGATGTCGATCCACAGGAAGCCGAACTCGTCCACCCGCACCGAGGCGTCCTCCCCCACTACCACGGTGGACTCCCGCTCCTCGATGATCGCCGGGCCCTCGAAGGTGTGGTCGGAACCAAGCCGGTATCGATCGTAGACCGTGTGGGTCACGTAGTCGCCAGCGATGCCCGAGTACGCCTGCCGCTCGCCCTTGACCGCGTCGGCGGAGTTTCTCCCCGGACCTGCGCCTCGAGCGTCCCTCCCCCCGATCCGCTCCAGCTCCAAGAGCTTCTCAGGCAAGCTCGCCCGCACCCGAAAGCTCACCAGCTCCAGGGCCGCGTCCGGGTACGTGCGCCCGTAGAGCCGCTCGTAAATTGCGTCGAAGCGACTCCGCACGTCCTGGGGCGTCACCGTGGTGAAATCGGATTCGGCCAGGGGGATGTTCGTCTCGGCGCCCTGCCCCACGAAGCGCGCGTCCACCGACCGCGCGAAAGAGATCTCCTCGGTGGCGCCCCCCCGCTCGAGGGTGCGCCGCCCTTCGTCCTCCAGGTCGCGATAGATGGACTCCAGCCTCTCGAAGTCCGCCGCTCCCAGGGCCACCTTGTGGCTGCGCACCAGGTCGAACGCCCGGGGCGCAGTGAAGAACCCCATGGCCGAGCCCACCCCGGCGTTAGGCGGCACCAGCAACCGGGGCGCCCCCAGCTTCCGGGCCAGCCCATAGGCGTGCACAGGACCGGCGCCTCCAAAGGCCGCCACGGTGACCAACCTCGGGTTGCCGCCCTTTTCGGCGATATGGGTCTTAGCCGCCGCCGCCATGGTCTCGTTGATCAGGTCGTGGATACCCCACACCGCCGCCACCAAATCCACACCCAGGGGATCCGCGATCCGTTCCTGGACAGCCCGCTGGGCGGCCGCCCGGTCCAGCTTCATCTCCCCCCCGAGGAAGTAGTCGCCGTCTAGGTATCCCAACAGCAGATCCGCGTCGGTGACCGCGGGATGGAGGCCCCCACGCCCGTAGCACACGGGTCCCGGGTCAGCCCCGCCACTTTCGGGGCCCACCTGCAAGGTCCCCAGCCGGCTCACCTTGGCCAGGCTCCCGCCGCCGGCGCCGATCTCCATGAGATCCACCACGGGCACCTGAATGGCCAGGCCGCTGCCCTTCATGAACCGCTGCACACGCCCCACCTCAAAGGTGGGTACCACGCCGGCCTCCCCCCCCTGGATGAGGCAGGACTTGGCCGTGGTGCCGCCCATATCGAAACAGAACATCTCCGGCAGATTGAAACGTTTTCCGTAGTACTGCCCGGCGATTACCGCCGCGGTGGGGCCGGACTCGATGATGCGCACGGGCACCTCGGCGGCAGTCTGAACCGAGGTGATCCCCCCCGAAGACAGCATGATGAAGAGCTTGCCGCCAAAGCCGATGGACTGCAGCCGCTGCTCCAGCTTGGACAGATACCGCCCCGTGAGCGGCTTGACGTAGGCGTTGGTCACGGTGGTGGAGGTACGCTCGTACTCGCGGATCTGCGGCAGGACCTCGTAGGAGATGGACACGCTCAGCGTCGGCGCCACCTCGGCGATGATCGCCTTGAGCGCTCGCTCGTGGTCGGGGTTTTCAAACGAGTTGAGCAAACACACGGCGATGGAGTCCACGCCCTCATCCACCAACCCGCGCACCACCGCCCGCCCCTCCTCCAGATCCAGCGGCCGGACCACGCTTCCGTCGGACCGCACCCGCTCATCCACCTCCCGCCGAAGCTCCCTGGGCACCAGCGGCGCCGGGAACTCGGCGAAAATGTCATAGGGCGCATAGCGGATCTCCCGCCCCAACTCCAACACATCCCGAAACCCCTTCGTAGTAATCAACCCCGTCTTGGCGCCCTTACGCTCAATGATGGCGTTAATCACCAACGTCGTCCCGTGAATGACCTCCTCCAAATCGGGCAAAAACCCATCCAGCTGCCCACCCAGCTGCCCACCCAGCTGCCCATCCACCTGCCCATCCATCTGCCGCTTCACCTGCCGCTCCAGCTCGCCGATCCCCTGCTCCACGGCGTCCGATGGATCCCCGGGCGTGGTCAGACACTTATTGACCCAAAGCTCCCCGGTCTCATCATCCAGCAACACAAAATCGGTGAAGGTCCCCCCGATGTCACATCCCAGACGAAAGCTACGCTTCGACATACCGCTTCTGCCTCCGCTCCATAACGCCGGCAACCGCCCCGGCGCCAAACATCAGTCAATCATTCCCGGGACAATATTTCGAAGGGTCATGCCACGTCAAGCCGAGCCTACACCTCAATCGTCCCGCTCCGCCCCATCCCACAGTGGGCAAGACCGCGATCCCCACCCAGCCAGTCGTGGAACAAATCTGGAACGACTCAAGGTCAGCCCAGAACCATTAGGCCCTATCCACCCCCTCTCGGATACGAGTGAGGTGTACCGATAGCTTGAAAAGGAATAGGTACAGTCCGTAGTTGCTGAGACTATAGAGCCTACGCGAGTCGAGATCGTTCCGCGGCATGGCGTCGTTATCGCAATTGTTTATGCGGTCGAAGAACACAATTCCCTCGTAATCAAGGGATTGGCCAGGGGGCAGGTAGAATATTTGGCTGATTTCCTGCTTTCGAATGCGCCGTTACGTGGTCCTCGTTTCTCTGTTGGTCTTCCGGCTTCTGGGACAACAGAAGCCGCTCATACTTTTCAAGGTTGAGTATGGGGGCGTAGCACACGCGGGCGGGAAAGTTGCGTCTGTTATCGGGGTCGATATCACACGTATTCGACACCACCATACAAGGAGTAGGGCGGATATTAGCATCGGGCAAGTTGACGACGAGCAGATCGGCGAGTCCGTCGCCTTGAAAAATAAGATCATCCTCCAAGTGGGAATCGGCATAGAGGCGACCGTCGATGTTCTCGGGGAACTGGTCTAGGCTTTCGAACAGGCTGTGGGTCGAATCCTCGGACAGGTAGCTGGGAAGATACCGCCGGATTTCATCCAGGTCCATTACACCAAGTCCCAGAAGTTGTCGTTAACAAGCTTCGCGTAGTCCGCGTCGAGGTCTTTGATATTGTCGAGTAGATTGGCAGCAAACGTCTGGGCAATATCAATGTTGGCGAGCATCTGCTGCTCTTCAGCGGTGCGGCTGACCGAGTAGTATGGGTTGTCGAATTCGCGTTCCCCTGAATACCGGGAAGCCACAGTCTGCGGATCCTGGACTTCCCAGTACGAGGTCGGGTTCACACCTTGAGATGCCAAGCCCATAGAGATTGATACCAGCAACGCAGAGGCAGTTCCGGTGGGTAGCCGCATAAGCCCTTTTTGCTCTGTGACGGAATCTGTCATTGAGCATCTCCGTAGATAGGGCTCAGCGATTTGAGGAGTTCATCCGAGAGCAAACTAAAAAATAGCTGCTTCTCCTCTTGATGCGCCACTCCGATGAATTCTGCGGGACCATCCAAGAGCTTCTGCAACCCGGATTCGGTCCATGTATCCAAGTCGATTATCGATCCGACTCTCTCGCCCTCGGCCGATTTGAACGTGGCTCGATTGCTGATTTGCAATGTGGTCGTGAAGTTCTCAGCGGCCACTTGGGCTCGGATGGCTAACTGCTCACACGTGAAGGGTTTGGTATCGTGGTCCACTGACAGTGTGATCTTCTCGAAGATGTCGTCGTCAAAAACATTGATGTACCGAAGCCCGAACCTGATGGGTTTCTCCATGAAACCAGCTTCCACGGTCTTCCCTATCGCGGCGATGAGGTTCTCTGAGAACTTGGTCCAGCCGATGTAGTCACCTGTGTTTGAGAGGGACCACACTCGCGGTCCAATACCTAGAGTGAGCCCTTCCTTCACCAGTCGATAGTGGGGCTTGAATCTCAGGTCAGGATCGTTCTGGAGAACGGCGTCGGGCAATTGAAGTATCGGGAGTCGTTCGTAATCACCAAAATCCGCCTTGAATGACTGGTACATTACCCCGAAGACAGCTTCGGCCGGGATACTTGGGTCGAAGCGGATCTCCACGATTGCCTCAAGAATTGGGCACGGGCTGATGCTTAGGGGAAGGGGCATTGGGCTTCCTCTTGGTGGGGACTCCACCTAGTCGCCAACAGTATTCTGAATCAGAAACAGAAGTAAAGCCCTGATTATTCCTGCGGAAGTGGTCGAGCTGGCCGACCGGATGGAAACCGAAAAGAAAATGAAAAAGAAAAAGAGACCCGGGACCTAAAGATTCCGGGCTCAATGATCCCTGAGGGAATTGAACCTATCACGGGCTTTGGGTTGGTTGGGTGGGTTGAGTTGGGTGGGCGGTAGGCTTTATAGCCCGCGACGGGGGGTGTTGCGGGCGACGACCTTGCCCAGCAGGGCGGCGGGGTCTGGGAAGCGGCTGGTGAGAATCATGGCGGCGATGATGAAGGGCTTCCAGCTGGCCTCGCGGTAGGTGTCGAGGCGGTAGCGCTCGAACACCTCGGCGGTGACCTCGCCCGCGTCGCAGGAGACGCCGGTGATGTCGGCGGGGAGGCAATGCATGTACAGAGCCTTCCCATCCCGGGTGTGCTTCATCATGTCGTCGGTGCACTCCCAGTCGCGGTACTGGGCGTTCTGGGCGAGGCACTCCTTTTCGAGGGCCACGAGGCCGTCATCGTCGTCCTTCTCCAACAGCTGAGTGCGGCGCTCCATCACGGCAAAGGGTGCCCAGCTCTTGGGGTAGACGATGTCGGCGCCCTCGAAGGCCTCGGACATGGAGTGGGTGAGCTGGAACTTGCCGCCGGAGTCGGAGGCGCCCTGGGCGGCCTGGATGAGGGTGTCGGGCAGAAGATCGTAGCCCTCGGGGTGGGCGAGGACCACGTCCATGCCAAACCGGGTCATGAGGGTGATGATGCTCTGGGGCACCGACAGCGGCTTGCCGTAGCTCGGCGAATAGGCCCAGGTCATGGCGATCCGCTTGCCGGCGAGGGATTCTAGGTCGCCGCCCAGGTAGGTCCGTAGGTGGGCGAGGTCGGCCATGGACTGGGTGGGGTGGTCGATGTCGCACTGGAGGTTGACCAGGTTGGGGCGCTGGTGGAGCACGCCCTCGGCGAAGCCCTCGTCCAAGGCGGTGCCGACCTCCTTCATGTAGGTGTGCCCCTTGCCGATGAACATGTCGTCCCGGATGCCGATGCACTCGGTCAAAAACGAGATCATGTTGGCGGTCTCCCGCACGGTCTCGCCGTGGGCCACCTGGGACTTCTTCTCGTCCAACTCCGAGAGCTGCAGCCCGAGCTGGCTCGCGGCGGAGGCATAGGAGAACCGGGTGCGGGTGGACTGGTCCCGGAAGATGGAGATGGCCAGGCCGCTGTCGAACACCCGGGCTCCCACGTTGTCTTCGTGGAGGCGCTCGAGGAGCTCGGCCACCCGGATCACCGCTTCGAGGTCGTCGCGAGTCTTGTCTGTGGTCAGAAGGAAATCCTGGCCGTGGAGCTGAGGGCTCAGCTTCTCCAGCTCGCCGAGCAGACTTTTGATATCGGATTTTGTGCGCGTCATTGTGAGTTCTCCATGCCGCACAAAATACACTATGCCGGTGGCGCGCCGCTACCCCAAACAGGGGGGGGGATCGCGACCCCTTGGTGCCATTATTTTCGACGGCGGGTCATTTTGGGGGCAACCCATCTCTCCAGCCACCGATAACCCCTTCAGGTACCCCCTTCAGACACCCTAAAAGAGGAACTGCCCCCATGAAGAAAAAACAGAGCGCAAAAAAACCCAGAGCGAAAAAACCAGTGGCCCGGAATATCAGACAAATCGCCCAGAAGCTGGCCAGGGCCCACACCACCGACCTGGGCACTACGGATCCCGAAGACCGCCGACCCGTGGAGAAATCAGTGCTGCTGTTGGCTGTCCACCTGCCGGCGAAGGACAATACGATCTGCTGGGAGGCGTTTGACGTCCCCGGGTTCTTCGATCAGCTCGGCTTCATGGGCCGCGACGCGCAAGAGCGGCTCGCGCTCCACCTGATGAGTTTTTACTACTGGCTCAGTGTCCAGCATCTGGCGTCCGTCGAGTCCGTGGCCGAGATCCTGGATGATCTTGTCGCCCTGTTCCCGGGGTCGGGCACTCTGGTCATGCTGCACCAGTTCTCGATGATCGGGCTGGCCGGAGGCATTGACGTCGTACTCGCCAACTGCCGTTCAACCAGGGCTCCCTATCCAATGAATCGTGGGGCGGGAATGAACTAGATCCCATAACGTTCCACACGCTCTGTGGTTGATCACAAGCGCTGAAAATGAAAAGATGGAGGGAGCCTTGGCATAGATCCATCGCCCCAAGAGAAAAGAGAGAGAGAAGCACCATGGTTGGCAACGGACAAATCGAATGGCGTCGGACGAAAGCCCCCGCAGCGTTGTGGACGATGGCGATGGCGGTGTTGGTGGCTGGAGTGAGTCTGGCGGTGAGTGGCTGCTGGACCGACGGCGCAAGGTACGAGCAACTCGAGCAGGAGGCCGTGGTGTGCCCGGTGGGCCCCCAGGTGCCGGGCATGGACGTCTCCTACTATCAACCCACCATCAACTGGAGCGCGGTGGCCGCCGACGGCATCGTCTTCGCCTTCATCCGGGTCTCCGACGGTGACCCGGCCACCGGCGGTGTGTACGACACCTCGTTTCAATCCCACTGGGCCGGGGCCCAGGCGGCGGGCATCATCCGCGGGGTCTATCAGTTCTTCCGGCCCAGCGACGATCCCATCGCCCAGGCGGACCTGCTCATCAGCGAGATCGGCGGCGCCATGACGCCCGGGGACCTGCCCCCGGTCCTGGACGCGGAGGCCAACGACGGCTACACGCCGGCTCAGGTGGCGGCGGCCTACGCCCAGTGGATGAACCGCATCGAGACCGAGCTGGGGGTCACGCCCATCATCTACACGGGCAAATACTTCTGGCAGGACAGTGTCGGGTCGAGCGCCTTTTCGTCCTACCCCCTGTGGCACGCGGCGTATCCGGGAACCTGGACGCCGTCGTCCTGCCCGAACATCGCGGACCAGTGGACTGCCTGGGCCTTCTGGCAGTACTCCTCCAGCGGCCGGGTGGACGGCGTCGGGACCGCCAACACCAACGTGGACGTGAACGTGTTTAACGGCGATCTGGCGGCGCTGCAGGCGCTCACCTTCGGCGACCCCACCTGCGGCGACGGGTACTGTGTGGGCGACGAAGACCACGCCTCCTGTCCTGAGGATTGCCCCATCTGCGAGCCCGTGCCCCCCATGGGCCGCATCGTGGACGACGATGATCTCTGCTTCGAAAAACTGGGGACACCAGATTGGTGGCACGCCGAAACCGACGGCTACGACGGCGGCCTCTACTGGACCTACTGCACCGACACCGAGGTCGACACGGTGGGCCTGTGGAACCTGACCTTCGACGAAGCCGGCGAGTATCGCCTGGAGGCGTACACCGACGGAGACTGGGCCCAATCCCAACAGGCCACCTACCAGGTACGCCACAGCGGCTCCAACACGCCCACCGAGGTGGATCAGAGCCAGACCGACGGCTGGACCGTCGTGGGGGACTACCAGTTCGCCGCGGGCGATGACCAGTGGGTGCGACTGGAGGATATGACCGGCGAGCCCTACGCCGACCGTGTAATGATCGCCTTTGACGCTCTGCGACTGACCCGGCTGGATCCGGATCCGGATGGGGGCGTGGTGGAGCCAGACGCGGGTTCGGTCACCAACGACGGCGGCATCGTGAGCGTGGACGCCTCGGCCGATGCCACGGACAACACCCCCAACAGCGGCTGCGGATGCCGCACCGACGGGGCGTCTGGTCAGGTGCCGCCGCTGGTCGTACTGATGCTGCTGATGATGTTGGGTCCGTGGCTTGCCAAACGCCGGGGCCGGAGCCGACGCTAAAAACGCCAGCAAAAAACGCTGACAACGACGAATACGGCAGAGGGAGGAGACCATGGATTCGCACCTGAAAGTCCTGCACGTTGACGCCGGTTCGGGCTACTACAAAACGGAGCGCTTTCCCCTGGGCCGGTTCTTCGGCCCGGTGGATCTGGGGTTCCATCTCGCCGGCCGCGACCAATGCCTCAACATCGGATCGGGGATTTTATCGGGCTCCATCTTTCCTGGGTCGAATCGGCTCGTGTTCACGGGCTACTCGCCTTGCTGGGACAGCTTCTACATCTCTTCCATGGGCGGCGCGGGCCTGGTGTTCGACAACCTCGGCATCAACATGCTGTCCATCCACAAGCGGTCTCCCCAACCGGCGCTGCTGTACCTGAACCGCATGCACGGTGAGGAGATCGAGGTGGAGCTGCTGCCCGTGCACGCAAACGAGTTATGGAGGTCCGGCCGGGGTGGCACCTACGCGGTGATGGACCTGGCCCACGAACGGTTCGCCGAGCGGTACAAGACCGACCCGCGCATCCTGGCCGTGGGACCCGCCGCGCAGTCCACGGATATCGGCGGTGTGGTGAGCGTGCCCATCAAGGGGGGAAAGCTGACCTACGTGGACACCTGGGCTGGCCGGGGCGGCTTCGGCTCGAGGCTCTTCCAGAACCACGGGCTGGTGGGTGTGATCTACGGTGGAACCTTTCTCGACGAGGACTTCCGCGACCGGAAGGTGGCCAACGCCTGGTTTGAACAGCGCTACAACAAAAAGCTCGTGGCCCGGGATGTGGAGGCCACGCTCAAGTACCACTACGACGAGAAGCTGCAGACCGGCGGCACCCTCGGCGTGAACTACACCAAAATGGGCTCCAAGCTCATGGCCTTCAACTACCGGTCCATCTTCCTGGACGAGGCGGACCGGCTGGACCTACAGCAGCGACTGGTGGTGGATCACTACCTCAAACAGTTCAACGAAGACCTCAACTCCGTGCCCACCCGGGAGGCCATGAAGAACTGTGGTGAACCCTGCGTGGCCCTGTGCAAGAAGATGCACGGCATCTACAAAAAGGACTACGAACCCTACCAGGCCATGGGACCCCTGACCGGCGTATTCGACCAACGGGCCGCCGAGCGGCTGAATCACCACGCCGACACTCTGGGCTTCGACGCCATCTCCGTGGGCGGAGTGCTGGCCTGGTTCATGGAGTGCCTCGCCGAGGGACTGCTCACCCCCCAGGAGCTGGGCGTCACCGAGCGCCCGGTGTTTTCAGGGGAAGGATTCGCCGTGGAAACGGACTCGGCCCACAACGCCGAGCTGGGGATCGCGCTGCTCGACGCCATTGTGGAACGCAAGGGGCGAGTGGACCTGGGATCCGGGGCGCGCAGCCTGGCCCACAGCTTCGCCCGGGACAAGGGGCGCGACGTACTGGACCGCTTCGTCTTCACCGCCAACGGCCGTCACGGGTGGATGGTGCCCAACCAGTACCTGACCCCCGGCGTCCTGTCCCCCATGCCCATCATGGGCAAGTACTACAATTACTACGGCGATGACTACCTGCCCCCACGGGCCCTGGGCCGCATGAACGTGCAGCACATGAAGTCAGAGCTGGAGTTGGACAACTCCGGCTTCTGCCGCTTCCACCGGGGCTGGGCCGAAGAGATGATTCCCGAGATCATCGATCACGTCTTCGGCCTCGGACAGCCCTTCCGGGAGGTCACCGCCCGCGCCGGGCAACTCATCCATAGCCAGAGCGCCGCCGCCTTCTGGGAATCCGAACGTAATATGGACTACGTCCACGCCGCGCTGGTGCGCCAGCACGAAGTGGGCGGCCACTCGGGAGAGGACATCCACCGCTGGCTCGACGCTTTCGGCCGGGACAAGCACGCGGCCGCCTTCGACTACTGGTGCGAAATCCAAAAGGGTGTGCAAGAGGCCTTCTTGGCAGAGGCCCAAAAAT
>JAOZUO010000171.1 GCA_029938605.1 Deltaproteobacteria bacterium | reverse complement strand
ACCAGAACTCTCTAATTCTGCACCCTTAGAAGGGTGAGAGATCCGGACAGAGCCCTATTTACTCATAAGTGACATGCAAAATAACTTCGACTGTTGCACCTAATCTGCAAAAGTAGACATTGGCAAGAATCGGGTCGCCTCGAGATTATGCCATTTACTGCTGTTTAGGCTAAACACCGCCAATGACTCCAAATTGGCATTATCGGGAGAATGGCAAACACCAATTAATCATTTAGAAACCGACAAAGCAGACGGTGAAGCAAAAATAGCCGGCACGTCTTTTTGCGTGCGGTTGATTCTATTGTTAGATTCTCTTGGATTCATCTTCTATCCAAGCCCCGTCATTGAAATATACCCACTTCCCCCCTTTTCTCGAATAGTAACGATTGTCTAAATTATTTTTTTGAATTATTCGTGTTGGGGATTGCACGGCGACAGAATTAGATGCCATATCCTCGTAAACAACAGCATTTGCCCCAATTCGACAATTGTCTCCGATGTTGACCTTACCAATAATTTTAGCTCCAGCTCCAATGTATACATTGTCCCCAATCGTTGGGGAGCCGGCTTTGTCGGAATCATTTAACGTATTCGACCCAATCGTAACCTGTTGAAAGATGACGGCATTCCGGCCAATTTTGGCGCCACCAGAAATGAAAATGCCATAGGGGCCGTGCGGAAAACAAGGTTCGCTGGTAAACTCGGAATTGTATCCAATCCAACTTCCTGTACTGCCAAAATAAGCTTCATAGATCTGTAAGAGTCTATCATTTGGGGTGTCGGATTTCGATAGAATATTCTTCAATTCCCATATCCCACCATACTTCATTTGAGACAGTATTGTTGCGACAGGCAATGTAAACCGATTGTACAGTTTCTTAATCATGCTCTTCCTTTCGTAATCTACCGCTAAATATATAGTTACGATGGTATCAAAGATACCACGAATCAATAAGTCCATCGAGGGAGACTTCGCCAAACGGCTGCTGGCCGAATCCGCAGCCAAGGCCGCAAAGTCCTTCCAGCTCACCCTGACCCTGGCCGTCTTCGGTGAGAACCCGAGCGCAGCGCTCTAACCCTGGCGTTGCTGATGAGCCCGGCGATACGGATGACGATCTCTCGGACCTGCCCGCTACCCAACCCAAACCAGAACCCAATCTACATCCCTCACAGACCTTCAGATACCCGATTCACACCACTTGATCCCCTAACTCCCATCCTTCATACTTGAGCAAACGGCTAAAAGTCAGCATGAGCCCTTTTACAGACCTACCGATGAACCCAGGGCGATTCACTTCACCAATCTCAAGCCTACGCGTGAGGACCCGATATGTCAGGATTTCTGGTGGTTCTAGCTCCTTCGATCGAACTTGATACGGCTCACCTGGATCACGTTGGCCTCGGACCAACGCTCCGGGGCAGACGCCAGTTCAACGACGGCTTCGTCGAGAGGTTTGTCAACCCCAAGTTCCCGAACGACAAGGTCTTCGACGAAGATCAAGAGTTGTTTGTGGTGATCGAAGGGGCGATCCTCAATTCCAACGACCTCTGCGAGCAATACAAGTGTAGCGATCTCTTTGGCACACTCAAGGTGATGTATCGACAGCATGGCGAGAAGTTGGCCAACCACCTTCGTGGTGAGTTCGCCGGTGCGTTGTACGACAAGACCACCGACAAGTGGGTCCTATTCACGAACCACACGTCTTCAAAGCAGCTCTTCTACTATCACGACGACGACCTGTTCCTCTGTTCCACAGAGTTTCAGGCCGTCACGCAAATGCTCCGCACGCTCAAGCGATCTGTGAACCTGGAGATGACCGGCGCCTACTGCCTGCTGACGTTCGGGTACATGCTCGAAGACTATACGCTCGTAGAGAATGTCAAGAAGCTGCGTCCCGGCTGCTGCATCGTGATGGAGAGGGGCCGGATGAGCACCGACACCTACTTCGTGTGGCGGAATGACATCAAAGTAGAGAGCAGCAAAGAGGAGATCATCGAGCGCATGGACGAACTGTTCAACAAGGCCGTGAGCCTCGAGTACAGCAAGGATCGCGAGTACGGCTACCGGCACATTGCTACGTTGAGCGGGGGACTCGACTCAAGGATGAGTGTGCTGTGCGCCAAGGAGCTGGGGTTCGAGGACATTCTCAACATCAACTGGTGCCAGAACAAACATGACGATGAACAAACTGCCAGGGAGATTGCCTCGGACATTGGCGAGGGACTGCTGTTCTACGCGCTGGACAACGGGAACTACCTGACCAACACCATACGCGATGCCGTAGTCAGCAATGGTGGCCTTGTTCTGTATGCAGGCTCAGCCCACCTCCTGTCATGCGTAAAAACGATCAATTTCGACCAATTTGGCCTGCTGCACACAGGCATGATAGGCGACGCAGTTCTGGGGTCATTCATCACGGAGTCCCGACCGAGGCCGGCCGACCCGCTCGCAGGCGCATATTCCAGATTTCTGGGCGATCGCATCTCGCCCGTATCATCGAAGATCGTAGCGGAATACGAATCGGAAGAAATGTTCAAGTTCTACAACCGATGTTTCAATGGCGCGCTCAACGGTAACTGGACGACACATCAGTTCACCGAGGCAGGGTCGCCGTTCCTCGATGTAGACTTCTGCGAGTACTGCCTTACGATACCGACGGAGATGCGACAAGGGGAGCAGATCTACGTCGACTGGATACTGGCCAAGCACCGATGTTTTGCCAAGTATGCATGGGCGGCCACAAAGGCGAAGCTGACAGACCACCGCATCACGGCGCTGGTCAAGAGATACCTTTGGATTTCGAAGGTGAGACTGCTGGGCCGGGCTGATCTTCTGTCGATGAACCCGATGGAACATTGGCTGAAGACGAATTCAAAACTACAGCGGTACGTCGATACGTACTTCGAGCGAAGTATCTTCGCGCTCGACGGCTACAAAGAGCTTAGAAAAGACACGGAAACACTCTTTCGACAAGGCACGTTCTTGGAAAAAACACAGGCAATGACTGTGCTTGAAGCAGCGAAACTGCACCTCGGGCTGGCGTAAACTGCGGCCTGCGAAATACGGGAGTCAAACCACCTTCATGTTTCGGGTTAGCGCACGACCCGGCGCTTCACGGAACGCACCCACTCGTACGCTCTGGGCGCGAACCATTCGATCCTCTGCCGATAATTGAGGTGGTGTCGGACGAGATGAAGCTCTCGGCGGTAGTAGTCCACAGCACTACGATCCGGTGCGTGTTTCACGGCCAGACGTAACTGGCGAAGCAGATAGTCAGCTGCGATCTCCGCACTGACGTCACGTTTGTAAGTTTCGTAGAATCGAATATAGGACGGAAAGTCCAGTTCTTGCGAGTCTCTCTGGGACCAATTGTAGGTGACGGTAATTCGCGAATCTCGCCAGAAGCGATAACGGCGCGCGTATCGAATGACGAAGTCGTAGTCTTGATGGCGCCTCAAGGTGGCGTCCCAGAGAGTGGCTCGGGCAGACTCGGTGGTATAGAAGTGGGTCGAGGTGGGCGCACCACCCCTTTTCTGTAGCACGAAGTCCACCGGGTTCCCACACGCTTCAATGTCCCTGGCTTGCACAGGATCGTACAGCTGGCCGTCAAAGACCTGGAAGCTGCCGTAGATGCCGTCACAGTGGACTTGGGTACTCTTTTCGATACGCCGCGCCAGATGATCTGGCAGCCACTCGTCGTCCGAGTCGAGCATCGCGATGAAGTCACCGGTCGCCGCACTGATGCCGGCGTTTCGGGCAACATTCGCATTCTCATGGACCGGCCGCCTGAGAAACTGGATCCGATCGTCGCCCAGCGCAGCCACCACACTCTCCGTGGGATCTTCACGGTCCGAGCCGTCATCGACCACCAGGGCTTCGAAATAGGGATAGGTCTGCGCCAGCACGCTCTCCAAACAGCGCCGAATCTGATGCCCGCGATTGAACGTGGGAATGACGACAGAAACCAGGGAAGACATTTTGCGAAACTCAACCAACTTTCAGTATATCACTTTTCTACAGGTGCATGTGCACCAGTTGGTGGTTCACCGGCGGCTGTGATGCCGCCTCGGCCGTAGGAGAGATCCAGTCGGAAGGGGGCCGCGAAGCCTTGCCGTGTTCCGACGGCGGGTGAAATAAGCAGAGCGGCCTGAAATGTACCGAACGCGCGCCATCCTCGCGTGGGTCGGGCTACCGCAGGGTCTATGGTGAGACAACGAAGCATGCGTCAGAAGCCTCTGTATTTAAGTCAGCCCCCCTCAAGTGTCGGATGGGACGAGGGGACTTCGTTACCTGATTCGGCCCGGCTTGGACATCTGGGCTGGAAGGCGCGCGTAGTCGCGCCTGACGGTGGGTTAGCTCTCCTATCCCACCGCCCCGTGTAACCAAGGGTAAAGCATGCCACCTACGGGCCCGAAGGTAAACCACCGGAACTTAGAAGCCCTGAAGCGTCCGCCTACGACGGAGGTAGGCAAGCCGCGGAGACCGGCCGTGGACACTTCAGAGAGCGGAGCCGCCCCGGTAGTCGGAGCACGGGAAAACCGTATACAGGGCGAAGGAAGGCAAGGGAGGCAAGGGAGGCAAGGGAGGCAAGGGAGGCAAGGGAGGCAAGGGCGATCCTTGACATCACCGACCCTCCATGAAATCTTCGCACAAGGGGTTAGGTCGTCTCCTGAAACCGTGTGAAATTAGATGGAATCCCATTCAAAATCGCCCGTGCCTCGGATCTCGGTTCTGCTGTCCACATACAACGACGAGCGCTTCTTGCGTGATTCCATCGAGTCCATCCTCCGGCAGACCTTCCGGGACTTCGAGCTCATCATCGTCGACGACGCGTCGACGGATCGAACGCCACAGATCATCGCCGAGCTGGCTGCAAAGGATGTACGCATCGTCCCGTTGCGAAACGCCAAGAGCCTGCGGCTACCGGGCTCTTTGAATCGCGCTCTGGAGGTGGCCCAGGGAGACGTAGTCGCGCGGCAGGACGGCGACGATGTATCCCATGCCAACCGGCTCGAGGAGCAGCTGCAGTTCCTCGACGACCACCCCGACGTCGGCGTGGTAGGAACGCAGATGCGTATGGTGGATCCGGAGGGTCGCTACGTCGATGACTACGAGCTCCCCCTGCGCCATAGCCAGATCATCTGGGCGATAGCATTCGGTCGCTCATTGGCCCACCCGACAGTTGCGTTGCGAACGGCGCTTCTGCGAGAGGTCGGTGGCTACGACGCCAACGCCCGCGATGCGGAAGATATTGAGCTCTGGACACGTCTGGCCTCGCGTGCACGGTTCGCCAATCTACCACTGACGCTCTTTGACTACCGGGTCCATCCGGCTTCGACCAGCCAAGAGCGTCGCGCGCAGCAGCTCGCTCGGGTGTGGGAGGTTCGGGCGGCGTGGTTTTCCTCTCTGCTGTCGCAAAATGTGTCGCCGACGCTGTTGCAATGGCTACACCACGCGCAACGACGCAGCCACGAGCTCTCCATCGAGGAACTCTCGCAGTTAACCGGCTTATTGTTAGATCTTCACGAGGCGCTCGTGGAGCGGATGCTGTTTTTACCGCAAGAGATGCAGCACGTGCGCGCCGATCTGGCCCGGCTGCTGGCGGAGTTGGGCGGAGGACTGGTGATCGAGGACGAAAAGACCCTGGTTGCGAGCTGCCGCAAGCTCCTTCCGCGGCCGATCTACTACGCCGCCATGGCAGCGGCTTTTCCGAGAATCGTGGTGGCGAAATCCCTCGTTCCGCTCCGAACCTGGCTGCGAAGCGTCTCATGAATCTCTGCATTGCCAGTCCGTCACTACGCCCGACCCCTCAGACGTTCGTCCAGGCGCACATCGAGCATTTGCCGGCCGAAGTGACATATCTCTACGGCGGTGAGTTTCCGGTCTACATTCATCCGGGACACCTGTTGCTCCCCATATTTCACCCGAGCGTGAATTCGGTGCTCGCGGCCGGAATGGGCAAGAACCTCGAGTTCATGAACCGGTTCTTAATGGATAAGGTTCCCGATGCTGCCAGAGTTTGGGCGCTTCGGCGGCTGTTTCGCAGGCGCGGAATCCAGGCGATGCTCGCGGAGTTCGGACCTTCGGGCGTGGCGTTAATGGATGCTTGCGAGTCGGCGCGAGTACCATTAATTGTCCACTTTCACGGATACGACGCCTTTGATCAGCGAACCATTGCAAGGGTGGGACCTCGGTACCCGGAGCTGTTTCGTATCGCCCGGCGGATCGTGGTCGTGGGCGAGGAGATGCGCGAGCGTCTCCTGTCGCTGGGGGCACCGGCCGAAAAGGTGGTCCTCAATCCCTGTGGTGTAGATACGGCGCAGTTCACGTCTGGCGATCCTTCCTCGGCGGCGCCGACCTTCGTCGCGGTCGGCCGTCTGGTTCCCATCAAGGCGCCGCAGATCACGCTACTGGCGTTTGCCAAGGTCGTGGCGGTCTGCCCGGAGGCGCGTTTGGTTTTGGTCGGTGACGGTCCACTTCGGGACAGCCTCGAGCAGATGCAACGGGCGCTCGGTCTGGAATCCAGTCTTGAGCTTGCCGGCGAGTTGCCACCGCCGGAGGTACACGCGAAGCTCATGGGCGCACGGGCGTTCGTGCAGCACTGCATGAAGACCGCCAGCGTGGAAGCGGAGGGCTTCGGGCTCACTTTGGTAGAGGCTGGCGCAACAGGGCTTCCCGTAGTGGCCTCCCGCTGCGGCGGGATGCAGGACATCGTCCGGCACGGAGAAACCGGGTACCTCGTGAAGCAAGGGGATATCGACGAAATGGCGGAGTACATGATCCGGCTTGCACGTGATCCGAGGCTTGCGGCGCAGCTGGGCGCCGCCGGGCGGGTCCGCGTTGAGGAGCGCTTCAGCTTGGATCGTAGCATCCGGGAGCTTTGGCGCATCATCCAGGAGTCGGTGTAACTAGAGCCGGGTCCACGTTGGGGGAAGCAGATCCATCGTGTCCCGGGAGCCGTCCTGAAACCACTGCGCCGGTGCAATGACGATCTTGGCGGGTGACTCAGAAAGCCACGCACCCCACCAGGAGAACGAGCTGTTCGCGATGATGTGGTGCCGACACCTGGTCATGAGGCGCAAGTCCTCGTATCCGGAGTCCGGTCCATTCAGATCCACGACCGTGGTCGGCTGGTGCAGGTCGAGCTTTTCTCGAGCCCAGGCGGGATCGTCGCTAAAGACGAAGAAGTGGGGCGCTGCCACCATCTGGGCGATTCGCGCCACACTATTGGCGTAGTATTCCGGAGTGCAGGTGCCGTGTCGCGCTTTCGCCTGCGGATTGGTTACGTAGTCTGTTCGTCGCACGTGCAGACTCACGCTGGCGCAGGAGACGATGCGATCAGCGAGGGCGCGGTTGAGCTCGTTTGCGGGCTTTCCGAATCGGAAATCCTCGCGCAAGATTGGCTCGATATCCAGGAAGTACTTCTCACTCTGCCAGTAGCCATCGAGAAAGGCGTCTGCGCCGAGGTCAAGGACACGCGCGTCAAACCGGAAGTTTTGCTCCCGCACCCAGGAAGGCGGTGGCTTCGGCGTGCGGTGGAAGAGGCGGTGCAGGATCCCGGGGCGTTCATCTCGCAGAGCCTGCACCTCCGCGGCCGTAGCGCACTGTGCCTCCAGTTGGAAACAGGAGAGCTCGTAGAAGCGGAGCTCCTGCGTGTCGAACCACGAGAGGTCGAGCTTGAGTGGGGTGGTGCGCACGTGACTCAGCCGTCTGCCCGCCGCGTACTGGAACAGCTGGTTCCCCAGGCCGCCCATGAGCCTGACAATGATCATCGCGCTCTCATGGAGGTCCCCAGAAGGGCTATGCGTCGTCGAATGGGCATTCGTTAATCAACGAAGCAGCCGTCTCAAACGGCCGCGGACCTGTCTACTCCAGTGGGGCCACGCCGGCTCAAGCCGGGCGCTGTGATACCTGGCCGAATAGCCGAGACGGCGGTTCACGCTCCGCATCTCCACGCAGGCTTCGAGCTCCCGGATCTTCTCACGAGGAATCCGCTTCCTCGGCATCGGAACGATCTGCCTGTGGCGAACGCCTCGTGACCCCTGTTTGTGCTGGACGTCTCCATTCACCTTGGTAAACGATGCGAAGCCGTGGAACCTGTGGCTAAAAGGAAGACCGGCAAGGCTGCAGATTCGGCGTAGCGTCTGCTCGGGGTCCCGACAGAAATTCTCGTAGCGAAATATTGGCAATTGGCGCTCGTGAATCGCCTCTACGTAGGCGCTGTAGTTGGCAAAGAAGTCGCGGGCTGGAGGCGTCTTGCGGGAGATCCAGACGTCGATTGCGTCTCGAACAAACGCGAAGGGGATCAGCGTGGTCCTATGTTCCAGGGCCTCTAGGGTGAGAAATCTCCCGGGTGGAGCACCCCGATGATTCTGGTGCGGCATGGAGTTGATGTAGGACCAGTCCCGCAAGACCAGGCGCTTCCCGCTTGCATCACACAGAGTTTCCAACTCAAGGACGCCATCGGCAAAGTCATCGGACGTGACCTCCATGCCGAACCACGCTCGTGCCTGCGCTCTGACGGTTGTATGCGAGTCTGGCCCGAGCGCACCCCAGCCTCCGCCCTGGGGGTTGACCTCAGACAACATCACAACGTTGGGCAGCACTCCAAGACACTGATTGAGCACGGTACCGCCCGAACGAGCAAAGCAGACCATCACGGCGACGCTCATGAAGGGTACGTTACCCGGAGCCGGAAAAAGGTCAACACAGGACGGAACGGCTCCGTTCCACGTGCACCGTCCCGCGGCTGAACCGGTTTGCAAGCCTCCCAGGGGCGGCGCATTTTCGTATGACAAAGCGCCTCAAATGAACGACACTGCAACTCCTTGATAGGGAGCAATTTCTCCTCCAAAAGAAGAACTGAGTCCGATGATTCGACGTGTCGTAGACGCTGTTACCAGGCGCTTGTTTCCCCCCGCACCTCGGCCGCTCACACCACACCAGCGCATGGTTCGGAAGTGGTACGACGACGGCGCGGACCGTCTGCGGTACTCCTTCCCACTGGAGCAGGACTCCATCGTCCTGGACGTCGGCGGATTCAAGGGGCAGTACGCGAGCGACCTTTTTGCGCGCCATCCGTGCCGGATCCATGTGTTCGAACCGGTCGCCAAAATGTATGCGGGGATTGAGGAGCGGTTCCGACAAAACGACTGGATCTCCCCGCATCCCATCGGTCTCGGGGGAACCACCCGGCAGGTCTACATCGTGGATCGCGGCGACGGGTCGTCTCTGTTCAAGGATGCCCGTCCTGGGGAGGTCTCAGGCGGAAACCACGCCGACATCGTGGACGTCAAGGAGTGGCTCGACGGCGAGGGGATCACCGACGTCGCGTTGATGAAAATCAACATCGAGGGTGCGGAGTATGAGCTCATCGAGCGCCTGTGCGAAACCGGGCTGCAGACCCGGATTGGTCATATCCTGGTCCAGTTTCACGATTTCGTTTCTGACGCAGATCAGCGGATGCAGAGCCTTCAATCGAAGCTCCGAAAAAGCCACGAGCCGACCTTCCAGTACCGATTCGTCTGGGAGTGCTGGAGCCGTCGGAAGTGAGCCGATCCGCGTTTTTGAGGGCAGGGGTCTCGGTGGCTCACGCTTCGTCGATTCTCACCTTACCGTCCAGCGACTTCGGAAGCGTTAACTCACCGGTGTGTCCATAGTCGATCAGCCCCCATCCGCGAAGGGGGTGGTGGGTCGACGTCCGGTCCGTGTAGCAGGGATAGTAGAGCCGATAGTCCCGCTGGGGGTTGAGGGAACTCTCGATGTATTCCCACGAGCACACCTGTCCGTTATAGGCGTCGTGGCCAAAGCAATCCAACTCGGGCACCAGGAAGTCGTCGATGAGAAGATACGCCTCGTTCCAGTGCTGGGTGACCATCGCGATCTCGTCCCGCAACGGCCACTGAAAGCCGGATCCGTGCGCGTCGAGCCAGAACAGTACGCGGCCGTTGAGCAGTGATGGATTGGCGAGCATTCGTTTCAAAAAATCGTTCGACGTAGCGCGGTGCAGCTCCACGTTGTTGTACGAGGAGGTGTTTTTCGAAGCGTGGCCGTACGCAGTCTCGTCCGGCTCGCAGGAGAAACACTGGACGTCCGGGTACCGCTTGGCGACGTAGGCGAGTGTGGAACCGACGTTCGTTCCTGTTTCGACGAAATAGTCGCAGGACTGTAGGAGCGTATCGACGAGTGTGAGCAAATACCGGTCTCCGTGAAAGCCTAAATCGTTAAATCCAGGGCAACCCGGCGACGCGCTTCCGCGCCCCATCAGACGGCTTATGAGTGCTTTGAACAATCGACGCATAGTCATGCTTCCTTAGTTAGAGCGACGCAACGGGATCCATCCGTGACTCGCGGTGTTCTGGTCGTAGATCATCCCGGTCTCGGCGGGGGTGCCCTCGAACTGGATCATGAGGCCGTGACGGATGCGCGCGATGGGTTCACTCGGGTCTTCTGTGTAGACGACCAACTGCAGGGTGCAGCGCCCCCTGTTGACGGGCGGCAGCTGGATCGACTCGCGAACGACAACGTCTCCCGGGCCCGTCACGGGTGGCAAGTTCCGGTACTGCTGCGGCGTGTAGAAAGCCCAGCATCGATCGAGGTCGTCACGGAGCCGCACCGCGATGCTGATCCGTGTGGCGCGCTGTGTGGTCGCGTGGAGCTCGATGTCGAGGCTCTGGCAATCGGAGGGAATCACGACGACGTCGGATTCGGACTGGTTGAGCAGGATCTCGGTGAACTCGATCTCGTCCGTGCTGGTCTGCAAAAGAGAGAGCACTGTGGCCCGGTGCGCGCTGAACTGGCCCAGGTATTGCTCGACCGCGGTTCTCGTATCCCCATCGAAGGCGACTCTGCCGTCCTCAAGGAGGATACTGCGGGGGCACAGCTGCTTGATCGACGCCATATTGTGGCTCACAAACAGAATCGTCCGGCCGTGGGTGGAGACGTCTTGCATCTTGGCGAGACACTTGCGCTGGAACTCCGTGTCCCCGACGGCCAAGACCTCGTCCACGACCAGAATTTCCGGCTCCAAGTGCGCAGCAATGGCAAACCCCAGCCGTACACGCATCCCCGACGAGAAGCGCTTCACCTGCGTGTCGAGGAACCTTCCAACTCCGGAAAAGTCGACGATCTCGTCAAACTTTCGGTCCACCTCCTTCTTGGTCATGCCCAGGATGGTGGCGTTCATGTACACGTTCTCACGACCGGTAAGATCGGGATGCATGCCTGTGCCGACCTCGAGCAGAGAACCAATCCGTCCCCGGATTTCAGCGCCACCTTCTGTCGGCTCCGTGATACGCGATAGCAGCTTGAGCAGGGTGGACTTTCCGGCGCCGTTCCGCCCAATGACGCCCACCATCTCACCGACGCCCACCTCGAAGGATATGTCCCGAAGCGCCCAAAGGACCTGCTCAGGACGGGGACCCCTGATCTGTAACGTAAGCCAGTCGAAGGGGCTGGCCGCGGCCCGCTTGAGCTTACCGAGGACGGTCTTGGGAAGCCGATAGTCCCTCCCTAGAACGTAACGTTTCCCAAGCTTATCGACCCGGATCGCGATGTCAGCCATGCCACTGTCTCACTAAAGTAACTGCGACATGATACCCGCATTTCGATCCGACCGGTACCGTGTTCGGCTGAATCGAGGCGGGACGCGATCGCTTCCACAAACGGGACCCAAGTCGCTATACTGTAGACCAATGGCCATCCCCGGCCATCTCAAGGAATCGAGGATGATTGGCAAGGTGTTGTCATCGGTGAAAGAATCGATCGCGAAGCGGAATGACTCGCTCCTGGTGAGCGACGAGATTGTGCAGCGGTTCGCACGGGATCCTTCTTTTCCTTACCTTGTGAGCTTTCCTCGGACGGGAAGTCACTGGCTGCGTATGGTCATGGAGCTGTGCTTGAATAAACCGGCGCTGGTTCGCGTTTTTTTCTCCAAGGACGCTACGGACTTCACATGCATCCATGCCCATGACGTGGATCTCAATCTCGTACGGGAAAACGTGATCTACCTCTATCGAAATCCGGTGGACACCCTATACTCCCAGGTTCGCTACCACAAGATCGCGGTCGACGATGTCGACCAGATTCAGCACTGGACCTGTGTGTACCGTGATCACCTCCGGAAGTGGCTCTACGAGGAAACGTTTACACGCGCTAAGACGGTGGTCACCTACGAGGAGATGAAGCGGGACATGACCGCTGTCTTCGGAAAGCTGTGCAACCACCTGCAGATCGAGTTCGATGCGGAACGGCTCAAAAAGGCACTGCAACGGTCATCCAAGGACACGGTGAAGTCCAAGACGCGGCACGACCAACAAGTCGTGAACGTCTCTGCGGCCTATGATGAGGGGCGCGTGGGGTTTCGGGCACGGTATGCCGAAGAGATCTACGAGACGGTCTGCTTCAACGATGAGCTCCGAGAGCAGTTCGGAGCAGCGGGCTGATGAGCGTGGCGCCTCGGATCCGGGTGAAGGTAACGACATCGTTTCCAAAGTGGGACATCGTGCGGCAAACGGTCGGTCGGCGCGCGGAGTGGGGAGACTGCAGTTTCTTCGTCAATGAGGACGTGGACGAGTGTGACTACTGGATTGTGCTGGAGGGATTGACGCGCGCCGAGTCCACCGTGTGTCCGCGAAACAACCGAGCGCTCATTACGATGGAACCTCCGAGCATCAAGCGCTACAGACCTTCGTTTTTGAGGCAGTTCCGCGAGGTGGTCACATGCCACCAAGGGCTGAGCCATCCACGCGTGACCATCGGTCAGCAGAGCCTGCCATGGTTGGTGGGAGGAAAGCGCACTACGAGCTCGTCGCCGATCCGGTTCGAGTTCGGATACGATCGCTTGAAGGAGACCTCTGTTGCCGAACGAAAGAAGCGTTCCCTGTCCGTAATCGTCTCGAACAAGACCAAGACTCGAGATCAGAAAGCGCGGTTGACGTTTGTCGAGTTTTTACAAGACCAGCTGGGGGACGAGCTGGATTGGTTCGGGAGAGGGTTTCGCTGGGCCGAAGACAAGTGGGATGGTCTGGAGCAGTATCGCTACACCCTCGCACTCGAAAACTGTTACATCGACGACTATTGGACGGAAAAGATCGGCGACGCCTTTCTCGCGGAGTGCCATCCGTTCTACTACGGTTGCCCCAATCTGGACCGTTATTTCCAACCCGCGAGCTTCACGCGCATCGACGTCCACCGCAAACACGAGTCGCTCGCGATCATCCGCAAGACCTTGGACAGCGATGTCTATGCAAAAAGCGTGTCGGCGGTAGGTGAATCGAAGCGGCGTGTGCTCGACGAATACAACGTCTTTCGCCTCATGCACGGTCTGGCTTCGGGTTGCACCCGGGCCGACTATCGACGGACGGACCTGGTACCGGAGAGTGACTGCGCGGCGGGCGATGGATTTTTGTCCAAAATCGGGCGCCGGCTGGGTTTCTGAGCTCGCGTCAGTACGCGGCCGGACTACAACAAGTCGACAACGCTTCGTTCGGTCCGTCGGAACACCATGAGGCCGGTGATCAACAGAAACAGCACGCCGACGACGGGCCAGATCATAGCGACGGCGGGTCCGCGACTCCCCCCGAGCAGCGCCCAGCGAAAGCCCTCGATGACCCAGTACATGGGATTGGCTGCGGGAATCCACTTCCAGCCTTCCGGGAGCGCTTTTTCTACGGCGGCGGCTGAGTATGCGACTGGCGTAAGGAACATGAATGCACGCAGGCCGTAGGTGACCAGGAATCGGACGTCCCGGAATCGCACGGTGAGGCTCGCGCTCCAAAATCCGATCGCCAGGGTCGTCAGTAATGTTAGCAGCACCAACGGCGGAATGAGGAGGATACGCCAGGTCGGCCATACGCCATAGGCGGCCATCATCGCCAAGAGCACGACGAACGATATGGCAAAGTCGAAGAGCCAGGCGAGCGAATCGGCCAGAGGGACGATCAGGCGCGGAAAGTAAACCTTCGAGATGACCGACATCTGGGACACGAGTGAGCTACTCGCGTAGGTGCATGCGTTCTGAAAGAACGTCCACGGAAGCAACGCCGAGAACGTCAGGAGCGGGTAGGGGATGCCGTCAGAATCGAGCTTGGCCATTTTGCCGAACACAAGCGTGAAGATCACCATGATGACCAGCGGCTGTAAGATGATCCAGAGCGGACCGAGGGCCATCTGACGATACTTGGAGCGCACGTTCTTGAGGATGTTGAACCAGAGCAGATCCCGATAACTCCAGAGCTCACGCAGTCCGAAATCCGTAAACCCCTTTGACGGGCGAATGTGCGTGATCGTGAACTGTGACGTTCGGGAGTCCTTCATGGTTCGTACGCAGGTCCTATCCGGAACGGATGGTCGCGCAGGGAAGTGTAACCCGACGGTTCGGGTCGGGGCAACAAAGCAAACGGTGTGGTTCCCGACGGGTACCTGTTCAATCGTGGCCACGCATTTCCCCTGGCCCTGACATAAACAATGATCTCGATGAGGATACGGGATTGAGGAATCAGACGAGTGCGACAGAGTTGCACTGTGGAAGGTGACGTAGGGCCTCCGCCTGTGAGGTCCGGAGTGAGGTCCGCGCTCAGCTGATTGTCTGTTAAGGCAACCCTTTACGGGAGCGTCGAAACACCGCAGTAGCCTCATCGTGGCTGGGTCGAACTTCGCGGAGTGCGGCCTCACAATGGCTCCCGGCTCTCAGCGATACAGGACCGAATTTGATACGAAAAAGCGCTTGACTGGACCACCCTCTCCTCCAATAGTCTCAACTTTTGTTTCTCCGCGCTGAGCGCAGCCAACAATATTCGAGAGGTCCGCGTGCTAATCTCCGAGAGTAAAAAGTTCGTCTACTTCTCCGCCCCGAAGAGTGCCAGCACCACGATGCGGAGCCGACTGGACCAGTACAAGACAGAGAGCTTTCTGGAACGGTACTTTGATCTGGATGAGAACGACGATCATATGCATCTGCTCGTTGGTGGTGGGATGCAGTACATCACCTTACTTGATGCTATCATTTGTCCGACCCACCTCACCGTGGAGCAGTTTGAGCGTTTCCCCGAGGCCGTGAACTATCAGGACTGTTCCAAGATCACGTTTGTGCGAAACCCCTACGACCGGTTTTACTCCTCGTACCAGGAATCCAAGATGAGGCACATGCGTCGCTTCCATCCGGAGGATGCTCTTCGAAAAAAGATTGAACGAGTCGATTTTAGGACTTTCGTGATGGAGGAACTCGATATCAATCGTATTCGTTTCGACCACCGGTTCTGCAATTTCATCCCGCAGCACTACTACGGCTATCGAGGAGTCCGCCGAGCTGTTTCCTTTTGCGGACACAACGAGACTTTTGACGCAGACTATCGAAGGCTGTGCGACCTGCTTGAGTTGGAGTTCGTGGAGGTGAATGCACATGTTCGCCAGGAACAAAAGCAATGCTCAGACATCAACGACACCGACGGGTACAAATATCTGTCAATGTACTCCGTTGAGACCGTAGGGCTGGTCAACGCACTCTATGCTCGAGATTTCGATTTCTTTGGATACCGCCCCCTGGACCCGCTCGACTTCCCGGACGTCGTCTGACGGCACTCGGCCGATGCTGAAGGTCGCCAGGGTGCCGAATGATACGCCTTTTCGTAGATCACGTGACTGTCTCGATGCAGCGTCGCCTCCTTCCACAGCACCGGCTCCAGCGGCGTGCTCGGCAGTGGGAGCAGCGACGATCGCTCCTCGTCGTCGAACCGGCGGCGGAACCACCGGTGGTGAAGAAGTCCACCAGCGGCTGACGGCGCGTGGTGCCATGGGTCCGCTTCCCCGCGGTCTCCGACACCCAGACCGACAGCTCCCGGCGCAACTCACGCACATCCATTTCGCGCCGTGGCGCGTAGAAGTTGCCCTTGACGTACTTGACGCTGGACTCGACCTTGCCCTTCTTTTCCGGCGCCTTCGGCTGGGCTCCCTTCTTGAAACCGGCGCGGATCTTCGCGTCCCACTTCGCGGCCGACGACTCCTGCTACGGCGACAGCTTGGGTGGAAGCTGCTCGACGACCGCCTGCTTCAGTTCCTCAAGCTCCGGCAGCTTCGTCGGATCGCCGTACAACACCTCCGCGCGGTCAAAGGCCTGGCGGTAGGCCCGCTCGGTGTTCGGACTCATCTTCAGTTGGCGAGCGATCTGCCGTTTGCGCTTTCCAAGGCGATGTAATCGTACCAGGTTCTGTAGTCGGTGCATCTCAACCCTCTCGCGACTCATCGGTTCGTCCCAGGCGGTGCGATGCTTGAAGGGATGCACCGTTATCGGCATTCCCCCCATCTTCTCCGCCGCAGCAGCTCGGGGAGACCCGCATCCTTAGTGGGACGAAGATCGACAATCTATGCCACGTAAGTCACGGCGCGCGCGTCGGGCCTCGTGCAGTAGTCACTGCGTGTACGGAAATTGGAGCTCGGGTCGTAATCGGTGAAGACGCATGGCTGGGACCACGCTCGTGCTCCATTGAAGGTATTAAGATCGGGAGCGGCGCCTTTGTAGGGATCGGGGCCACTGTCCTCTCGGACGTGTCGGCGGGCGAGACGGTCGCCGGTTCGCCTGCCGAGCCCATGGACCAATTTCGTCGCACACGAAAGGCGCTTGCGAAGCTCACGTCGGAGACGTGAAATCCCCGCGATTTGAACAGGCAGTTAGGCTGGGTGCGTATTCCAGGGCCGGAGACTATCCGCCGAACACCAGGTCCCGGGCCGCGGGGAGGCCGCC
>JAOZUO010000170.1:13079-16900 GCA_029938605.1 Deltaproteobacteria bacterium | reverse complement strand
TGCAAAGCATACAGATAAGACGACGTGGAGTCAAGCACAGAATTACCCCCCCTAATTAAGACGTAATTACAACATGTTCTACCCGACTGCGACGCGAGTACGCAGCCCACCTCGGTGCCCACCGCGATGCCTACGCGATGCCCGCGCGGTGCCTACGCGGTATCTACCGCAGTGCCTCGTCAGTGTCCAGCCAGTGCCTAGACCAAATCCGGCCGGAGCGTAACCCCGCGTATTATTTGACATGGATTGGTATGGACTGGACACGCTGAATCTCGCGATTGATACGGGTAAAGGCGCGTTATGATTCAGGTTAATTCAATAATTGCGACAGGTTCGACTCCCGGCGCCTCCAATACCAGTCATCAGAATGCCTCCTATTGTTATTCTGTTGATTTTCCACGGAAAAGTCGAGTCTGGGCTTGCGGGGACCCCCCTGCGGGAAGCCGTCCTGTGGCCTTCAGGGTCCGAACGAGGCTCTGGACGACCTCTGAATCCAGCTCTTGTCGGGGAATGCGCCACGGCGCGAAGTCGGTGACCTGGTTGGTGTGGATCACACCGCGACGGCTTAGGCCCATCAGCCCGTTGTAGCCAACGCCGAGATACTCGCGGGCCTGCTGGCAGGTGAAGAAGCGATCATCGGGTGGTTGACGCAGGTGGCGAATCCTGTGGTGACTGCGAAATTGCTTCACCCGGTCCTGGGTCCAGCGCAGCTCCCGCGGTGTCGGGATCTTCTTCATGTTCAGGATGCGGGCGATCTGGGCGTCGTCGAGGGTCTGGCTGAGCTCCTTAACGGTCTCGACAAGGCTCGTTGCAGCCTTCGATCCCACCGGCGTCTTGCGCTTTTTGACAGTGAGGCACGTGCACACGTCGCCTTCCCAGTGGATGGTGAATTCGAGCCGCTGATGATCCTGGTCGTGGGTGACCACGATCTCCCGGATGGCGGTGCGAAGTAGCTGCTTGCGCAGCGACGGTGAGATCTCCGGATGCGACCACAGCCGCCCGAAGTCCTGGCTGAGCATTTCGAGTTCGCGCCGTTGTTCCGGCGTCAAGGGCGCGATGTTTTCCCGCGCCTCTTCCAGGTCCTGCCGGGCCAGATGCAGCTCCTTGAGCTTGGCGTTCAAACGCTGCTCCAGGGTGTCCACCACCAGCCGATTCTTCGGGTCGGCCAAATCGTACTGCTCGAAGGCGCGGTCGGCACCGTATTGCGCGGCCTGTAGGAGGCGTGATCCCGGCGAAACCGAGCACGTCCTCGGCCACCACCGTGGAGGGCTCGCCGAAGATCGGATCTCCGAAAGCGACATCCACGCCGAAGGGCCGGCCGTAGATCTTGCCGGCGAGGCTGCACTCCGCTCGGAATCGCATCCCCTCGTACCGCATGCCGTCGTTCTGGATCTCCGGGTGGCGATCGTCTGGACGGACTGTGAACACCATGAAGTCGCCGAGGTCCCGGTTGGCCGCGTTGCGGAGCTTCTCCAGGAAAGCGTCGGGTGTTCCCATCACCCTCAGGTCCACGTCCTTGGTGGCCCTTGTCCGCGCGAGTTGCAGCTCGAGAGCGAGCCCACCCTTGAGCGTGACAGCATCCCCGAAGTCCAGGACAACCCGAGCGAGGAAACGGTCGAAGACGACGAGCTGTCGACGTCGCCCAAAGTCAGCGCCGGAATCGGATGCCGCGCGAAGTCGCTGCTCGAGTGCCTGCTTGAACGCGGCGGCTGTACTGTACTAACGGGTGGTCAAGGCTCAAGGCCTCCGAAAGGCTCTAGTGCCTTGTTCACGTCGCCAAGCTGCTCCGGAGACACAACACCGCGGTGAAGTGCTTCAAGGGCCGCGTCGCGCAGGAGATCGGGAGACAGATGCTCGCGGGCGCAGTCTTCCAGCGTGCGCGCCGGATCCGTCGCCGGCACTGCGCCGAACCAACGTCTCTCACTCTCGGAGATGTCGCCATAGTGCACCACCACGCCATCGGGCACGCGAAGCCGGCGCTTCTTCCATGCAACCGGCAGCGTGAGGTGTACCTGTGAGGGCAGCACGTCCGAGAGGTCGTGGAGCGCCAGCGCGGTATGGTGGGAGAAGACACCGCTGTGCTCCGACCAGAGCCAGACGACAACAAGTTCCTCGTGATCGCCAGCGGGAAAGTGAACGAGTCGATAGATTCCGCGACGTACCCGGACCATCCGCCCCGAACCGAGATAGTGCGCGAGCAGCTGTGACGAGTATCCGGCCTCGGCCGCCTGCTGCGTCGTGAAGAGCCCGTCTTGAGCCGCTGCAGTCTCGAAAAGATAGTCCCAATCGGGCGATGTAGAAGCAGCCACCTCCATGCACTAAACTTAAGCCATACTTTAGTTTTGCGCAAGCTCAATAGACCATCACGCATTAAACTTCAGTATCACTTTAGTTTCGTGATGAAATGCCGGGTCTCAGGTAACACACCATGCGCCACTTATTCTCGACTCTGCATCAGCCTGAGGCGCCGTGACGGGGCTAACATCCGAACATGACCTCAGAAAGTTTGGCCGCTATTTGGCCGTGATCCAGGTCCATGGGGCGGAACGAAACGGAACGAGGCGGAACGGGACGGCAGGGAAATTCTCAAAGGAATCGGGAGTCTAGCGACTAAGGCTCCGTTTTCTCATAGGTTTTTAGATTCCCGCTAAACAGGTTCGACTTCCGGCGCCTCCTATAATCAATAACGCCGTGTTTCCGGTCCCTTAGAGCAACAGGCTCCGGACAAGATCCTGTGCGTTGCCGCCAGGGTGTCGTGCTGGCTAGTCAGGAGCTGCGGGCTTCACTCAAGCTGCGCTCTTTCCGGAGAGATCGGGGCGGTTCAGCCCTCGGGGATGGGCGCTACTGCGATCGCCTGGAGCTGCCCGGTGAGCGCGACGCGAAGGTCACCGAGGCCGTGTTCGCCTGGTCACGTGGCTGGCGCTGGCGCCGCGGTCTCCGGCGGCGACTCACCTCCCGGCGCCGATGGACGGGGGCGGCTGCGGTCTCGACTGACGTGGCGCTACTTGCGCTGGTAGGTCGCCTTGAACACGAGGGGCACGCGCAAGGGACTGGCCTTGATCCTGACCTTCATCCGGAACCGCTTGCCGTCGCGCAGCAGCCGGTATCGAGTCACGATCCTGCCTCCACCGCCTTTGCTCACCACTACGATCCGCCCGGCCTTGAACCTGGCCTTCACGGTCCCCTCTTCGCCCTTTTGTTTGACCGTGATCGGCTTGGCGCCGAAACGGAGCACGACGGTGTGGCCGCCGACCGTAAGCACGATCCGGTCCCCCGTGACCTTGAGCTTCAGCTCCGACGGCGGGGTGGTCCGCGCCGCGAGCTGCCTGCGCGCCCTCCCCCGCATGACCACGGGCAGGGTCTGCACCACCCCATCGATGGCCCGGCGTCGAGCCCGCTTCTCCTTCATGCTCCCGGCGTGCTTCCACGTACCGGTGAAGTCGGCGGGACTCACCTTTTTGGCCCGCGCGCTGGCCAACGGCGCAGCGAGAGTGAGCGCTGCGGCGGCCACCAGGAGCCGACCTGTAACAGCATTCGCTCTAAGGTAACGGATTTTCTTCATCGCTGTTTATTACTGTATATGCTGGTCGCTAGCCAATACAACTTGGCTGCACTGATGCGGTAGCTCGCAGCCCGGAGGGGGTGTCGCCACTCCAGGTTGGCCCCCGAGCCCCCGGGCCCACTTCTCTTGACGGCTCCTATGCTCCCAGATAATGTGACGAATCGAATGCGAGCTGTATTGATTCATGAAGCGCGGCGCAGGGGGGCGCCGTGAGCAAACCAGCCCCAGCCCCAGCCCCAGCCCCAGCTCCAGCCCCAGC
>JAOZUO010000170.1:0-12979 GCA_029938605.1 Deltaproteobacteria bacterium | reverse complement strand
CCAGCCCCAGCTCCAGCCCCAGCCCCGGCCCCTGGCCGCGGCCGCGGCGATCAACGCGCCAAGGGAAGCTCGATTCGCCGGAACCTGCTCCGAAATTTCGTGCTGCTCATCGTTGTGACTTCGGGAGCGATTCTCGCGGTGACCGTGATCGCGGGGCAGTACGCCGCGGAGCACCTTTCGCGCACGCTGATCGACCGGGCAGCGCAGCAGACCGAGAAGGAGCTGGATGCGTTTTTCGCCACCGTGCACAAGCAAGTGATCATCGGCCGGGAGTGGGCGCACAGCGGGCTGCTGGACGCCGATGATCATTTGGCGCTGAACAAGCTCTTCGTGCCGGTGCTCCAGCGCAATCCGCAGATGTCCTCGATGATGGTGAGCGAGTCTACTGGCACGGGGTACCTGCTCCTACGCAACGCGCTGAAGCACAATGAGTGGATGAACCGCGTGGTGCGGATCAAGCCGACGGGCAACGAGGCGTATTTCCGGTATTGGGATCAGCAAACGGGCGCGGTCCGCGACAAGACCGTGCCGACGAAGTACGACTCCCGCAAGCGGGGCTGGTATCTCGGCTCACTCAAGACACAAGCCGGGCAGCCGGGGCGCGACGTGTTCTGGACCAAGCCGGTGATCTTCAAGTCCACCAAAGACCCGGGTATCACGGCGGGGGCGCATGTAAAGGTCAGCGAAGGGCTCACGCTGGTGGTGGCCTTCGATCTACTTTTGCTGGACATCGCCCGGATGACCACCAAGCGCATCAAGCCGAGCGCCAACGGCACGGCGTTCGTATTGGTGGAGGAGAAAAAGGCGGGCGAGCTGCGCGTGGTGGGGCTGCCCCGGGATGATCGGTACCGCGACGACAAGGCGATCAAGGCCGCGCTGATCGTGGCGCGACAAACGCAAGCTGACGCCAAGGCCCGGCTGCCTCGTGCCGAGAGCTTCCCCGTGGGGCCCGTGGCGGCCGCGGTGAAGGCGTGGCGCGCCGGCGGGATGAAGAACCGGGCCGTCTTCCAGTTTCAGAACCGGGGAGAGGACTGGTGGGCGGAGATGCGCTCCTACGATGTGGGCCAGAATCGGTTTTGGATCTGCGTAGCGGTGCCAGAGAAGGACTTCCTGGGCGAGGTCAAGCGGCAACAGCTGATCGTGATCGGGATCTCCCTGATCGCCCTCATCGGCGCCATCATCATGGCGTTTGTGCTGGCCCGGAGGTACGCGCGGCCCCTCGAGCAGCTGGTGTCCACGAGCCAGCGTATTCGCAACCTGGACCTGGACGTGGATGCCACGGTGCAGAGCAAGCTCCGGGAGATCAACGACCTGGCCCACTCCCAGCACGAGCTCATCTTGGCGATGCAGTCTTTTGTCCGTTATGTCCCGCTGGAGGTGGTGCGTGAGCTGGTCAAACAGGGCGAGGTCGCCGAGATTGGCGGGACCACCCGCGCCCTGACCCTCATGTTCACCGACATCCGCGGATTCACCTCCATCTCTGAGCAGATGGAGCCGCAAGATCTCGCCGAGCACATGGCCGAGTATTTCGAGCTCATGCTGGCCGAGCTGAACGCCCGCGGCGCCACAGTGGACAAATTCGTGGGTGACGCCATCGTGGCGTTCTGGGGGGCGCCGAAACCCGACCCCGACCACACGCGCCACGCGATGCAGTCCGCTCTGGCCTGCGTGCAGGCCCTTGAGAAGAAGAATAAGGAGTGGGAGGCCCGCGGTCTGCCACCCATGCCGACGCGCTTCGGGTTGGCCACGGGCGAGGTCGTAGTGGGCAACATCGGCGCCGCCTCACGACTCAGCTACACCGTGCTCGGAGATCGGGTGAATCTGGCCGCGCGTCTCGAGGGCGCCAACAAGCTCTACGGCACCAGCGTGCTCGTTACCAGTTGGGTCATGGCGGCCGCCGGAGAGGGTTTCGAGTGGCGCCGCATGGGTCGCGTGGCGGTGAAAGGGAAGATCGAGGCGGTGGACATTTTCACGCTGCTCGGTGCCACCGGAGAGGTGCCCGAGGAGACGCTCCGGTTCGCCCGGGACTACGAAGCGGCACTGGATCTTTTCCAAAGCGGCGACTTCGCGGCCGCCCGGGAGGCCGCCCGCATCCTGGACAAGCAGCGCCCCGACGACATCTCCGTGGAGCGGCTCATCGAATCCTGCGAAACCTCACTCGAGGAGCCCCCGGACAGCTCCTGGGATGGCACTGTACGCCTGACGACGAAGGGCTGAATCGCACCTCAATCGCTTCGGGGCAAACCATTGTCGTACACTGGGGTCTGAAGCACACCCAACACCTCCAAGGAGCTCCGGGATATGACTCGACGCGCATACATTTCGCTACTACTGGTCGTGGTACTGGCGCTTGGGCTCGGGGGCTGCGGAGATGACGACGCGAGCGCGGGCGGGGATGCGGCTACACCTGCCGACGCGTCCACGGCCACCGACGGGTCCACGACTCCCGATGCGGGCACCACGCCTGACGGGGGGGTGATCGACTCCGGTGTCGACTGCACCAACGCCTACTTCGTCGCGCCAGACGGCGTGGCGGGAAATCCGGGGACCATCGACGAGCCCTTTGCCACGGTGCAAGAGGCGCACGACAACCCCGCGCTGGGGCCAGGCGACGTGATCTGCCTGCGTGGTGGCACCTACTACCCGACCGACCGCACGCGCTTTCGCAAAGCGGGCACCGCCGGCGACTACATGGTGATCGGCGCCTATCCCGGCGAGCTCCCGGTCATCAATGGGCATGACATCCCCGAGGGGGACACCAACGGCGGATCCACGGTCACCTGGGCCTTCTCGGACACCCAGTACTGGAAGGTGCAGGGGCCGATCCACATCACCAACGGCCGCGGCGCGGGCGTGTACATCGAGGACAGCCAGTTCCTCGAATTCCACCTCGTGGAGAGCAGCTACAACGGCAAGACGGCGGCACGGGGGGGCCACGGGTTCTTCCTCTGGGGCAGTGGCATCAGCGACATCCTGTTTCGAAACTGCGACGGCCACCACAACGCCAACCACCTCTGGCAGTCCGGCGAAGATCAGCTGGAAAACCAGTACCAGCACGGCGACGGCTGGCGCATCTTCGCCGGCACCGACATCCGGCTGGTGGGGTGTCGGGCCTGGCACAACCTCGACGATGGATACGACTTCACCCAGGCCCCCGACCCCGTGGAGATGGAAGACTGCTGGGCCGCCTACTCCGGCGTCGACGACGCGGCCGGTTCCATCACGGGCACCCCCAACCGGCCCATGCGTCGGTGGGAGGGCGACGGGATCAAGCTCGGCTACGAAGACGACATGGTCTCACACCTGGCCATCCGGTGTCTGTCCTGGAACAACAACAGCCATGGCTGGACCGTGCGGGGGGGACCCTACACGATCTACAACTCCGCGGCTTACAACAACGTCGAAGCGGCATTTGCCCATATCGACAACAACAGCTCCAACGTGCGAAGCAATACCTACGGGTTCCTAAACGCGGTGGGGGACGGCGCAGGGGCGGCAGACTACTCGGGGATCACCGTCTCCTCCAGCGACTTCGTGAGCCTGGACGACGCGGGCATGCTCGACCCTCGGGGGCCGGGCGGCGCGCTCCCGATGACCGACTTTTTGAGACCGGCCCCGGGCGGCAACCTCGTGGACGTCGGCGTGGATCTGAGCCTCCCCTTCGAGGGCACCGCGCCGGACATCGGTCCCTTCGAGCACACCCCTTGAGCACCCCCGCCCGCTCGGTGATGCGCTGACGCGATGGAGCCGAAACACACCGCGGCCATCCCACACACTGTCGGTGAGAAAAATCAAGCTGTCGGAACATTCTGGAGGGGGTGGTGTCATAGGCTGCTCGTAAGCACAAAACAAAAACTGAAGAGGTGAACATGTATTTCCAACGCCTGTTGGGCATCGTACTTTTGTGCGGATCATGGTTCGTTACTGGCCCCAATGCGCATGCACGCAGCGCAAGCCCCAAGGACGATTTCCGGCTGCTCAAAGAGCGTCTGGAGCGCGTAGATCAACGGCTAAGGGCGGCCCAAAAGAAGAAAAAGAACACCGCCGCCACTTGGAGGAAATTGGGTCAGGATTACTATCGCATCGCCAAAGGCAAGCTCAATAAGCTCGATGCGGCCTCGCGCGAGTTACAGAAGATTGCTGCGTTGTCCGCAGTGCATTATCTCACCCAAGGTGTTGGCCTCAGCTCCACAAATATCGCCGCCCATGCCAAGTGCGTTAGGGCCATAAAAAAACGTTGCCTCAAATGGCGCTGGACCAAACAACGCATCCCCGCCGCGGAACGCCTGCTGGTTCGGGCCACGAAGCTGTATCTGAAGCTCGCTCCTCGATCGAAGTATCGACCCAATGTTCTCTTCAACCTGGGACATGTCTATTGGAGGAGAAACCAATTTGGCCGATCCATGCCATTTTTCCGGGAGGTGTCGAAAAAGTACGCCGATAATCGGCCCTCTGCGGCCCGCCTGGCGGCCCTGCGCATCGCCAAGATCCTCTTCATCCTTCGCCGCCACAAGAAAAGAGACAAGATCATCGCCTCCTACCTGGCCTCGAAAAAGCTCATGCAGGACGACGACTTCGCCGACAAAATGACAACCTATTGGGAGAAGGCCCTGTGGGCCAAGGCGGGTCGGCTCCACCGCAAGAAGAAATGGCTGGCTTGCGGGCGAGCCTTCGAAGCGATCATGGCCCAATTCCCCGATTCTGATCATGAAGAAGACTACCTCTACAACGCCAGCTTGTGTTATCACGCCGGCAAAAAGCACAAAGCCGCCCGCAGGATACGCCTTCTCCTCCTCAAGAATTACCCCGCCACCAGGCATTACAGCAAGGTTACCAAAGCCCTTAAAAAGGCTCGCCGATCTGCTGGTATCAAGCGGCACTCCCGAAACAAAGCTACCCGTCGAAAGTCAACCCGACGCAGGAGATGAGTTCTGAGGATCCGGATCGCAAATAGGATGTCGCTGAATGTTCGTTGGCGGAACGGGAGGGTACCCAACGGGCCGACGCTCGTGGACTTTCTGGTGACCGGGCCTTCCCATCCAGGGCATCTGCCCGAGCCGGTGAAGTACACTTTTAGCGGGTACCGGATTTCGCGGCTAAGCAGAGTGGGCACCAAGGGCTCAACCTCGGTACCTGGCAAGCCAAGTCCGCGCAATTCAGATTAGATCGAGCTTCCGTACACCACGGCATAGGCACCCAGGCGCGGCTGGGGCTGGCGCAACTGAGCGCTCGTGGGTATAAGCATACAAGCAATTTCACCCAACGGACAAATGCAAGATGCAACGATGGCGACGAAGAAATCCGTATGTTGCGGTGCCGGCTGCGGGAGCGTGCGTATTGGTTCTGCTCGTCGCCTGTGCGAGCGACAAGCCCTCCAAAAGTACGGGTCGAGTGCAGGCTGCGAGCGGGATACGGACTACGGTCACGCACCAAGTGCAGCCAATGGGCATGGGCGCGCGGCGCGAGGCGCCGAGCCCAAACACCGCAGTGCTTGAGGTTGGCCAGCGTTTCAGCGAAGCCTTGCTCAAGCTACAGCGCCATGGTGCGACCGATATCACAGCGCAGGTCGCGCTAAAACGCAGCGGTCGCCCGGCGCTCGGACACCGTCGGCGCTGGTTCACCCTCCGGGATCGGACCTGCATCACCGTGGTCGGGTCGGGACCGAACTCCGCCACCCTGAAGGTCATCGAAATCTGGACGGGCAAATGCGATCGGGGTTTTCCCGGCATGACCAGCGGATGGTTTGCCACGGCGCACAAAGTGCGAAAAATATCTCTTCCAAGCACAACCGGCGGACACTAAGGCGACGCCAGAGCACGACGTTGAATAGAACCGCCGGATTCTGCCGTTATGAGCTACATGAGCAGACGGTTGAGTATGGCGACAACGGCGGCCGGGCTGTAAAAACCAGCGAGCGGCTGGATTTGATCTTGGCAACCCAAGAACATGGACCGCGGTTTTCGGAGAGCCCGGACTGCGGTACTATCGAGACTGATTCCGAGCTCGAGGCGACAGCTGAATGCCTGTCTCAGGAGACCGTCCATGCTACCAGCGCAGCTCCGCCCCGTCGCACTGCTCGCCGCCGCACTGCCGGCCGCCGCATTGCTGGCCACCGCACTGCTGGCAACCCTGGTGCTCCTGCCGCCCCCGGCCCTCGCCGCCGAGTACCATGTGGCCCCCGGTGGCACGGGCACCGGTACGGAGTTCGATCCCTTTGACACCATCGCGCAGGGGCTCGACGCGGCGCAACCCGGCGATAGGGTAATCGTCGCCGCGGGCACCTACTCCGAGTCCTTGCAGACCGTACGTGACGGCATCGAGGGCGCTCCCATTGTCTTGCGGGGTGACACCACCGACGGCCCCGTGGTCGTCACCGCGAGCGGGAGAGTGCTGCGCGTGGACCACGCTTTCATAACCATCGAGGACCTGGTGTTCGACGGCCAGTACGGCGACTCCGACGCGTTGGACATCAACGACGGCGCGAACCACCTGACCCTGCGTCGCTGTGAGGTGCGCTACTCGGGGCGAGACTGCGTGGACATGGGCGCACCCCAGGACGTGCTCTTCGTCGGCTGCCTCATCCATCACTGCCTCAACTCCGAGGGCGGGCGCACCGACGCCCACGGCATCACCGGGGGCGCCGTGCAGAAGCTCACCATCCGCGATACGGAGATCCACTCGTTCTCCGGTGACGGCGTGCAGTTCGACCCCGGACGGGAGCTGCCGGGCTGGAACGACGTGTTGATCGAGGGGTGTCACATCTGGCTGGCGCCCTTGCCTCAGCCGGCCAACGGCTTCGCGACGGGCACGGTTCCCGGCGAGAACGCGGTGGACACCAAGACCCACAACGACGCCCCCCGGGCCACCCTGGTGATCCGCGACTCGACGTTTTCGGGGTTCCGAAACGGGCTCATCAGCAACATGGCGGCGCTGAACCTCAAGGAGAACATCGACGCCCTGCTCGATCGGATCACACTCCGAGACAACGAGATTGCGCTGCGACTTCGCGGGCCCACCTCGGACCGCCCCGCCGGATCCTGGGTGCGGGCCCAGAACGTGGTGATCTATGACGCCGAGGTGGCGGTGCGCTACGAAGACGACCTCGAGAACCTGCGCCTATGGCACGTCACCCTGGGCGGAGACGTCGCCACTCCTTTCGTGGAGGCCGCGGCGGACAACGCCCAACTGGACGTACGCAACCTGCTGATCCTGGCCGCCACCCTGCCCGTCGAGGTCCAGGCCCCGGGCAACTCCGGCCTGGCCGTGGACCAGACCGCCTTCGTGGACGCTGCCGGCCATGACTACCACCTGGCAGCCGGTTCGCCCGCCATTGATCAAGGAGACTCCATCGCCGAGGTGGTCCTGGATCGCGACGCGGTCAGTCGCCCCCAGGGGGGAGCACCGGACGTGGGCGCCTACGAGTGGTGCGACGACTGCCTCCCCCAAACCCAGCTGGATGCAGGGACCAGCTCCTCCCCGGACGCCGCCCCCGGCACCGACCCGGACGCCAGCACCGACGACCCGGACGCCGGCACCGACCCCGGCCAGCCGGACGCCGGTTGCGGCTGTCAGCACGCGTCCGACGCTCCCGCCAGCGCAGTGCTTATCCTGCTGGGGCTGTGTCTGTGGCTGGGGCTCCGCAGACGCGCACCCTGCCTACATTCTTGACGATCTAAGGCAATAGATAGCCGGACAAATCCGCTCCCCTCCAGCGGGTCCTGGTGCTGAAGGAACACGACGCGCTCGATTTCCGTAGTACGTGCACAGCAACCAGGGAACTACTTGACCCTGGATGGAGAGACCGCTGATACTCTGGGCGGTGTGAGAAATTGTGTCAGTCTGCAACCGGAGGGAATGAGATGCCGAGTAGAAAGCGTCTGTTGAGTTACTGGGTGGTATTCGCTGTCACGATTTGTCTGGGAGCGTGTTCGAACAAACAGAAGGCGGCAAAGCAGGACAAACAGGACAAGCAGCCCTCCAGCATGAAGCCGACGCCGGTGGCGAAGCTCACCAACGATGCGGCAACCGCCAAGCCTAAAGTACGGCTGCCGCCAAAGCCGCGTGCCACGCCTCCTCCGAACGCCCCGCCCCGGACGATCAAGATCCAGATCCTCAGCGCCACAATCAAGAACAAGGTCGTCGAGGGGGCTGAGGTGTTCTTTCAGAAGAACCGCCACAGCTCGGTCGCGGCCAAAACCGGCAAGACGGGAAAAGCCGTTGCGGTACACAAATTCGGAGTCGACAACAAAACCGTTTCGCTGATCGTGAAGAAGAAGGGCTTCACTCCACTGGTGGTCGCCTGCCCCTGCGACGGCATGGCCTATGCGATCAGCCGACCCATCAAAGACCTCGAGTCGTTCCGGGTGGTGCTCAACTGGGGGAAGCGGCCGTTGGATCTCGACCTCCACGCGGTCTACCCGCGAAACCATATCTATTTCGAGAGCAAGAAGGGCCAGGACGCCTTCCTCGACGTCGACGACACCACCAGCTACGGACCGGAGACGATTACGATCAAGAAGCGTCATGTGGGGGACAAGTACGTCTTCGCGATTCACGACTTCTCGCACGCAGGCCGACACGGCTTGCGCGCACTCGCCAACAGCCAAGCCAAGGTCATGGTCTACGTCGGAAAGTCCTTGATTCGCGCCTACTACGTCCCGAGAAAGATGGGCGAACTCTGGGTCCTTTTCGGCGTCGACGGCAACGGCGCCTTCCATGACATTGACAACGTGGTTGATGTATCCGTCGCGACAAAGATCGGCAAGTACTTGAAGCAGCTCATCCGACGGAAGGACTGGGGGTTCCCTACGCGCACGTCGAGAGCCGCCGCCAATCGAGCGAAAACGCTCGCGGCACAAGGCAATGCGTTACTCAACGCCGGACAGACCAACCGAGCGATCACGTACTTCCGCGATGCAATTGCTTCCGATCGGAACTGCCTCCCTGCCTACCGCGGCCTGACCAAAACGTATCTGAAGACGGGACAGTCTGCCGAAGCGACCTGGGCCACCCGCAAGGCCACCAGCCTCGCCGCTCTCCCCACAAAGACTCGTGGCTACCGCGTGCCGAACGAGAAGATCACCCTCACGGTGTCGTCTAAGTTGGGCAACTGGAAGCACTACACGTTTGGGGGCAAAAACGTCATCGACGACAACCTCTGGACCTCGTGGCAACCCAAACGTAAGCGCGGCGGCGGCGTGGGCGAGTGGGTGCTGATGACATTCTCCGCGCCCCAGACGGTGACCGGCTTCGAGTTCTCGAATGGGTTTCGTCGACTCGACGAGCTGGGTGATCTCTACCGCATGAACAACCGCATCAAGGATGCAGTCCTCGAGCTATCCGACGGCACGAAGTTCCCCATCCACTTCGAGGACGCCGACAAGGAGCAGTCCTTCATACTCCCCGCCCCGGTGACCTGCACGTCAGTAAAGCTGGTCGTGAAGTCTATCTACAAGGGTTCGAAGTGGAATGACCTCGCGGTCTCCGAGTTCCACGCTCTTTCCAAAGAATAGCCAGACAGGAATGACTATGAACCTGTGTAGCACACGCGGCCTATTCCTCCTTCCCGCGGCGCTCTTTCTGATCACATGCGGTTGCGACCGAGCCTCCAAACCGACCAGCCGTTCCTCCAATGCATCCCCCCCCAAAGACCCACCCGCTCACACCAACACTGCCGCCAGGCCCAGCCCCGCCGCCAAGGCGCCCCCCGCGCGAACCACGCCAAACGCGCCAGCCGCGCCAGCCGCGAGAGCCGCACCTGCACGAGCGGCTGCCGCAACGCCGTCAGCGCCAGCTCGCGCAGTTGCCGCGACGCCGCCGTCGCCAGGCAAATGGTCGGGCCCGGCCGCCGTGACCGGGGTCATCAATGGGAAGCGCGCCACCGGTCGGCTGATCATGTATCTCCCGGCCGGATATTCGCCGACGGGCAAAACCCGCTACCCACTCGTCATCGCGCTTCACGGCTGGGGCCACTCGGCGAAGATGTTCAAAAAGAAGGGTGACCTCGCGCGCTGGGCGGACCTTCACCGGTTCGTCCTCGCAGTTCCCGAGATGGGCAAAACGATCTACGAGACAAAATTCTACCCGCAGAGCAAAGGCCGCTGGAAAATCGCGCCCGGGGCTCGGTGGGTCGGCGAGGTCATCCTCCCCCATGTTCGCAAAAAATATGCCGTCTACCAGGACCGTGCCCACACCGGGGTGATCGGCTACTCGACGGGCGGCCGCGGGGCCGTGCTGTTGGCCGAACTCTACCCGCAGTTCGCCTTTGCCGGCAGCGTGTCCGGGACCTACGACCTCATGATCCTCGGCCCAGGGACGGGCGAGTACGGCATCCACAAGGTCGTCTACGGCCCGCGCAAACGCTATCCCAAGCGCTGGCGACTCGATAACTGTGTCACCCCTGCACTGCTGGATCGGCTCAAAGGTACCCGGCTCTACATCGTCCACGGCGGCAAGGACAGATCCGTCCCACCAAGCCAACTCCAAGCCCTTCGCAAGGCCCTGGCCGAGCGGCCAATCGTGGCCAAGTTCCTTCTCATCCCTAAGGCGGGGCACAACTGGAAGCTTTGGAAAGGCTCATGGAAGGAGATGTTCGCGGCGGCCGCGACGACCTTCCGCAGGGCGAAGCCATAGGGCCCGCGCAACAATAACTCGATCATTCAGGACGCCGCTGCATCCCCGTTTTCCGATTCATTGCCTAACGTAGAATTCGATACCCATGGCACGCCCCCTAGCGTGGTCGCAAAGTACTGAGGCTCGGCGCTGGCGCTGGCCAGGGGCTTTCAGCGAGTAGCTGAGACCACTTTGTCGCAGGTTGCCAAAGCTGCCTCGCGTGAAGCAGGAGCGATTGGGGAAGGGGCGGCGTTTGCTGCGGTTTCATCTGGGCGCCTCGCCGCCCTGCGGGCGGCGACCGGGCTCCTCCGGGCTTCGCTTCGCTTCGGTCCCGCGTCCGCGGGACTGCTGCGCACCCTCCATATCCCTCCTATGAGGCCTGTCAAGCGACCACCCCCGAGTTTGTTAGCTCATCACCGCCTCCTGCTCTGATCCAAACGCCGCGCCTTTGCGACCACGCTCTGCTCTACCGAGATGCTGTGGTTAATAGCGATTGTTCGGTTCCAGGGAAGTCTCGCCAGATAGTGCTGGCATAGACTACCTCCTATTCGTGTCGGCTGAGGAAGGCCGAAGCACCACATGCTGTTTGCGCATCTTGCACAGCGGAACCGAATGTAGGACCGCTCCATCTGGCGCACGGTGACCGTGAAGTCCACCAAGGAATACGGCGAGCAGGTCCTGCAATCGGGGTTAACCATCTTCATCGCTTTCGAGATCGTTGTCATCAATGGCTACGGGTTTGTCGTTATGCTGGTTTCGGACGTTTAAGGAGTGCCCCTTCGGGGACCTCGCCATACTTGACCAACCGCCACATTGCGATCAGGAGTTTGCGCGCCAGGGCCACGATGCCTACCTTTCGCAGTCGTTTGGTGCCTGGAGCGTAACGCTCAGCAAACCACTGAGACAGCTTGCTCTGAGGCTGATAGCGCAGCCAGCTCTGGACGCACCGCTCGGAAATTGATCCAATCACCGCTTAGAAAGTGATCCAACGACCCCACTCCACAAAACGCGGCGCACCTCAAGCTCTCCGAAGAATCCGGGGCGGTTCAGTGCGGAGCTGGTCAATTCTCTCTAGCGGAAGACCGGCACAGCCGCTCGTACGCGCGCCCCGGTTGCGTCAGGGATCCAAACACCAGTGCCCTGGCCACCGGAAACAGGACCGCTTTGTTGATGAGATTGAAATAGGGCAATTCGCGGGCTTTGGCCCTGTTTTGCACATAGCTGAAAAAGTAGTCGGTCCAAAACGGCGACACGTACTCGACGCCGCAACTATTGGCATAACAACCGAGGTTCTCGATGAAGCGCCTATCGAGAGGCTCCCAGTAGCGAAAAACGTCTCGCCGGAAGCCGGCCTCCCAGCCGGAGAGGCTCGTTTCCGCTGCTGCGTCGGTACCGTCTGACTTGAAGAGCCAGCTCTCCGTGAGAACGACGGGTTTGGCAACGCTTCGTCCCAGCTCCGCGACAGCGTACGCCCGTTCGATGCCTGACGGCGAGACATTGTAGATGTGCAAACTGAGGTAGTCGACTGTCGTCTTTGCCAAACGCGTGAAGTACTCGGGTGAGTCCCAGTTTCCCGCGCCCGCGCCAACTTTCGTACCCTTGCGACGCAAGCCGCTCAACATGCTTTCAACATAGTGCGTGGCCAACTCTGGCGAACGGAATTCATCCAAACCCGCCAGCACCGTGAAGGTCTGAGGCTCATGCAGAATGGTGAGATAGTCGGGCTGCAAAGCATCGATGACGAGCTGCGCCATCCTCTGCTGCTCCTCAGCGAAGGCCTCGAAGGTCAAGCCGGAGAAGTCGCACTTCACTGGACTGAACACGCTGTTGACGAACAGGACGTTGTGCTCGACGAGTAGCTTCATCCCGCGTTGGCGTACCGCCTTCGCCACCCACTTGTAGAACGCAAGATAACGTCCGGCAGGGTCATAGTGCGGCAGCAAGGTCGGGTAGCCGATCACGATCGTAATGCCGGAAACGCCCATGCGGTCGAATCGTCTGAGCAGCAACCTGACCGCCACCTTGGTGAGGGGCGACAGAAGCACCTTCCCACGATTCGAATCAGCCGCTAGCAGATGCGCACCAAAGATTGGCGCGGTGTCCGCCGGACTCCCCCTTTCCTGATTGGTTTGCTGGAACTGGTCCAACCAATTCGACAGGGTCTGATACAGAGGGACCAGTTCATCCGGCACACCCTTTAGCGGCCCGGTACCTTTTTTTTGCGGTTGGTTGTTGTCCATCGGTCCAATTGGCAGGGTACCCCCTACCCCCTACCCCCTACATACCCGGGCAGCTGTTGTCGTCGTAGCAATGCGCGTACGCGGACCACATGTGGCGGGCGAGCCAGGAGGTGTACTGGATGTGGTGG
>JAOZUO010000313.1 GCA_029938605.1 Deltaproteobacteria bacterium | reverse complement strand
TCTGCGAGACCATGATCCCTTCGGCGGCCCGCCACCGTCTGGCTGACGCCGTGGACGTGTACTGCGATCCGGGCGCCTTCACCCTGGAGGAGAGCCGCCGGATCCTGGACACGGCGCGCATCCACGGGCTGGCGCGACGCATCCACGCCGAGCAGTTCGAGAATCTGGAGTCCGCCGGCATGGCCGCCGGGCTCGGTGCGGTGAGCGCCGATCACCTGGAGGCCGTTTCTCAATCCTCCATGAAAGCCATGGCAAAGGCGGGCACGGTGGCGGTGCTGTTGCCCGGCGCGGCGCTCACCTTGGACTGCCCCTGGCCCCCCGCCGACGCGCTGCTGCGGGCAGGCGTTGACTTGGCCCTGGGCACCGACCTCAACCCGGGGACCTCCATGACGGAGAACCTGCACCTGATGATGTCCCTGGGCTGCATGAAGATGGGCCTCACCGTGGACCAGGCCTGGACGGCCGTGCTCACGGGGGCCGCGCGAGCCGCCTGTCGGCCCGAGGCGGGTCGTCTGGCGGTGGGTGGCCCCGCGGATCTGGTGATCTTCGACTGCGCCCACCACGCCGCTGTGCCCTATCACCTCGGCGGAAATCACGTGCGAATCGTAATCAAGGCGGGGCGCGTGGCCCTGGAGCGATGACCATGCGCGGAGCTCTTGGATTGGTAGCCTCCGCCGCCCGAGGCTTGGGTCTACGCATGGGCCTGTGCATAGGCCTGGCGGTGACGGCGACGCTGACGCTGGTCACCGCGCCGGCCATGGCGGCGCCCCACACCTCCGAGATCCGGATGGCCGAGCCGGAGTACTTTCGACAGCCCCATGCCCCACAGTCAAAGCCCGTGGAGTCGCATATCGCGCTCATTGCGCACCCCACCACCGGCGCACCGGCCATGGTCACCGCCGGCGGCACACTCACGCTTCGGGTGGGCATCCCCCTGTCGACTCCCGGACGGGGCGTGACAGTCTCGCTCACCACCGCCCTGGCCAATCGATCCCTGCGGGTGCAGCTCCCGGTACTGTCGGTGCACCGGGTGCGCGGCAAACGCATGAGCCGCGTTCGATGTCGCGTGCCTGCAAGCCTCCCCCGGGCCGTATATGACCTAACCCTGGTGATCCCCGGTCAAACGGCCGAGCAGCAGCAACGCGCGGTTCGCGTCCGTCACCGAGCCGATGGTCCCCTGCGCGTGGCCCTGGTGGCGGACCACCAGCTCTGGGACCCGAGCGTCTCGATGGGCAGCGGCCACAAGAGCGCTAACACCTACCCCAGGCGCGGCGAGAAACGGGAGCACCGGGCCATGGCTCGCCAGGGGCTGCACGAGCTGCGCCTGCTGGATCCGGATGTGATCCTCCACCTGGGCGATCTCGTGTTTGGGCTGGACTATCTGAAGGAGTATCGGGACGCCCTGCATCTGTGGAAAGGGGCCGGTTTGGCAGCCTTCATGGTGCCGGGAAACCACGACGGATACGCCCGCTACGGGGTGAACCTCAAGGCCGGACTGCCTCAGCTCGCCGCGGGCGTCGTACGCTGCCGCAAGCACTTCCCCAAGTCACTCAAGAACTGGGCGCAGATCTGGCCCTTCCTGGTGTGTGTATACGGCGACCTGAAAGATGTGCTCTTCAGCCGCCTCCTGGAGGACGGGCTGGTCACCTGGCGGCACACCTTGGGTCCCACCCACTACTCCTTCACCCTGGGTAAGCTCCGGTTCATCGGGCTCAACACCTACGACGGCACACCCCAGCGGCGCCACGCCTTCGCCATCTGGGTCAACGTCAAGGGACTGCACCTGGGCGCCCCCATGGTCGACAACTACGGTGGATATCTCTCGGTCGCCCAGCTACGCTGGCTTCGCGCCGAGCTGCGGGACGCGACCCGGCACAAGCAAACGCCCGTGGTCTTCGGACACCACGACCCCCGCGGCAACCCCAAGGGCACGCCCTACCACGCCAACCAGTCGTTCCCCACCGATCCCGTGGGGCCCAACCACTTCGAGGCCTGGAACTATGACGACGCCTGGGACTCGAACACCGCCGACAACCGGGGCAAGGAGTCCGCGACTCGCCACTCCGGCCATTCGCTGCTCCGGCTCCTGGCAAACCACGGCGGCTACTATCTGTCAGGCCACGTACACCATGACCTCCAGCGACACTATCGCAAGGGCGACGCCGTGGCCCCCGGCATCGTAGCCCGGCGTCCGGTCACCTTCATCAAAGTTACCACGGCCAGCGCCTCCACCACGGCGGGCGGCTACTGGGGCTATCGTCTGCTCCGCGCCCAGCCCAACGGCACCCTGGACACGTCGCCCTTCGCCGCGGGGCTGCGTTCGGTGCCCTCGGGCAACCTGTGGGCTGAGCGCCACGCCGCTGCGGATGGAGGCCGAATCCTCACCCTGCACAGCGGGTTGCCGCGCCCGGTGATGGTCCGGATCCAGGTGGCGCTCCAATATCGTCCGGGCGGGTGGCGCTTCTCGAGCCCCGATTCCGGCGTCTCCGTGGCCCTGCAGTCGGTCACCCCCCTGCCCCGCCGGTCCGGCAAAAAGCCGGAGGCGCTCTATCGGATCCACGTGGCGCTCCCCGCCGGGAGCAAAACGGTGGCGCGACTCCCCCAGGACGTGACGCAGTCCTACGTCTACGCCCGCCCCGTCGCAAAGAACCGCCCCCCGGAGGCCCGCTTCACGCTCAACGGCACCCTCGTCAAGAGCGGCGCTACCCTGAAGCTCCCCAAGGGCACCGGGCTCCACCTGGACGCAACACCGAGCCGTGATCCCGAAGGCGGTCCGCTCCTGGCACCCCTTTGGGAGCTCGACGACGGCCGCGGCGGACACGGCCCAAAGCTGAAAATATCCCTGAACAAAGACGCCCGTCACACCCTGAAGCTCACCGTCCGAGACACCCACGGCGCCGCGGCCACGGCCCACGTCACGCTGATCCTCGGCAACCCCTCTTCGGGCAACGGAGCCCCACCGGACGGCAAACACAAAGCGGGCTGCGCTAGCTGCTCCTCCCCCGGCGACGCCACCGGCGCAGCCTCCCTGGCCCTCCTCGCCCTCGGCGCCCTACTCATCCTCCTGGGCGGACGCCGCCGACGACGACGACGACCCAAACGCTAGTGGTAGTTATTGTTTCTTGAAGATGCGCATTACCTTTTCTGAAAATTCTCTTGGCGATGAAGCATGTATTGGTCCGGGGCTTCGAGAGCGAGCTCAGTGCTCTGGTTCTGACGTCTCACCGAGATATCGGAAACCGTGCTGCTCGGGCTGTGGCGTCAGATGACCTGAGTTCGATAGGCTTGAGCCTCGAAACTGGAGGCACCTCAACTTTGGGGAAATCACAAGTTTCTTGCGATACGCCCCCCGTCGGGTGAACTGTCCATGCCTCCGCACAGGCCATATAGGGACCGAACTCAGGGGTTGAGCTATCAACCGGCGAGTTATGTCCCATATAGGGACCGAACTCAGGGGTTGAGCTATCAACCGGCGAGTTATGTCCCATATAGGGACCGAACTCAGGGGTTGAGCTATCAACCGGCGAGTTGTGTCCCATATGGGGACCAATCTCACGAGCCGGGGAAGACTTCGGGGCACCTGGCGCTCAGGTACCCCAAATATTGTCGCAAAATTCATCGTACAAGCGCCGTATTGTCGGGTGATCTGCTGGCGATCACAAACCAGGTCATCATCCCCACTGCGGTCATAGCCCTCGCTGGCAAAGACCGCATGACAACATTCATTTGCCCACCACCCACCTTGATCACCACCTTATTGAGGGTATCCTTGACATCAGCAAACAGCTTCGCCGGCTCCATCTCGCCAAACTTGACGGACTGTCTCTGCGCTAATAACAGCATCTTGCTGACTTCGATGAGCTTGCCTTTCGTCATCTTCGCTAGCAAGCCGAGCCGAGCCGATCCTCCCGGCCTCTAACCAGCACCAAGAGGCCTTTGTCTGTGAGAAACATCGCTCCAGAGTACAGCTCTTTTCCCCAGCCCTCCAGCTTACCGGGAAGCTCCCTGCCCAGCGCCGCAATATCCAATACCAAGAAGCCGCTGGCCTTGGGTCGAACCATTCGCATAGTCTTGATTAATTTAGCCAAGGACGACGATGCGACGAGGCGCGGCGCGTTGCCCAGCCGAGCCGCGAGCACCAGTCTCACCGCGGCTGCGGATCCGAAAACCATCGTCGTTCCCACTACGGCGATGCGAGCGCACTCCTTTCTTCCGGTCGGGGCGTACAGGGGGATGCTGCCTATCTTCTCCACGAGCTTGGCTTTACCGGGCGAATACGCCTCCGCAGACGCCAGAAAAACCGGATCTCCAAAGAAACCCGCCTTGCACTTGGAATGCGGCGGGGGAACCACTACGACCAGCGTAACCCGCCCCAGCCTTTCTAGGTCGAGGCCGAACTGAGTTTTCGCCAAGGACTGAACCTGGTGGTAGTTGATCTTCGATCGATTGGTGTTTGCCTTGTTTCTGTGATTCGCAGCCAGGCGCTGGGCCCAAAGCACAACGATGGGCTTGGCCGCAGCAAGCATTTTCTGAGCATCGAAGGATCCATATCCGATGGCATTGGCTGGCACGAAGGCGGCTCGCTCGATCCCTGTTACGGACCGAATACCCGAGTCCGTTGCTGGTTGGGAGTTGTTGAAACGACGCGGCAGCAAACTTAGGGCGGGTTCTACGGTGGGTCGCTGTTTGGATTCCGTCGCCGAATTCCCAGCCTTTCCCACACCGCCCATGGCCGTCTGGTTATCCCCGAAATAGCCGGTTGGCTGCGTCCTCTTGCAGCCCACGAGGCCTACGAATGCCGAAAGAATGATGGGCAACAGGACACGCATGGTCCTCCTTATCTGGGATTCCGGTGTCCCAGTGAATGCGGCCACTATA
>JAOZUO010000169.1 GCA_029938605.1 Deltaproteobacteria bacterium | reverse complement strand
CACTGCCGACCGTTGAGATACGGCGCGAGCGGTATCAGCTCCCGTCGATAGTACTGTACCGTCGGTTCATCCTGGGCGTACGCCAAAGCCAGCTCGTATTGTGACACCAGGTACAGTGCTGCAACTGCGGGGTCAATTTGGGCCCGATACGTCTCGTAAAAACGGATGTAGGACGGAAAGTGAACCGAGTGCGCCTGTCCCCGGATCCAATTGACCGTGACCGTAATTCGCTGGTCACAAAGAAACCGATATTTCCGCGCATAGCGGATGACGAAATCGTAATCCTGATGGCGGCAAAGCTCCGGATCCCACAGGACGTCCCGCACCGACTCCACTGTGTAAAAATGGGTCGGGGTCGCCGCACCTCCCTGGCGCCGTAGGATGAAGTCCACCACCGACTCACCTCGGTCAATATTCCGGGTGCGGATGGGGGTGTGCTGCACTCCGTCGAAAACCTGGTAGCTCCCGTACAGCCCATCGCAACGCTCCTGTTGCATCCTCTGTACGCGGTACTCCAGGTGGACCGGAAACCACTCATCGTCCGAATCGAGCATCGCCACGTAGATCCCCCGGGCGGCCTGGATACCGGCGTTTCGCGCGACGTTCGCATTGGTATGGCTCTCCAGCCGCAGATAACGCAACCGTGTATCGTCCAGCCGACGAACAACCTCTTCGGTGGGGTCCTCTGGATCCGAACCATCGTCTACGACGAGGACCTCGAAGTGCTTATAGGTCTGCGCAAGTACGCTCTGGAGGCACCGCTGGATCTCACAACCACGGTTGTACGTGGGTATAACGACTGAAACCAGATCTGACATGGTATTTGAAACGTCCGCAAAAAAGTATCCCGGTGCACCGGCTGAGAGTCAAGGCCAGTCGCCCAGCCAGCGCTCGTAGCTGCGCCCAAGGCCCCCGATGGGAACGAGCCCCACCTCGTACAAGAAGTTCTCGATGCGGGGAAAACGCCGCCGATCCCGTGTGGCCAATCTAACCGTGTTGTAAAACCCAAGACGGGCTACGCAGAGACCGAGCTGCCCGATGGCAGCGATGGTGGTTTGATCCGGTCTGCTTAGGCTCTGGGCTGGGCCCTGGGCTTGACTCTGAACCAGGCTCTGGACAGCCCGCCCCCGGTTGAAAAATTCGCGGACGGTCCAAGCCAGTGTCATCTTCTGTTGGCGGACGAGGTGCTCCACGAACAGCCGCGGCTCATAGAAGCTCCGCGACTCGGGGCGGGTCCGCCGGATGTGCAACTGCAGAGCGGTCTCTTCACCAAACCAGACCCTCTCTCCGGTCATGCCGAACCGGGGATCGAATCCGCCCACCTCCTCAAGAAGACCTCTGCGAAAAAAGACGTTGCTGCCGCTCAGCGTCTTGTCCCCCGTGAGAACCCCAGGCCCCGCGGCCATCTCTCGCGATCCGTAGGTGTCTCGGAACCACAGAGGCTTGGTCCCTTCGTAAAAGGGGTAGTAGGGGCCACCGAAGATGTCGGGATCGTGGCCACGGATCACCTCCTCGGCCACCACCAGCCACTCGGGAGGCGCCTTGGCGTCGTCGTCCAAAAACCCAACGAAGGTCCCCCGCGCTTCCCGCCAGCCGCAATTCCGCGCGCTGGAGAGCCCTTGCCGAAGCTCCGTGAAACAACGGACATGGGCGTGCTCCTCCCCCAAAAGGTGCGCCCGCTCGGCCGTGTCGTCCGTCGAATTGTTGTCCACGATGAGGATCTCAAACCGCGCACAATCCAGACTCTGATCGATGAGACTGCGCACTGCCTGTACCATCAACCGCGCCCGGTTGAACGTACACACAACGACGCTAATCAGAGGCAATGAGGCGCGGCGGCTCAAGGGATCTCCAAAAGTCGAAATTGTCGGAGGTACACTGGTTCACAAGTATCTGCCGTGCCTCGGGGCGAGTCAAGGGACGCTGACAGAGACGCTGACAGGGACGCTGCTTCCCCTAACCCAAATTGTCCCTTAACCTCGCACGCGAGGACTGAGCACACCTGTAATGAACCCCATATGGCCGATAAATTGCCTTAGCAGCGCTTCGTGCCCACGAAGTACAAGCCAGGACAGGACAGCACAGGGATGACTTTCTCAGGCAGCTAGAATTGGATCTTGAGCGACGATTTCTGTGAATGTGCGGAGATCGTTCACACAGGCCAAATCCATCAGCAGGGCTCTGCTCTGTTGATTTGGCCTGTACATGGCCTTGAGGTACACCACGCGACGCATGATCAGATTCTCGAAATCGGCCAATTTCCCAGGGAGTCGACGGTAGACTTCCTCCACCAAACTGGCCGCGACAGGATGAATCCTGTAAGACAACATTCTAGAGATACGAACTCTGAATTCCTGGATCCTATCGGTACTATTGAGCTCTTTTTCGTAGGCGACCTGTAGATGTTTCGCAATCTTCGCAACAATACTCCCATCCCAGAACACAGGCTCCCTGACGTGTGATTTTGTCAGCCTTTCGGCCTTGTATGGATCCACGGGGTGCAGAGGTAGGGACGCGCGATCAAAGGGTATGTCCAACAGCGCGGGAGTGTATCTGTTGAGTACATTGTAGACAAACTCCGTTCCCGACGGGTTCTCGTCTCCAACGGGATTGCAAGTGAGCCCGATGTATCCCACGGACTTGATGCCCAGGATGGGAAACGCGAACGGATCCTTGCAAAGGGTCCTGGTCGCAAACCACCGATTGTTGCTGTTTATGGCGGTCATCGTGTTGCGCTTGAAGGAGTCAGCGCCGTGAAGGGTGATGGTGTCGGCCTGGCCGCGCAGTAGGGACTTTTTGACACCGAATCGGGGGACAAAGTCCCACGAGCACCAGTTGCCCTCCGACAAATAAAAATTGAATCGGATATCTTGGGCGCTACTTGCAGTCGGCCACTGTCCCTCGCTCTTTGTGTTCTCGTGCGAAAACGACAACGTCTCCGCGATCATCTTGGCAATGGCGACATCCGGGTGCTCTGGTCTTCCGCTGGTCTTCGTCGTAAGCCCCATCCCGTGCTTGGCTACTGCTGGAAAGAGAAAAGACAAGGTAGCGCGGGAGTCCAGACCTCCGGTCAATAGCAGCTCGATGCTCTTGTCTGCGCCAAAGTCGAACGCCCACACGTTGTCGAAGAACGCGTGACACTGATTCAGGACGTCCCGGTAGAACCTCTCCTTGTCCTGCTCGTAGGCCTCTTTGAAGCGCTGTGGAACGGTCACGGTCTCTTGTCTGTGGATCTCAACGCTTCCACTGTGGAACACCACACGATCATAGGGATACAGCTTCTCTATCTGTCGAAAGAGCGTCGTCCGGTGGTGCCGGCGCTCGAACCACCCCCTGAAAATGGAGTCTTCTATGAACCGGGCGTCGAAGTTCTCACCGAAGGTCCGTTCCTGGATGCTTCTGACACTGTCGACGATGAGCTTGATGGATGTCGCGAACACGGCACAATGAGGATCCTCATAGTGATAAAGTTGACGCCATCCAATATCCGAGCCCAGGATGAATCCATTTCCATCGCTGGTGACCTTGACCACCTGGTAGTCCCCTTCGAGCTCTCTCCCCTCTTCCACCTCGTGAATGAAGTCCTCTATTTTTGAGTTCCTCAACCCTCCGTCGTAGAAGTGGACATAGCCGTTGGTGAGCACACTGGCCTGGCTGGCCAGGCGGAAATCCCTATCTTCCCGGTCTTCACGAATGCTCCGGTGTGGGTAGATATAGATCTCGAAGTCATCGTAGACCCGATTCTGGACCTGGTAGGAGTCAATGGTCGGAGCGGCGCAAGAGTTCAAGTAGGTGTGGTCGATCATGCTCGCGCGGAAACCGCTTTTCTTATTGATGATGAAAAAGTCCATCCATCTGACCCCTAAAGACTGTAGACGTGCGCAGGCGACCCCAATATGGTCTGGACTCAAACCGAGGTCGAGACTTGGATCGAGGTCGGGCTGTGGGGCGCTGTCGAGTGCACCCTGTCATTAATTCATAACGCTTTCCGGCGTCTACTGTCCGGACTAATCCGCCGCCTCCGCATCTCGAATATCTCTTCTTGTAACAGGGCCCGTTGTATCGCGTTTCTGCGAGCCCGCGCCAGGGCTGTTTTCGTCAGCTGTCCTCGTGCCTCCTTTTGCTCTGCTGCCAAATCGCTCAACGCACCCGAATGCACCCACCAAGCCACGGCGAAAGAGCTTGACTGGTATCCGGATCGCGCAATTATGGAGTCGGAGCTCGACGACCGCAACGTCGGGAAGAGCATGTGAGCAAATCACCCCCAGCGTTGAAATCCCTGATCATCCGGCCCGCAAAGGGATGGTTGGCCCTGAACCTGAAGGAGCTATGGGAGTACAACGAGCTACTGTACTTTCTGGTTTGGCGCGACATCAAGGTCCGCTACAAACAGACCATCCTGGGCTTCGGCTGGGCCATCATCAGTCCGCTGATGCTCACCGTGGTGTTCACGCTGATCTTCGGCAGACTGGGAAAGCTCCCCACCGACGGCCTCCCCAGGCCCCTGTTTTACATGGCAGGGCTTGTGATCTGGCGCTACTTTTCCCAGGCGCTCACAGCCACAAGTAACAGCTTAGTGGGCAACGCCGCGCTCCTTACAAAGATCTACCTTCCACGGCTTTTGATCCCCCTGGGCACCATCCTCACGGGACTGGTGGATCTCGCCATCGCTCTGGTGATGCTCGGCGTGGTCATGGCGTACTTCCAGACAGCGCCGGCCCTCACAGCGCTGCTGTTGCCGCTGCTGATCCTGATGGCCGCCGCTACGGCGCTGGGAGTGGGTCTGATCTTCGCCGCGCTAAATGTGAGGTTCCGGGATGTGCGCTCTCTGCTGCCGCTGCTTATTCAGCTCTGGATGTACATCACGGTCATTGTACCCTTCAGTCGGATCCCTGAACGCTTCGGCCACTGGCGCTATCTGTACGGCATCAACCCCATGGCCGGCGTGGTCGAGGGCTTTCGCTGGTGTCTGCTAAACAGCGTTGCCGGCACGACCATGAATCCCCCCTGGGCCCTGCTCGCCGTGGGAGTTCCTACCTCAGCCGCGATCCTGGTCATGGGGCTGTACTATTTCCGTCGCGCAGAAAGTCAGTTCGCGGACATCGTGTAGGGGTTATCCCCCAAAGACGCGTGGGTCACGCGGAGGCAGCCTCGCGAAGAAGTGTCAGGTAACGGCCCGCCACCTCATCCAGATCGGGGACGGCGATGGACTGGCGAAACAATGCATAATCAGCAACCAACTCATCCAGCCTCGTGAGCAACTCCTCCCCGCTTTCGAAGGGCAACCCCCCATAGCCCACGAGCTCCGGGTGACCTCCGTCGTTCAAATAGAGCACGGGAAGACCGCAGGCAAGCGCCTCTAACACAGCATTAGAGCATGGATCGTTTTGGCTTGCGGTTATGTAGACATCGTGGAGCCGTAATGTCTGCGCCAAACGAACAGAGTCCACCGGCGCGACCTGCCGAATATTGTCGAACGACTCGGAGGCTCGTCCCACAAAGGTGTACTCGTAGCGCGACCAGTCCAAATGCTCATCCAGCCACTTGTACAGCGGGCCGCCCTTCCGGGGATTGCTCGACCAACTGGAGCTAATGAGTCGAACCTTGCCCTTCAGGCGGAATGGGCGCCTACCCCGTGCATGAAAGATCTCCCCATCAACGCCGTTGTGAATGATCACCGGAGCGCGGGGCCGGTATCCAAGGTCGATACTGTTCTCCAGGCACCAAGCTGACTGAATAACCGTGGCGTATGCAAGCTCTTCGTTGAAGGCGTAGCAGAGATCGTCCTGGTCCCGATCGAAACCCCGAATCAGCGAAATGGGACCGTCGATACGATGCACGATGGGCAACCGCCCTCGACACCTCATCCGTTGAAAGGCTTCGACATCGAACTGTACCGAATTCAACAAATAGGCGTCTACCTGGTCTCCAATTTGGTTCTCCACAACCCGTACGCCGCGGCCCCGAAGTGCCTTCCGCAGGGCCAACATGAACTGATTCCCACCGCCGTACGGTGGGGCAAAGAACTTGTGCCATAGGCAGACGGTAAACGGCCGCGGAACGCCCACGATCCGGCGGACCTTCTGCTCGACCCGCCGCAACAGCGTCGGCACCTGCTTTGGCGAAGGGGGAAGATCGCCCGCGAATACATCTACCGCGTCAATGCGTGCATACAAATCAACCAGGGCTCGACCAACGGCCTCGGGTCCATGTTGCTCCATGAGCCGCCGTTGGTGCGGTTCCACGGTTTCTCGCAGCATGCCCCCCTCAATGTCCGCCTCCACGAGGCGTACGGCCTGGGGAACCGTGTCGAAAAGACACTGCGGCTCCAGAAGCTCAGGCGCAAATCCCACTCGACTACAAAGAATCTTGCACCGCGCTGAAACCGCTTCCAGGACCGCATGCGGACCTCCCTCACTGCGGCTGGCGACAAGACACAGATCACTTAGGTTATACAGCTCATTGAGCACACTGCGATCCAACAGGTTACGGCGCAGATCATCCTCCTCCACCAATTCACCCACGTAGGTAAATCCGACCCCCAGTGCGCTCAGCCGTTGCCGCAACCAGTGACGTCGAGGCCCCGCAAGCAGCGCATGCACAGGAAGACCACGCCCTTGCAGCTCGCCCACAATGGCCGCAAACAGATCCGGGCCCTTCACCAACTTCGGTCTCGTGAGATCGTTGCCTTCGGTATCACGGTGGAAGTTGGCGATGACGTAGCGGTCCAAGGGCACCCCGTACCGCTCACGTAGCGCTCCAGGGTCGGTCCCCGTCAGCGGTTCGAACACCTCGGAATTCACGGCGTAGGGCACCAGGGAGCTGTCGAGCCCCAACGCTTTCAGCTGTTGCTGTGCCTGGTTTGACCGAGCGATCCAGTGTCCTACGCGCCCCATCGCATGGCGATGAGCCGTCATAGCCAGATAGCGACGCGGCTCACCGGAGACGTGACACAAGACACGCTTGCCAACCAACTGCGCCGAAGGGATGCTCCCGATACCATGCCACCACACGCTGTGAACGACATCAGCATCATGGATGCTGGTAAGATGAACGATGTCGCTGATGGCATGGCGAAGGAGTTTCAAATCCTCATCCAACGCCCAGCCGAACTCGTCTCCGCCCGTCAGATAGACGCGGGGAACACTCATGGCTTCCTCGCCACCACCCCAAAGCCCGTCGTGAACCCGGATACGATGTAGTTGTCCATGTGCCAGCCCTGCCGCTCCAGCTGCAACGCCAATCCACACCAAGACGTCACTGCACGCTGGAACAAGGCCCGAGGCCAAGGACGCACGGGCCACAGCTTCTGTTTCGCGAAGTGCTTCAGCATGTCCGCTGCCACCGTATAGAAGCTCCCCTGGTTCTCAACTTCGATACTCTGATACCCCACCTGCGTCAGATGCTCACGGTACCAGGTGTCAGTGTACCGTCCGTAGTCCTGTGGATGACCGTGGATATTGACGTTGAAGGGCGCCGCCAAGAGCAGACGCCCCCCCGAGCGAAGCACCCGATAGGACTCGGCCAAAACGGCGTCAGGCTGGGAAACATGCTCCAGCAGCTCACAACACAGCACCGTGTCAAATGACCCCGCGGTGACAGGAACTTCGGCGGCGTCACAAACGAGATCCGGCTCGCGATCGGAGTCGATGTTGACACAAACCACGTCCACCGGGAAATCCGCGATATCGAAAGCGCCCCGCCTGCCCTTGCGGTGTCCGCCGAGATCCATCACACGGGATCCCGGCTCCAGACGCCCCACCTCCCGCTGACAAAACCGGTCGACATAGTATCGCCGAAAGCTGTACCAAAGGTTGTCGAACTGCGGAGATACATCGCCATCCATAGTCAAGGTGTCGATGCTTTCCCAGCGGTTGTCAAGGAGGCTTTGTCGCTTACATCCTTGACCGGTCGACTCCTCTTAGGTGACCATCGCACTCTGCGAAAGAACACGATATTCAATTTGCTCCCCGGGAGCGACCGAGTTTCCGAAGGGCAAAGACACAGGGGTCAATAGCGTTTTTCTCCCCAAACGGTGGAACCCACGACTTCCACTTACGCTCACCGAGCTACCGGAGACATGGTGCGACCACTAAGCATCTACCGCCAACTTCTTCACCTCAGGATTGCACGCCCGCACCCGACGAAGTAGAGTTCAGAACCTATGCTCGATTCCAAGGACCAAAAGCGTCTCACTCGTCTACTGCGCGACTACTACACCGAATACTATGATCGTCAGCTGGCCCTGCCGGACCACGCAGAACGAACCCAGTTACGAATACATGAGGAGAACGTGTACGCCGCACCGAATCTGGACCAGGTTGAGACGCTGATCGGTCCCATCTTCCAGCGCGGCAAACAGGTCCTTGTCGTCGGGGGTGGAACCGGAGCCGAATTCATACAACTGGCCCGGAGGGGCTGCGAGGTCTACACCGTCGAGCCCTACTCGCGGGCCCGCGAGATACTCAATCTGAAGGCCCACGCGGAGGGAATCGACGCCTCTCGGATCTCAAAGGCAGGCGCCGAAGATCTTCCCTATGGGAACGACGCCTTCGATGTGATCTACAGCTTCATGGTCATGGAGCACGTCGCCGACGTCCGCCGCAGCGTGCAGGAGAGTGTCCGGGTGCTCAAACAGGATGGGTGGCTCGTGATCAAGACTCCAGACTATCGACAACTCTACGAGGGACATTATAAAATGCACCTCCCGCTGTTCCTTCCCCGCTCGGTTCTGAAACTGATCCTCAAGGCCAAAGGACGCCCGCCCGCCTTCCTCGACGACATTCAGTTCGTCACTTCTCGCCAGCTTCGCGTTCTGTTCCGGACGCAGGGCCTTACCGCACTCCAGGTGTACAAACCTCACACGGCACCCGCTCATACCCTCCGTGGCTGGAAACGCCTTATGCGATGGATGCAAGACACGCTTGAGATCGAACCGGTACAGTTCTGGCTGCTAAAAAAGACGGCGAAACCACTTTCCGATCTCTAGCCTTGAGAAGGGAATACGCTGAAAGGAGAGACGCATTTGCACCTGTCAGGATGCGTCTATATACTCCCGATCCAATGCAACACCGCTCGCGGTACGATCGCCTACGATGGCAACTTCAGCTCGGCCTGCGGCTCCCCGTGGAACGTTTGATGAAACGAATCGGTCCACACTTGCCTGAGTGTGCGCTGTTCACCTACCTGAACCTCTGGAGTGACGCCTACATCATCTCGTTTCCCAAGTGCGGGCGCACCTGGCTGCGGGTCATGATCGGGCGCGCCTTCTGCTCACACTTCAACTTGTCCTACGAGGAAGTGAGCGACCTGACCCACTTGACCCACCTCCATCCAGACGTGCCACGACTACTGTTCACGCACGATGGGCAGGCGTTCTACCAGCGCCCCGAGGATCTCCGCACGAACAAGCGGAAATTCCGGGGTCAACGGGTCGTCCTGCTGGTACGCGATCCGCGCGATGTAGTGGTGTCCAGCTACTTCCAGAAGCGGTACCGAGAGCACATCTATGATGCCGATATCACGTCCTACGTATACGAAGACGTGGGTAGCCTCGCCACTATCCAGCGGTATTATACGATCTGGGCAGACAATGCCCACCATCCTGCGGAGCTGCTGCTAATACGCTTCGAGGACCTTCACGCCGATCCCGGCCACGAACTGCAACGCCTGATGTCGTTTCTGGGGATCGCACTTTCACCCAACCACGTGATCGACGCCGTCGAGTTCTCCAGCTTTCGAAATATGCGCAGAATCGAGCACGGCGCGGGGCAGGCGAGCTCTCGGATGCGTCCCGGCAAGGTAGACGACCATCGCACCTACAAAACACGCAAGGGGCAGCCGGGAGATTTCGTCAATCACCTCGACCCACGAGAAATCGCCTACATGAACGACCAGCTCCGCCGAGGGTTCCCCGCCTACTACCGTTACGAATTTGGGTAGCGCCCACATCGATTGGGCCACTTCATGTCGGGGACTGGCCGTCCGAACCCCAGTCATCGATACATCACCCATATGCTGGGCTCAGCATGCTGGACTCAGTTGCTAGGACCTCGGAGCCGATGATATACTGATAGCCCTCATGTTCCAGAAGCTACCGAAACAGATCTCTCCGCGCGACACCATCGGACTGGTTCGGCCGGCCATCGATGTCGTCATGTGTCCCGTAAGGCCCCACTTCCAGCCAGATGTACCTCGTGTGCTCGGAACCCAAGACAGCTACCGATTTGAGAAGTAGATTCCAATGACGCTGGCCATTTATGCCGCCGGGCTCGGAAAAAGATACCGCCTCGGCGAGTACCTTGCATTCAATCGGTCGCTCCGGGAGACCGTGGGAGATCTGCTGAGTTGGCGCCGACGGCCCAAGGCAACGCCCGACGATTCGTCGGATTCAGCCTACCTCTGGGCCCTGAAGAACATCGACCTCGAAGTCGAACCCGGAGAGACTCTGGGCATCATCGGCCGTAACGGATCGGGAAAGTCCACGCTACTCAAGCTCCTGTCTCGCATCACTCTCCCGACCACTGGACACGCTGAGATCTGGGGCCAGGTACGATCGCTGTTAGAGGTGGGAACGGGCATGCACCCTGACCTGACGGGGAGGGAAAACATATACCTCAACGGCGCGATCCTCGGCATGAAGCGCAAGGAAGTAGATCGCAGATACGACGCAATCGTGGCATTCTCCGGAGTAGAACGCTTCCTGGACACACCCTTGAAGCGCTACTCCACCGGCATGCGTGTACGACTCGGCTTCGCGGTGGCAGCCCACATGGAGCCTGACATCCTCCTAGTGGACGAGGTTCTCTCCGTGGGAGACGCGGATTTCAGGAACCGGTGTGTCGGCAAGATGGAGAACGTCGCAGACTCTGGGCGCACCGTGGTATTCGTCTCGCACAATCTACAGGCCGTCAGAAACCTCTGCAGAACCGCAATCTGGCTGAAGGACGGGCGACTCGAGCTTCAGGGAACTTCAACCGAGGTCATCTCGGCCTACCTAGCCGACAGCCAGCAAGCAACCTTCGACGGCAACGTGACCTCCCAGATGCACTCGGTAGCCTCACCCAAACTTGAGGTCTTCCGCGTAGAGATCAGCAATGACGATGGAGAAACGTCGACCGATCTGCTACTAGACGAGCCCCTGCGAGTCCGCATGCTCTATCGCGTACACGAACCAAATATCAACTATAGCCTAGGACTCATCCTCCGGAGCTTTGACGGCTCGATCCTCGCGGTGAGCCTGAGTCGAGACCACCTGGATCGTCTCGACAACGAGGTTGATAAGAAACACGCAGTGAACATCACCATCGAAAACCGCCTCAGCCCTGGCCAGTACCTGCTAGAAGTCAATGTCAAGGGCGCCGGGGAGCGCGTGGACCGGATCGAGGGAATCACCTTCACTGTCGAGGCCGCTCGCCGGCACGAAGGACCTCCGGCGCGACTAGGTCTCATCCAACTGCCGGCCGAGTGGAATCAGCCCAAAGTAGTTCAGGAACCCGCTGCCGAGTAACCTCTCGGGTCGCTCGAAGTCCTACGTCCAATCTAAGTTGATGTGCCTGATTCGGAGATGGTGAATCCGCTCCCGTAGTGCCGCGGTGGCCACACGAAGCTCAGGGATCTTCGCCTCGTGAGTCTCGACGAAGATGTGCGCGATGCGGTTGGCGATCTTGGTATCGATCATCTTCTCGAGAATCGCCACCTCGCTACCCTCGATGTCCATTTTCAGGACCTTCACCGGGCCTGACAGCGATCTCAAGAAATCGCAGAGATCGATCACCTCGACCTCCACAAACTTGTCGATCCGCACATTGGGCTTGTGCGACAGCAGGGACGAGCCCGTGGACCAATGGATCTCGTCCTCGGAAGACCGCTCATGTAAATACAGATTCAGTTTCCCGGAAACGTCTGACACTGCCTTCTGATAGCAGTGCACATGTTGAACTCCGGCGAAGCGGCGCTCAAGTTCGGCAAAGGCGTGAGGATTGGGCTCGAAGGCGTGAACAGTGGCCCCGTTTTGGGCAAATTGCGCCGTGATCTTTCCCACGTTGGCGCCACAGTCGATGGCAATGTCGCCAGGCACCAAGCGAAGGGAAAAGAGCTGCCGACGCGCTCGCTCCTCGGACGTGCCCAAATTCAGTCGCGCACGGGCGAACCGCCACATGACAGCTCCGAGTGTACGTAGCTTCGCGATCATGATGCACGCTAATGCAGACGCTAAACCTTGTCAAACGTCGTCCGCCACTGCTACCTGTCGTCGGTAGCCAAGCGACTTCTTACCGCAGCCCAAAGCCGCCGAGCGTATGTCCCAGACATGCGCGCCCTATGCCGGACTCGTGCGAGCCCGATATTTCCACGGCCATATTCGTACCCCAGCCGCCCCGCGATGCGGCCAGCATACGACAACAACACATCCTGCTCCGCGTGACCGAGTACCTGAGGTCTAACAGACGAGGATCGACGTCGAATACGCCCCACTACCTGGTCACCGGCAACCATGGAATTGGCTTTTGTCAGACGACCGTTGATCGTCGGAACGAGAAGATCATCAGTCATGTGGATCCGCAGAAACCCGGCCAGCCGTTGCATTGAGGTTCTGGGTGTACGTATTACATCTTCGTAGCGACAGCAGTAATATCGGTTCGCCCCCAGTCGCTTGCGATTCTCCAGGCCAGCGGCGAAGGACCTGGCCAACCGCTGCGACTGCGCCACGGCCGACCAACGCCAGCCCCGAACCGCGTACAACCGTTTAAGCGAGGCCAAGTTTTCGCGCGGATCCCTGAAAACATGAACAAATATAGCCTGCGGAAACAGCGCAAGAAAACGCTCGACGTGGAACTCGTTACCCGGAGTCTTGACCACCCAGCCATTCGGCCGAGCGGGACGGTGGGGGTTAGCGCAATAGTGCGATAGGACCGCTGCGAGGAAAGGTCCACGGTCCAAGTCCCCGAGTACACCACGCCAGTACTTCATCCAGCACAGCAAAGAAATATACGGTGCCTCCATTTGTCCATAACTCCAAAAAGGCAGTTGCCCCTTGGGATTGATGAACCGCTGAAGCCAGTGCCGACTCAGCTCTCTGGCATCCGCGCTTCCCTCCGCAGACAGGGACGCCAACAGATGGGAGTCGCCCGGCATCACAATCAGCTGCGGATTGTTGTCCAGTAGCTCCACAAGCAGGGTAGTGCCACTCTTCATTGCCCCACACAGGACGACAATGCCTTCCTGTACCGCGAGCGCCCGGGCAGCAAGTTCTTTATCCGGCCGCCACCCAGATGGCTGGGACGCAACAAGCGCCCCGAAATACGCATCCAGCGCCACTCCCATGGACCGGGTATTCTCCTCCTCGCGCATAGGAAAAAGCGAATCCCGCTCGAGCAGGATGGCGTTGAGGTCGGCGCGAAATTGCTCCGCGCCAGGTGGCGTAGTTCGGGTCACAGGCTCATCTTATATGACAATCGACTTTGTCGGAAACCTGCGACTGAGCCGAGCGTGAAAAGAAAACCGTAGGGAACGCGTCACGGGTAAGGACTCGAGTGTACGTAACTTCGCGATCATTTACGCAGGCTATTGGGGACGCTACACCTTGTCAAACGGCTTCCGCTTCCAGTACATTTGGCCCTCGTATTGTAGTGATGGAGCCACACCTCATGGATACGGATTCGAGCCCCATCCGCTTGGTGCTGTTTTTTACCAGCGGAATGTCCCTGCGCAGGTGGGATGAGTTAGGCATATTCGACCGGGAGGTGGCGCTCTACCAGCGGCTGCAGCGCCAAGGGGTGGAGGTGACCTTCGTCACCTACGGCGACGTTCGGGACCACAAGTACGCCGCGCGGCTTCCCTCCATTCGCATCTGCTGCAATCGCTGGGGGCTACCAAGTCACATCTATGAGCGGTTGATCCCGATTTTGCACCCACGCGCCCTGGGCCGGGCGCACCTGTACAAGACCAACCAGGTGCCCGGCGCACCCGCGGCCCTGGCCTCCTCCAGGCTACACGGCAAGCCCCTCATCGCCCGCTGCGGCTACATGTGGTCGGAGTTCATGCAGCGACACCACGGTTCTAGCGCCCCCGCCACCCGTCGAAGCCGGGCCATCGAGTGGCAGGTGTTCGGTGGAGCTGCCAGCGTCGTGGTCACCACCGACGCCATGCGCCATAGCATCGTCGGACGCCAGCCCTGGCTCTCGGACAGGATCCGGGTGGTGCCGAACTACGTCGACACCGAGGCGTTTTGCCCCGGGGATCCCCAGGAAGTGCTCCCGAACCACCTGTGCTACATCGGCCGTCTGGATGAGGGACAAAAGAATCTGCCAGCGCTGGTGGAGGCCGTCGAAGACCTGGACGTGACCCTGGATCTCATCGGGGAGGGTCCCCTGCGACCCGCCCTCGAGAGGGCGGCGGCGCGAAACCCGCGAATACGCCTGATCGGTGGGCTCCCCCACAAGGCGCTGCCAGGCCACCTGCAGCGCGCGGCGCTCTTCGTGCTGCCCTCTCACTACGAGGGGCACCCCAAAACCCTCATCGAAGCCATGGCCTGCGGGGTCCCCATCGTCTCGACGGATGTACCCGGCATCCGTGAGGTGGTGCGCCACGGCGAGTCCGGCCTCCTGTGCTCCCCGCAAACCGACGCGCTGAAAGCAGCCATCACCGACGCATTGTCGGACGCGGACCTGCGTGTACGCATGGGCAAAAAGGCGCGGGAGTATGCGAAGGCCCACTACTCCCTGGATCGCATCTCCCGGCTGGAGTTGACCCTCTACCACGAACTGGTGCAAGGATAGAGCCCAGGGAGACACGGATGCACAAACGGTACCTAGCGAAGTTGTCCGCAGTGGCGAGTCGAGTAGCGAGCCGGGCAGCGAGCCGGGTCCCGGGTCGTCAGCGGCTGGCGGCCTGGCTGGATACCTTCGTGGCCGACTTCGTTCAGCAGCTCCCTGCGGACGAGGCGTTGCGGTTTCTATTTGACCTCGACGAGAGACTCTACCGGCTTCAGGGTCGCCAGTCCATCCGCTACGGCGGCGGCATCCACACCAAGCACCGCCACCTGCGATACCACGATTTTTTCACCGAGCGCGTGAGCCGCACCGAGACCGTGCTGGACATCGGCTGTGGCCACGGTGCGGTGTCTCACGCCATCGCCACGAGAACGGGCGCCTCGGTCACCGGTATCGACCTGTCGTCGGACAACATCGAGTTGGCTCGCAGTCGTCACGCCGCCGCCGGCGTGGAGTATCTCTGCGGCGACGCCCTCACAGACCTCCCTCGGGGCCACTACGACGTGGTGGTGATGTCCAATGTGCTCGAGCACATTGAACACCGGGTGGTCTTTTTGCAGACTATGATGGAGGCAGCCACGCCGCGGAGGTTGCTGTTCCGAGTACCGCTGTTTGAGCGGGACTGGCGGGTGCCGCTGAAGCGAGAGCTCGGCGTCCAATGGCGCCTGGACAGGACCCACTTCACCGAGTACACGAATGAGTCCTTCCTCCAAGAGATGGAAGATGCTCGACTGACGGTGGTCCACCTGGAGGTCCGCTGGGGCGAAATCTGGTGCGAGCTGCACCCCCAATGACATGCCCCAATGACATGCCCAACGACATGGTAGATAGACCCCATCACCCTCTGGTCAGTGTGGTAATGAGCGTCTTCGATGGAGAGGCCTACCTACAAGTCGCCATCGACAGCGTGGTCCAACAGACATTCTCGGACTTTGAGCTGATCATCGTCGACGACGGGTCCGAGGACCACAGTGCCCCCATCCTCGCCGCCGCCGCCGCGCGGGACCCCCGCATCGTGGTGTTAACCAATCCCACCAATCGTGGGCTCACCCCTTCGCTCAATCGTGGGTTTGGGGCGGCCCGGGGCTCGCTCATCGCCCGACAGGACGCCGACGACCTCTCCGCCCCCGAGCGACTCTCCCGCCAGGTGGCGTTCCTCGATACGCACCCGGGGGTGGGGTTGATCGGCACCGCGTACCACGAAATCGACGCCAAGGACCGACGCATCGCCACCCGCTACCCCCCCGCCACCGACACCGGGATCCGCGCGCAGATGCTCTTTCACAATGGACTATGTCACACCTCGGTGATGGTGCGACGGGCAGCGATGGATCGCGAACCCCAGGGCTACGACGAGAGCCTCTCCTACAGCCAAGACGTTGACCTGTGGGCCCGGATGCTGCGTCACACGAAGTCAGCCAACCTCCAAACTCCTCTGGTGTCCTTGCGCAAGCATCCACAGAACATCAGCGCCCGCCACGCCCAACAACAGCAACGTATCGCCACCGGCGTCGCTGCGCGGCAGATCCGGAACCTCGCTCCCGAGCTGGCGCTCTCCGAGCCGGAGGTACAGGCGCTCCGGGACTGGTACGGCGGTATATCCCCCCAGACCCCCGCGAGCCAACTGCACCTCTGTCACCACTACTTCGACCTTCTAGACGCACTGGCCCGGCAGCCAGACGCCGACGCGGAAGTCCTCGCCCATTGCCGCCGCTTCCACATCCAGGCCCTGCTGGGCCGAGTCACGGTGAAGCAGCTCGCCGAACTCATCACCAGCCACGTGGTCTGGCGCATGTTCTACACCGATCCGCTGGCCACCTTCCAAATCGGCGGCGCGCGGCTGATCCGCCGGGCCCGCACCGCGCTCAGCGGAAGAGAAAGCGTCCGCTGACGAGCCGCACCTCAGGCGCCCAGAACATCCAAGGCGTCGCGGTTCTCGGCGACGGGGAGGCCCGGCGCTCGCAGGCACACCACAGGTACATCATATCCGGCGGAGGCCAGCGCGGAGGCCTCACGCTAAACCCGCGGGTCCGTCGTAAAGTCGCTGAGTAGCAACATCGCGACACGGTGGCCTGTCTTAGGGCCCGTCTCAAAATAACTCGATCGCTCATGACGCCGCTGCATCCCGGCTCGCTTCGTTACTTCT
>JAOZUO010000312.1 GCA_029938605.1 Deltaproteobacteria bacterium | reverse complement strand
CAGCGCCTGCCACGGCCCAGCCGGTGTGTCCGATGCGGTAGCGGACGCCGCGTCCAATGCGGCGGCGCCGGACGCGCGGCCCGACGCCGCCTGGGTGTACCAGGATGCTAGACCCAGGCCGGACGCCCTGGTGCCCTGGGACTCGGGACCGCCCGTTGACGCGGTGCCCGGATCGGTGATTCAGCTCCCGCCCAGTGGCCAGAACCTGATCACGGACCCGTGGCACTACGGGACCCACGTGGTCTACAGCGAGCAGCGGGGCATGGACCAGGACGTGTTTTTCTACGATCTCATGACCCGGCAGGAGGCTGCCGTGGTGGCCGAGCCCGGCCACCAGACGCAACCCTACATCTGGCAGGACACGGTGATGAGGTCAGACGGGCGCTGGTACAGCGAGCCGGACAACGTGCAGATGGAGATCTTCGAATTCGACATCCAGACGAGCCAAACCCGACAGGTGACGAATAATGGATTCTTCAACCTCATGCTCCGCTTCAACACTAGGCATGTGCTCTATCTGACTCTGGAAGGTGTCCCCCAGGGGGAAGCCGGCTTCAATCTGAAGATCCTGGACCGGCAGACCGAGGTGGCCACGCTGTTGGCCTCCTACGAAACCTGGTGGGAGGGGGCGGACCTGAGCGAGACCCACGTTTCCTGGGCGGCCCACACCCCCTGGGAGTCCGGCTCGCGCAAGAGCGTGTACCTGCACCACCTAGCCACGGGGACCACGGAGCTGCTCATGAGCACAGTCCCGGCCAGCCAGTACCGCACGAGCATCTCGGGCGATTGGGTGATCTGGGAGGACGACCGGAACGGCAACTGGGACATCTACGCCTACCAAATCAGCACGGGTCAGGAGATCCCCCTGGTCACCGAGCCCCACGATCAGTTTGCCCCGTACCTGTGCGATGACCTCGTGATTTGGGGGGACTACCGCTGGAGCGGCAACATCCTGGACGGATGGCAAAAGGATCTCGTGATCTACGATTTGAGCACGGGCTTCTGGCGCCGGGTCACCGGATGGACCGACGCTTGGATCCCGGCGGCGGCCCAGGCCGGCTGGCTGGTCTACCGGAGGGCCACAGGGCAGTTCGAGTCCGAGGTCTACGCTATGGATCTCGTGGCGAACCTGATCCTGAACCCCAGCGGCCGGGTCATCCCATGAGACCATCCGACAGGGCGATCCTATGCTCGATCGTGGTGGCTGCCCTGGTGGCTCTGGCTGGATGCCAAAAACCCACGGGCCTCACGTGGGTCGCGATATCCGGGGGGACCTACGAGATGGGGAGCGACGAAGGCTATGGGGACAACCGACCGCTGCACGAGGTCACGGTACCCGATTTCGAGATGACGCTCACCGAGATCACCGTGCGGCAGTACCGGGTGTGCATGAACGCGGGCAAATGCTCGGCGCCGAACGCGGACGAGGTATTTTATGAGTACTATCCCGGCTGGCAACCCGGCAATGAGGACTACCCCATGGCCTTCGTTAGCTGGGACCAGGCCAGGGCATACTGCAGTTGGGTGGGCGGGCGGCTGCCCACCGAAGCCGAGTGGGAGTATGCGGCCCGGTCGGGGGGGGAAACTCAGGACTATCCTTGGGGCAGTACCCCGGCGACGTGTACCTACGCGGTGATGTTCGACCGCGAGGTCAGTACCTCGTGGGGGTGCGGCGCCGACACTCCCATGGCCGTGTGCAGCAGGCCCTTGGGGAACACAGCGCAGGGGTTATGCGACATGGCCGGTAATGTCCTGGAGTGGGTGGAGGATGACCACCACTCCGACTACACGGGCGCGCCCGAGGATGGGAGCGCCTGGGTGGACAGCCCACGCGGGACGAAACGAGTCACACGAGGCGGCTGGTACGGAGCGGATCACTATGGGCTGCTACGTACGGACTATCGATGGGGCACTGATCCAACTTGGCAGTATATGGCCTTTGGCTTTCGCTGCGCCCGGTGAGCGCTGACCTACGCCGGCAAGTAGACCCGGGTAAGAGCATCTCTACTGCCTGGGACGTACAGAATCTCGGCGAAATCCACGAGGTGCGCTCCGACGACATCCTCTCCTGCGCCCAAACCCAGGATGAGCTGCCCTGCTGGCGCATCACCGAAGACCGCGTCTGCACCAGCGACTACAAGATGGAGGTCCTACGGGACACCCAGCCCGCCGAGGGCTCCATTGTAGAGGCCACCTGCCTGGTCCTGCTGGAGTAACACGTCAAACGCAGACCTTCCGAGCTCAATCCGCGTAGAGATCCTCGAGGGAATGCCACCGTTCGTTGGCCTCTGTGCGCGGCAACCGCTTGGGAAGGCGTTGGAGGAAAAATCGGCGCCCGATGGTAGCATTTCGACCGTTGGGAAACAGAGGAACCTTGGCCTCGAGCTCCCGCCGCAAGGCGGGCAGGGAACGCACCGAGCCCCATTTGCACTCTCCAATGTCCGTCCAGCCGTCGTCTCGAAGGCCGACGACATCAATCTGCACCTTGGGGTTCCAATACTCTCCCACCAGGAAGTCGGCCTCCACGCCCTCCCGGGCGTAGAGGTGGGGGAGCGCGTCCCGGCAGAGGTGCTCGAAAGCCCATCCCCAATAGGCTGGCAGCGCGGGCCGCAGGCGATCGGTGAAGGTGCGGGCCGGCCCCCGGTGCTGCAGATGGCTCAAGTTCGGGAAAACGAACCGGAACCAGAAACGGAGCAGCGCGTCAGACAACACATATCGTACCGGGCGCTTGGGCTGGCGTCGCGTGGTGAGCGGATGACGCCGCCCGATATACCCCAAACCGCTGAGCTGCTGGATCCAGTAGTGGAGGCTGCGCTCGGGCAACCCGGTGACCTGGGCGATCGCCCCCGAGGTGTGGTTCCCAGACGCCACGGCCATCAACACCGCGTAGTAGTTTTCGACATCACGCAGCTCCTCCCGCAACAGGAACTCCGGCTCGCGATGCAGGGGAGAAAACTCCTCGAGGAGCTGCTCACGCAGATTCTGCTCGAAGGAGCGATCCGGGTCGAAAAAGCGGTGGTACATGGGGACACCCCCACACACGAACCACACCCGGGCTATGTCGGGCAACGACCAGCTCCCATGGAACAAGGCCGCCTCCCGGTAGTCGAACGGGCGAAGCTGGATCTGGGCCGTACGGCGACCGAAGAGGGGACTCTTTCGCCCTAGGACTTCGCGCTCCATGAAGCCCACATAAGATCCGCAGAGAATCAGCATCACCCGATTCGACTTGTGCCACTCCCGATCCCACAGCTCCTGCAACACCGAGGGCAGCTCCGGACTCGCCTCCACCATCCACTGAAACTCGTCGAGCGCCAACACCAACCGTCCGGGTCCACGCCACCGCCCCACCACGTGCCGGAGCGTGGCCTTCCAGTCCGTCGGTGGAAGCTCGGCCAGCAGAGGCTCGTCGAGGACGCGAGCGGCCTCCTGCAAAAACTCCCGAATCTGGAGGGTCGCGGGCGCCGACTTCCCGAGAAAATACAGGCCGGGTCGACCGCGCATAAAGCGCAAGATGAGCTCGCTCTTCCCGATCCGACGGCGACCATAAATGGGTACCAGGACCCCCTCGGCGCGATGGTACTCCCGCTCCAGGCGAGCCAGCTCCTCCGTCCGTCCAATAAACATCCCTGGGCCTCCATCCGGTCTGATGACGCCCTACGCGTCGGACCCAATCATCCTCTGGAAAAACCAACATGTCAAGTCATGACTTGCTAAGCGCAAACTTGTCAAGTCATGACTTGTCGAATGGTGGCTTGGCTTGTCGAGCCGCTTTCCGACCTGCGAAGACCGCGTCGAGTCCGGTACGCTCCGACATCATGTCCCGCTGCGGAGCGGTACCCCTGGCGATTGGGTGGTGGACAGTCCTCAATGTTTGGGGCATTGTCCACGATAGGGACCAAATCAAGAGGCTGATACTTTAGCCGGGTAGTTTGGTCCGATATAGGGACCAGGTTGAGAGGCTGATGCATTAGAGGCGTAATATGGTCCTGTATAGGGACCAAATCAAGAGGCTGGCATGTTAGCCGGGGTGTTTGGTCCGCAACGGTGGACGACGAGGCATGCCCCGGGGTTGGAGGCACGCCCCGGGGTTGGCCCTTTCCATGTAGGAGCTCTCGCATGCACATCTGGCACTTGACCTACGCGTCCGACGGTCGGAATCCACTCTTTCCGGATGAGGTTGCGTGCCGCAAGGCGGTTCGTGTACTGGGTCGGGTGGCAGGGACCAGCACGGTCCTGTTCAACATCGTTGATGATCATCTTCACCTGGTGCTGTGGTGTGACCGGCAGCGACGCGGACGACTGGCCCGGGCCCTTGTTCAGGCGCTGCGCCAGGTGGCGACCGTGCCTGTTGAATCGGCACGGGTGCGGGCTGTGGAAAACAGATCCCACATGAAATGGTTGGTCGACTATGTGCTGTCCCAGACCATCCACCACGGAATTCCGTCTCCTCCCGCCCTGTGGAGCGGGTCCTGTTTTCCGGACCTCATTGGTGCACGCCGAGTCCCCGGGTTGGAGCTCCAGCTCAAACGGGCGCTGCCTCGTTTCCGGATACGGGACATCTACCAGGCCGTCGGACTCACCGTTGGGCCATTTGCACCGTTGCCCCTGGAGGGGGTGAGGTCCGCGGGGATTGCTCGTCTGGTCGCGGCTACCGGTGCTGCGCTAGCCGTCGGGCCCACCCTGAGTGGAAAGAGCGCTCCGGTCGTACAAGCTCGGCGAGCGGTGGCACAGCTCGCAGCACAGGCGGGGATGGGCATCGCGGATGTTGCGTGGGCGCTGGACATCGCACCACGATCGGTACGACGTCTTCACGGTCCCCGGGTAGACGCGGGCACTGCCAAAGTGGTGCGCATGCGACTGGCCCTGGAAAACGGAGTCTAGCCGC
>JAOZUO010000056.1 GCA_029938605.1 Deltaproteobacteria bacterium | reverse complement strand
TCGAGGCCAAGCCCGAGTCCGAGCCCGAGCCCGAGCCCGAGCCCGAGCCCGAGCCTGAGCCTGAGCCCGAGCCTGAGCCCGAGCCTGAGCCCGAGCCCGAGCGTGAACCTGAACCTGAACCTGAACCCGAGTCCGAGTCCGAGCCCCAAGAGGGCGATGCGCCACCGAAGGGGTCCAAGTTGTATCGGGGCGAGCCCATTATGCCGGCTAGCGCCCAGCCGCCGCCCCTGCCTCCGGGGCCTCCGCCACCGCCGGCATCAGAGGAGTCTGTTCCCTCGGATTCCGGGACCGACGCACCATCTGACGACTCCGGTGATTTTTCCATGGAGCCCCCGGCAGTGGCCGAATCCGAGGATCTGATCAACGTACAGAAATCAAACTCCGACCAGTTGTTCGAGGGTGTTGAGGACGACATCGAGTCGGATTTGGACGCCGCCCTGGACGCCATCACGGGTGTGGGAGACGATCCGCTGCACCCGGACAAGAACCTCCCTCTCCCCGAGGAGAGCGGGCCCGAGCCCCCCGAGGACTTTCTACTGGACCTTGATGATTCGTCCCCGGTGGCGGAGCCCGAGCCCGAGCCCGCGCCCGAGCCCGAGCCCGAGCCCCTGCCCGAGCCCGAGCCTGAGTTTGAGCCTGAGTCGTCTGGAGACCGTTCCGGGGAGAACTTCGACGACCTCGATGAGGCGTTGGATCTCCTCGGGGAACCCTCCGGGGAGGGCGACGATGTGGGGGCTGCGGAGTCGGATTCCGTGGCTTCCGAAGAGCTCGCGGTCGACGAGGTGCCGGTGACGCACTACGAGGAGCCGTCTGCCGAACAGGAGGATGCTAACCTCGATGCCATCCTCGAGGAGATGCAGGCCCCGACGGATCTGCCTTTGGAGGAAACGCCTCCTGCTGAACCAGTGACCCCCGCGCCGGACCCAGAGCCGGAGCTGGAGCCGGAGCTGGAGCTGGAGTTGGAACCAGAGTCGGATCCCGAGCCGGGGCCAGGAGATGGAGACGACGAAGACGACGAAGGTGAGGATGGAGACGGAAAGAAGAAAAAGAAGAAGGGTCTGCTCAAGCGCTGGTTTGGCAAGTAGGATCCGTTGACATCGGCTGTATCGGCTGCTAGCGTTTTTTGCGGCCAATCTCTAACTGAAAGAACAAGGAGCTCCAGGAACATGGCAAACGAAGGACCCTGCGTAATCGGCGGCGCGATTACCATTCGTGGCAATCTGACCGGTAGCGAAGATCTGCTCGTGGAGGGCCGCATCGAGGGTACGGTGACGTTGAAGAATCACCTCAGCATCGAGGAGTCGGGGGTGGTGGAGGCGGACATCGACGTTGAAGATCTCACCGTGAAGGGCGAGATGAAAGGGGATATCACCGCGGCTCAGAGCGTTTCAATCAACAAGAACGCTCGGCTCGTTGGTAACGTTCGCGCGCCCCGAGTCATCATTGAGGATGGCGCCCGTTTCCGGGGGAGTATCGACATGGACGTCGATCTTCCCGAAGGAATCACACCGCGCTGAGAGTACTGAGAAACTGGCACCAAGGAATCAGGAGACAGTTCCATGGCGAATACGATCATCGGCAGCTCAATCGTTATTGATGGGGAAATCCTCGGCGAAGAGGATCTCACCATCCAAGGCACCGTCAAAGGCAAAGTCACCCTCAAGGAGAATCTCTATGTGGAGAACTCCGGGGTGGTGGAGGCTGACATAGAGACGCAGACCGTGACCATCAGTGGTCAGGTTACCGGCAACATCGCCGCTTCGGACAAGGTAGAGATCAAGTCCGATGGCCGCATGGTTGGCGACATCAGGGCACCCCGGATCCTCATCGCCGACGGCGCGGTGTTCAAGGGTAGCGTGGACATGGACGTATAGGTGGGCCCAGCGTCTGCTGACGCCTTCAACCCGGAAAGGGTATCAGGCATGAACGACATCGTGACGATCGTCGGCGAAAACACCGTCATCAAGGGCGGCTTGCAGGGCGACGAAGACCTGACTATTTATGGGAAGGTCGAGGGGACCATTAACCTCTCACGGACCCTGAACATTGAGGCCAGCGGCATTGTCGTCGCTGACATTGAGGTACAGGACGCCATCATCAGCGGCGTGGTGGTTGGAAACATCACCGCCTCCAACAGTGTTCAGATCACTGAGGAAGGCCGCATGGTCGGGGATCTCAGCGCACCGCGTGTGATCATCGTCGATGGCGCCTCCTTCAAGGGCCACGTGGACATGGGTGATCTCGAGGCGCCCGTGGGCGAGAAGTTGCCAACGGCGCCGAGTCTGGGTTTGGCCCGGGCGGCCCGCCCGGAGGCTAAGGTCGAGCGCCCGGCGGTCCCCGTTCGACGGCCTCCAGCGGCCAAGCCGGCCGCTAAGAAGGCGTCCCCCAAGAGGGTGCCTACTCCCAAGGCTGAGTCTCCCAAGGCTGCCCCCCGCAAACCCAAGACACCGGCGAAGCCGGCCAAAAAGACCTCTAAGGGTCGACGCAAGCCCCCACGGCCGCCATCGGTGCCCAAGGGAAAACGTAAGGTGAAGCGGCGCCGTTAGGGTCCGTGCAACAATAAATCAGCGATTCAGGGCGTCGAGGCGCCCGACTCGCGAGGCGCGACGAGGAATGTACCTATGCCGCAGGACCTCTTTCAGAATCGTCGTACTCGCCTACTGGAGTTGCTGCGGGACCTTTCCTACCAGGAGCGCGACGTAGTGCTGGCGTCAGGGCGTCGGAGTAATTTCTACGTGGACTGCCGCCAGACTGTTCTCACTGCGGAGGGGCACTTTCTGGTGGGAACCCTGTTCAACCACATCATCGCGGCCAAAGCGCCCGAGGCCCAGGCCGTGGGCGGGATCTCCGTGGGTGCCGATCCCCTGGCCAGCGCCACCTCCCTCATGAGTCAATTTGGCTCACAGATCTTGAACGCGTTTTATATCCGCAAGGAGCCGAAGAAGCACGGCACGTCCCAGTGGCTGGAGGGCACCGCCTCCCTGGCGCCCGACATGCCCGTGGTGGTGGTGGAGGACGTGATTACCACGGGCGGTTCGACCCTGCGGGCTGTCGAGCGAGCTCGGGAGTTCGGCCTGAATGTCGTACACGCCATCGCTCTGGTGGATCGGCAGGAGGACGGTGGGGCCGAGGCCGTGGCCGCCGAGGTGGAGCTCACGGCCATGTTTCGCCAGGAGGATTTCCGATGAGGGTGCCCGCCTTCGGGTGGGGAACCGTCATCATTGCCCTAGGGGTGGTTTGGGGGGGGTGTTCGCGCGCGAAGCTGGTGGATATGACGTCGAGGACACGCACCTTCAAACCCGAGCAGTACGACGACATTCGCAAGCGGTGGACGCGCAACCGGCTCGTCATTCGAACCTTCGACTCGGTGATCAATGCCACGGTCACCTATTTTTCTTCCGAAATGGTGAGCGCCTATGTGGCCCGGTATGCCAAGGATTATCGCATGACCCGGGCTGAGCGGCGTCGGCTTCTGGCGGCCCGGTTGGCTGAGGTGCGTACGCACCACGAGTTCTATATGGCGGTCACCACGGCAAATCGGGAGTGGAACGACTTCCATCGCCCCAAGTCCGTCTGGCGTATCACCTTGGAGGATGACCGGGGCACCCGGGTCACGCCTCTGTCCATCAAGCGGCTGCGGGTCAACCAGGTCCATCGCCATTATTTTCCCTACTCGAGCGTGTTTCACAGGGTCTACCTGCTGAAGTTCCCGCGCACCGTCGGAGGAAAGCCCTTCATCACCGGCGCCAACGGATTCTTCAGGCTGATGATCGCCAGCCCCATGGGCGTGGCCGCGCTATCCTGGCTCATCAAGGCCGACGGCTCCGGTGGGATCGGGACCCGCTCTGCACCCCGCTCCTCTCCCAGAGAGACCGCTCGGCCCTAAGGGGCCGCGAATGGCTAAGTCGATCGCCCAAGCCGCCAATACATCCCGGCTCCCTTCGTTGCTCCTCGTTGTATAGCAGCAGTATACTGCCTTGTCGCGCCTCGCGAGCCGGGCGCCTTGACGCCCTGTATCGACCAACTTAGCCATTCGCGGCCCCTAAGGTTCTTTTCTAGGACCGCTCGCTCGCCACAGATCTCCGATCACTTTTTTTGCCTTTGCGGCTGAGCCTTTCTATGCTCAAAATATGCGTTCCATGTGGTTGACAGTGCTATCGGTGGTGATCAGCTCTCATCTGGCGTGCCAGACGGGGCCAGGGAGGGGTCCGGGTCTGTCCACGGCCCGGTTCGGCAAGCTGACCGGGCTGGCCACGTGGTACGGTGGCAAGAGGTGGCACGGCCGGCTCACCGCTTCGGGGCAGATCTTCGATCAGTACAAGCTCACGGCGGCTCACAAGCGCTTACCCTTTGGCACCTTCGTGCGGGTGAAGAACCTGCGAAATGGCCGCACGGTCATCGTGCGCATCACCGACCGGGGGCCATACGGCAAGGGGCGGATCATCGACCTGAGCCGGGCCGGCGCCCAGCGTTTGGGCATGTTGGTCGCCGGCGTGGTCCCGGTGAAACTGACAGTGCTCAAGTGGGGTCAGGGTCGCAAGAAGGGCTGGCAGAAGAACGTACGGCGGGTTAAGGCTCGGCAGCGTCGCCTTCGTCGCGCCCGCCGCCTCCGCCGCGCTTACCGCGCTCGCCGTCTCCGCCGCCGTTGTCGTCTCAAACGCTATCGCTCCACCAGTCGTTGCAGAAGGCTGCGCCGCCCCCGCCCCAGGCCTAGGCCCAGGCCCAAGCCCAAGCCCAAGAAGCGCAGAAAGCGGTAGGGCCCGACTCGCTCTTGACCGCATGTTGGCCAATGCCCTAACCTCGCCTTGATCGTTTGTTCTTCCCGGCGCGTTGCGGGCGCGCCGCACCCGACAGGAGCACTGCAGATGGCACATCGGATCGCGGTTACTAAACGGCCCGGGATCACCGACGCCGTGGGCCTCAAGACGGTTCGTCGCATCGCCCGGGATCTCGACCTGACCGTGGAGCGGGTGGAGACGGTGGAGGTGTACGTGGTGGACGGCGATCTGGACGCCGAGACCCTGGAGCGCGTGGCTGGGCAGGTGTTCACCGATCCCGTGCTGGAGGAGGCTGCGGTGAACCGCCTCGCCCCCGGCGAATTCGACTGGCTGGTGGAGGTGGGGTTCCGTCCGGGCGTCACCGACAACGCGGGCCGTACGGCCCGTGAGAGCCTCGCGCTGGTGCTGGACCGTTCGGTGGCCGACACCCCCGCCGTGTACAACGCGCGCGAGTACCGATTCACCGGTGCGCTGGAGCGTGAGGAGGTGGAGCGCATCGCCAGGTCGCTGCTCGCCAACACCCTCATTCAGCGGGTCACGGTACTAGACCGCGTCGCGGCTTTGGCCTCAGGCCTCGAGGCCACTGTCCCCCGGGTGACGGAGCTCGAAGTGGACACCACGGTGCAGTCGGTGGACCTGTCGGGCAGTGACGAAGACCTCGCCCAGCTCAGCCGAGAGATGGTACTGGCCCTTTCGGTGGAAGAGCTCTGCGTCATCCGCGACCACTTTGCGTCGGCCGAGATGGTCGCCCAACGGACCGAGGCTGGGTTGCCCGCCGCGCCCACGGATGTGGAGATGGAGTGTCTAGCCCAGACCTGGTCGGAGCACTGCAAGCACAAGATCTTCAACGCCCACATCTACAACCACCGGGGCAACGACGAGGCCGAGATCATCGACTCTCTCTTTGACACCTTCATCAAGGGTGCCACGGACGTCGTGCGGGAAAACCGCGGTGAGGATGACATCTGCGTCAGCGTGTTCAAGGACAACGCCGGCGTGGTGCGCTTCACCGACGAGCACAACCTCGTGTTCAAGGTTGAGACCCACAACTCCCCGTCGGCCCTGGACCCCTACGGCGGCGCTCTCACGGGTATCGTGGGCGTGAACCGGGATCCCTTTGGCACGGGCATGGGCGCCGAGCTCATCTTCAATACCAACGTCTTTTGTCTGGCCTCGCCTTTTTACGAGGGCGAGATTCCGCCCCGACTCCTGCACCCCCGGAGGGTTCTCGAGGGAGTGCGCGAGGGCGTGGAGCACGGCGGCAACAAAAGCGGTATTCCCACGGTAAACGGCTCGTTAGTCTTCGATGATCGCTATCTCGGTAAGCCTTTGGTCTACTGCGGCACCGGGGGGATCATGCCCGCAATACTGCAAGGCGCTCCCAGCCACGAGAAGGCGGCCCGCCCCGGGGACGTGATCGTCATGGTGGGTGGACGAATCGGCGCCGATGGAATCCACGGGGCCACCTTCAGCTCCGAGGAGCTGCACGAAGGCTCCCCGGCCACGGCGGTGCAAATCGGCGATCCGATCACCCAGAAACGCATGACTGATCTGCTGCTCGTGGTACGGGACAAGGGCCTGTACACGGCCATCACCGACAACGGCGCCGGGGGCTTGTCCTCCTCGGTGGGCGAGATGGCCCAGGACTCGGGGGGCGCCGACGTGGACCTGTCCAAGGCGCCTCTCAAGTACGAGGGACTGGCCCCCTGGGAGATCTTCCTGTCCGAGGCCCAAGAGCGTATGACCCTCGCTGTGGGGCCGGATCGGCTGGCTTCCTTCATGGCCCTGGCCGAGCGCTACCAGGTGGAGGCCACACCCCTGGGAACCTTCAACGACTCGGGGCAGCTCACCGTGCGCTGGGGCGACCGACTACTCGCGAGCCTCAACATGACGTTTTTGCATGAGGGTCTGCCGCCCATGCGGTTGGAGGCGCGGCTCGTTCCCGGGCCGGCCGCTGATGATCCCTTCCCCGAGGACTCAGACTGGGGCGAGACCCTGCTGGCGTTGCTGGGGCGGCTCAATGTCTGCAGCAAGGAGTACTGGGTGCGCCAGTACGATCACGAGGTCCAGGGAGGCTCGGTGGTCAAGCCCTTGTGCGGCGCGCGCGGAGACGGGCCCAGCGACGCGGCGGTGCTACGCCCCCTGCTCGACCGTCCCGAGGGCGTGGTGGTGGCACACGGCATCTGCCCGCGGTTCATAGACATCGATCCCTACCACATGGCCGCTTGCGCCGTGGACGAGGCGGTGCGCAACGCGGTGTGTGTGGGAGCCGACCCCACCCGGCTGGCGGCACTGGATAACTTCTGCTGGTCCGATCCGGTGCTCAGTGAGACCAATCCCGAGGGCGCCCACAAGCTGGGGCAGCTCGTACAGACCTGTCGCGCGCTGTACGACGCTTGCGTGTTCTACGGGATCCCGCTGATCTCCGGTAAAGACTCCATGAAGAATGACTACCGCATCGGCGACACGCGTATAGGCATTCCGCCGACGCTGTTGATCTCTGTGCTCGGCCAGATGAAGGACGCCTCGATGGCAGTGACCATGGACGTCAAGGCGCCTGGGCACCTGGTGTACGTGGTGGGCACCACCGGGCACCACATGGCCGGCACGGAGTGGGCGGGCCACCACGGCTGGACCGGCGCCTGCGTACCCCAGGTGGACCTCAAGGAAAACGAGGAGCGCTATCGCCGGCTGCACGAGGCCATCAGTCGCGGCCTGGTGGCTTCCTGTCACGATCTCTCCGATGGCGGGCTGGCCGTGGCCCTTGCCGAGAGCGCCTTTGCCGGCGACCTGGGCTTGGACGTGGATCTGGGACTGGCGCCGCGGGAAGAGCTGAGTCGCGGTGAGGTGATCCTGTTCGCAGAGACGCCGGGACGGTTCCTGGTGACCATTTCACCGCGCGCAACCGAGGATTGGGAGCAGCTCATGGCGGATCAGGAGATGGCCCTGGTCGGCTCGGTCACCGAGGAGAGGAGGCTCAAGGTGTCTGGGCTCTCCCGGGGCGTGGTGATCGATCTGGACCTCGAGACCCTGCGGGACGCCTGGAGGCGCCCGCTTGACCTGTAGGAGAGGATCATGGCGAACGCTGTGAATGTGCTCGTGGTGACCGGGAACGGCACCAACTGTGAACGGGAGACCGCCCACGCCGCGAGGCTGGCCGGCTCGGATCGAGTTGACGTGCGGATGATTTGGGATCTGCTGGCCGGGGAGGTGCGGCTGGAGGGATACCAGCTACTGTGCTTGCCCGGTGGATTCCTCGATGGAGACGATCTTGGTGCGGCCAAGGCCGCCGCCATTCGTTGGCGGTACGCTCGGGTCGCCGACGGCGGCGGCAGGCTCGTGGATCAGCTGGCCCGCTTCATTGAAGCGGGGAACCTGGTGCTCGGTATCTGCAATGGCTTCCAGCTCATGGCCAAGCTCGGCCTGGTACCCGCCACTGCTTCGTCTTCCGGAGCGGGGGATGTGGCCGCCCAGCAAGCCTCGGTGGGCGTGAACGACTCCGGGCGCTTCGAAGATCGCTGGGTGCGGATCGCGGTGGACCCGGAGTCCCCGTGCGTCTTCACCCGGGGGCTGACCTCCCTGGAGGTGGGTGTGCGCCATGGCGAGGGTAAGGTCATCTTTGGGGACGAGGCCACGGCGGCGGCTGTCGAGGCCGGTCACCTGGCGCCTGTGCGCTACGCTGCCGCCGACGGTGCGCCCACCGAAGACTACCCCGCCAACCCCAATGGTTCGGCAGGGGGCATCGCCGGTCTTTGCGATCCCACGGGGCGCTGTTTCGGCCTGATGCCTCACCCCGAGGCCTTCACCCACCGCACCAATCACCCGCGTTGGACCCGACAACCCGACCTCCCCGAGGAGGGCGCCGGTCTGGCGATCTTCAAAAACGCGGTGGACTACATAAGGGGGTAATGCGGCGACAGCCATGTGTGGAAAAGAACTCATGCGAAGTGAACGCGCAGCGTGCGGAATGGTGTTTTTGGGGGCGCTGCTATTTGGGACGGTATTTGGGGGGGCGTTGCTATCCTGGGCGCTGTCCGCGGAGTTGGCAGCCGCCTCCGGGGACGGGACCGCATCGCCTCTGGGCATGGGGGTTTGCAAGCCCGACTGTCGCTCCAAGACCTGCGGCGACAATGGCTGCGGTGGGAGCTGTGGTCGATGCCCCGCCGGGAGCGGCTGCCACAAGAACCGGTGCGTCAAAGCGCCCAAGGGCGATCCCTGCGTGGCCATGACCGGGAAGTGGACCGGGGCCATGCCCGCCACCCGCAGACACCCCATCGCCTACATTCGGGGACGAATCTGGGGAACGGCCAAGGCTTGCCAGGCCCGGTTTCACGTCTCGTACAGATCGAGATCCGGCAGCCAAGAGGCCGTGATCGAGTATTTCAAGGTCACCATCGGGGGGACGAAGAGTCGGCGGCGGGCGAAGCTCGTTTGCACGAGGCTCACCAAGGTGACCTCCGGCGCCAGCTACTCCAAGGACACCTTCACCGGCACGCTGAACGTCAGCCTCACCCGGTTCAGAGGGACCTCCCGGGACACCGCCGGCAGCACGAGTCCCGTGTACCTCAATAAAAAGTAGCTACAATAGGTGCGGCAGGATCCCCCGGAGGTCGTCTCCGGTGACCACCTCGTGGACCGCCTCGGTCAGCTCCTCGGAGCGGGGGTTGAAGGCGATGGAGAGGCCGGCGGTACGGGCTGCGGAGACGTCGTTGTAGTTGTCGCCCACGAAGGCCGTGCGGGCCACGTCCACGCCGAGACGTCGCGCGATCTCCAGCACACCCGCGCCCTTGCGGTCCACGTCGAAGTCCGTGTGCGTGCCTCCCACGAGGCGACCGTCGTCGTCGAAGTCCAGCCGGTTGATGAGCACCTCATCGAAAGCCGCGAGGCCGAAGAACTGCTCGAGCACCAGGTCGATGGAGCCGGAGATGATGGCCAGGTGCATGCCGGCGGTTCGCAGGGTGGCCAGGGTCTCGGCGGCGCCGGGCGTGGGATGGATGGCGTCCAGGGCGGCCACCATGCGCTCCCGGGTGGCGTTGGCCTCGCCCAGGAGCACGAGGTCGTGGTCGAACCATTGTTGGTAGGTGATGCGGCCGGCGTGGAAGTCGTCCTTGGCTCGCTGCCGCCGCCCGGCGTCGGTACCAAAGGCGTCGTGCAGGGTCTGCCAGATGAAGATGGTTCCCTGGATCAGGGTGCCGTCCAGATCGAAGCACACGAGGTCATATTTGCGACTCAAGGTGGCTCCTGGGGGGAACTACAGGGACAGATCGAAGATGAGCAGCTTGGTGTCGAGCACCACCGCGACCCGGGCGCTGTTTGCAGATACGGCCAGGGCGCGAGGGGCTGGGTAGACGGCGTGTTGGGCCACCACGTGTCCCTCCAGATCCCGCAGTAGCATCGCCTCTTCGTTGTGGTCCAGGATCACAGGTGCGCCGGCGAGCTGGGCGGGGAGGGCGTCGATGGAGGAAAGCGAGAAGCGTGTCTGTACCTTGAGGTCCGCGTCGAGCACCACGGCCTGCCCACTGGCCTCCACCGCCAGGAGCAGGTCGCCCATGGGGTGGACGGCTTTGAGCTCGGCGCCCAGGTGCGTCTCCTGGGCCACCTCGGCCTGGAGGTCGAGTCGCAGCACGCGGCCGCCGCCGTGATAGAGCACCGGGCCCGGTCGGCTCATGACCAGTTGGTAGGCCCGCCCGTAGTGGGACCAAAAGTCCTGTTCCTCGGATGGACCCTCAGAGTCCATGGTCTCGGCCACAACATCCGGGTCCGCCATGGACGGGGCGGCGAGCTCCCGGGTGGCCTGGATCATTCCGTCGGCGTCGACGACACAGACGCAACCGTCTGCGCAGAGCACCACCACCGGTCCGTCATCGGGCGCCTGGGCCGTGCCGACTGCGCCGGCGCCCACGCGCACGGACCACCGGCGCTCCCCCTGGTTGTCGTAGCGGTGCAGCTCCCCCGAAGCGGTCCCCACGATCAGGTCCCCGCCTTTGCAGAAGCACACCGCGGCCACGGATTGATCGGCTACCGCGCCTGAGCCCTTGGGGTCGATCAGCGACAGCCGGCGGTTGCTCCACAGGGCGAGCCGTGGCCTGGCAGAATCGGAGGTGGCGTGGGCCGCGTGGAAGTCGAGGTCGGTATGCGTCGGTTCGGTGGCGCCGTCTTCCACCAGCAGCAATTGGGTGGGCCGGGGCAGCACGGCCACGGCGTCGCCGGCGAAGGTCATCCGCCCCAGGCCGGCCCGCAGGGGGACGCCGCCCAACTCCACTTCGGATACCGGTTCGATGGACCGAGCTTCTTCGGTGTCGGCCCAGGGTTCGGGGCGCGCCGCGCTGGCGGGCTCGAAGTCCATGCGAACTACCTGCCCGGTGGACTCGGCGATGAAGGCGTGGCTGCCGTCGCTGGCCAGATCCACCCGGAGCACGGGGCGCTGCACGCGGCCCCGCCAGCGCATCTGGAAGTGGCCGTCCAGCAGATAGATGAGGCCGTCTCGCTCCTTGACCAGGATCGAGGATCCGTCCTCACTGACGTCAACGTCCTCCACGGTCCCGCTCACATCGAGCACTCCGAGGCTCCGCATGGCGGTCGAGAGGACATGGATCCCGTCGCCCCCCGCAGGCATCAGGATCAGGGAGCCGTCGAGGCAGCTCACCAGCCCGTCCAGCGCCGATCCGAGATTGGTCTGCTTGGCGAGCTTGCGGTCCTTGAGGAAGCTTACGTAGCCCTCGGGGGAGGTACACACCAGGTCGCCCCGCTCGGAGGTGAAGCGCATGCGCGTCACCGCGTGGTCCAGGGTGATATCCTCGAGCCACTTGCCCCCCTCGCCGTATAGCGTGATCTTCGAACCGATCTTCACCTCGCCGTCGTTGATCTCATGGACCGCCGCCGACAGAGCAATGAGCTCGCCATCGGCGCTCACGTCGAAGGCGCTACGCAAGGCGCCCACGGAGGCCTCCCACACATCCTCGCCTGCCTTGTCGAGCCGGATCAGCCGCCCCTCTTCCAGCAACACCGTCCCGGTGCCGTCGCCGGAGGCGCGCACGCTGTGTACATTGTTCATGCCGAAGGTGCGTTCCCACCGCACCTCGCCGCTGGCGGTCTCCAAACACCGGACAGTGCCGAACACGTCCGCTACCAGTAGGAAGCTGTCATCGGGCGCCGCGTGCATGGAGACAGGGGGTACATCCAGTCGGAAACGCCAGGAAACATTAGCGTCCACCGCCCAGGCACCGTTGGATGAATCAAGGCTCATGTCCACCTCTGGGGATCCCGAGGATATCCGGCAGTCCACCGGACGTCATTACCCGAGACACCGAGAATTTATCGTATTGCCGAGCCTCTTACAACACTGGTGACACAGGAGTGAACGAAGAGGGTCAGGACCGGCCCCTCCCACGCCGAGCATAAGACTGGGCATGAGTTGGATTTTCCCCGGCGATCATCCCACGCTGATCCCCCTCAGACGCAAATATCCACGCGGATACTTTGACAATTTTTCGTTCCCCAGATAACAAACTCCGTACACGGTATCCAGTTTGTTAATTGTTGAAGTGTTCTGTGTCGCAAGCTCTTTGGGCCCAATGACCGGACTGGAGTCTTGAAGACTCCATCGTGGGCCCACTGGAGATGGGAGAATATCTGATGAGCAGTAGAATTCGCCATCTGTCCTGGCTGTGGATCCCTCTGGTGCTGGGCTCGCTCAGCCTGGGGTGCTCATCGAAGGACGACTGTGACGGCTGCACCATTGACGGCGTCTGTGTGCCGAGCGGTGGACAGAGCCCAGACGACCCTTGCCTGGTCTGCGATCCCGAGGCGGCCCCCGATGGCTACTCGCCGCGGGACTGCTCAGACGGCGTGGCGTGCAACGGGCTCGAGACTTGCAACGGCGAGACCGGAGCCTGCGATCCCGGCGCCATTGAGTGCCCCGAGGGGGAGTTCTGCGACGAGGAGCCCGACCTTTGCGTGGTGAGCTGCACCTTCTGCTCCATCGACCGTTTCTGCTACACGGAGCACCAGCGAAACCCACTGAACCAGTGCCAGGTGTGCCGCTCGACCACCGACGCCTACGGCTGGACCGACAACGACGGCGCCGTGTGCGAAGACGGCCTGTTCTGCAACGGCGCCGACACCTGCCAGGGCGCGAGCTGCTCGGGGCACGACGGCGACCCCTGTGGCGACGACGGGCTCTTTTGCAATGGTGCCGAGCAGTGTGACGAGGAGGGTGACGTCTGCGTTCACGCTGACGACGCCTGTGGGGAGGGGCAGAGCTGCGACGAGGACGCCCAGACCTGTTGCGACGCCCGGGATCACCTCGACTGTGACGCCAACGGGGACGTAGTCTGGAGGGACTCCTGCGGCCAGGCGGGGGAGGTGGTCCAGGAGTGTCCCGAGGCGCCCGGAGGTTCGTGCTCCGGCGGACAGTGTGTCTGCAACCCCGGCTGGATGGGTGCGCAGTGCGACCAGTGCATCGTCTTTGTTCGCACCACGGGGAGCGACTCTGCCGACGGCAGCTCATGGTCCCAGGCCAAGGCGACCATAAGGGCCGCCCTCACCGCAGCGGACACCGACGGGTGTGGAGCGGTCTGGGTGGCTGATGGGACCTACATCACTTCCACCATCGACGATTCGGCGGACACCTTCGCATTGACCCCGGGCCTGCTGTTCTATGGGGGGTTCGTCGGGACCGAGACAGCCGTGGACCAGCGCGACGTGGCCGCCCATCCCACCGTGCTGGACGGCGAGATCGGGGATCCGGCCCTGCCGTGGGACAATGCGTGCGTGGTGGTCACTGTGGCCCAGGGAGCGCTCGTCGACGGCTTCACCATTCGGGGTGGCGGTTCGATGCTCGGGTGTGCCGGGAGGAGTGGCGGGCTCGTGGCCGACAGTGGCCAGGTGACGGTGGCCGGGTGCACTTTCATCCACAACGGCACGAGCAGTGCCGGACAGGCGGCGCTGGTGATCGCGGGGTCTGCGCAGGCCGACATCCGAAACACCCTGTTCCAGGAGAACGCAGCGCAGTATGGCGCGCTGCAGGTGTCGCAAACCGCGCACGCGGTGGTCACCGACTGCATCTTCCGACAGAATCAGGGCAGCCAGCAAGGGGTCGTATTCGCGCATAGCTCGTCGGAGATCGTGTTGACTCGCTGCCAATTCGAGAGCAACGTTTGCGGTGGAGGGGGCTCCATCCTGACGATTTCGGACAACGCCCGGGCCGATATCACGAGCTGCACCTTTGTGAACAACACGGCCACCTGGGATTCCATCCTGGGGTTGTACGGTTCGAGCGCACGCCTGACGAATGTTCTGCTGGCGGGCAACGAGGCCTATAACGCGGGGGCGATTGCCTACAACGGCAATGGGGTCGCGATCCTGCAGAACTGCACGGTGGTGGCCAACACCGGCGAAACCACCGGGGGCATCCACGCCCAGGGCGACCTGTTCATCATGCGAAACTCCGTGGTCTGGGGCAACACGAGCAACGCGGCCACGGTGGCCGAGTCCCAGCTCCTACACCCGAGCAATACGCTTCCCTCCGTGCGGTACAGCACCCTGGAGGGGGCTACCGTCTACGCCGGGAACGGCAACCTGAACAGCGCTCCACTGTTCGTCAACGACGATCCCGGCGCCGGTCCGCTGGACCTGCATCTGGGCACCGGGTCGCCCTGCATTGACACCGGGTCTACCGGGCTTCTGCTGCCCGACGACATGGATCTGGATGGGGATGGAGACCTCCAGGAGCCCACGCCCCTGGACTTGGACGACGCGCCGCGCGTCTCCGGCGCCGCCGTGGACCGCGGCGCTTTCGAGACCCCCTGAAGCTTGAGGAGACACTTTCATGAGAACGCATGAGTTGGAAAATCGTAGATCCATTCTGCTCCTGGGCTGCCTCGCTGCGGGGCTTCTGGTGGGACCGGCGGCCTGTGGCGACAGCGATCCGGGAACCCCGGATGCGTCCACGGACGGTACGGTGGACGCCTCGGACGCGCAGGGGTTCACCGACGCGCAGGTCACCGACGCCAGCGTCGTGGTGACGCCCGACGGTGGCTCCACGGGCTGCGTTGGGGCGGTGTGTGATGAGGACTGCGCCGTGTATGTGGATCACAGCGTCTCGTCTCCAGGATACGGCGACAGCCCGCAGACCGCCATGGCTACGGTATCGGCCGGTGTGGACGCCGCCGCGGCCCTGGCGGGCGAGTGCTGCACTTGCGAGGTGCGGGTGGCCGAGGGGCGCTACCGGATCTATCAGCAGTCCGTCTCGGATACGGTCAGGCTGCGCGAGCGGGTGGTCATCTACGGCGGTTTCCCCGCGGGCTTCACCGAGGCCCGGGATCCCGCCCGGTTCTTGACGATTCTGGATGGACAGGAGGAGGACGGACCGGGCTTCGTGCTCCACGTGGTCACCGGCGCCGACGGGGCGCGCCTCGACGGGTTCACCGTCACCGGAGGGAGGGCTCGCGCCGATACCAACGTCTTGAACCCGGAAAACTATGGCGGAGGCATGATCAACCTGGGAACGGCGCCCACCGTGGTGAGCTGTGTGTTTCAGGGCAACGAGGCCCTCTTCGGTGGCGGCGTCTATAACAGCCACAGCACCGCCGAGTTTCGGCAGTGCCGGTTCGAGGGGAACCTGGCGGATCTGTCCGGCGGTGCCATGAACAACCAGTCCGGCACCGTGATCGTCGACCGATGCGACGTCCGCGCCAACCACGCCGATGACGGCGGAGGGCTGTACCTCGGGCCGGGCAGCCACGACCGGATCACCAACACCACTTTCTGGTCCAACACCGCCGCGGTGGACGGGGGAGGCGCGGTCTGCGATCTCTCGTCTCCCGTCTTTGTCAACACTACGTTCAACCGCAACAGCGCCGCCGGCGGTGGAGCCCTCCGGAGCCGCAACGACGCGCATCCGGTGGTGACCAACTCCATCCTGTGGGGCAACACCCCGGATGAGATCGCCCACCTGGGCACCGCCGACGCCACGGTCACCTACTCCGACGTGCTGGGGGGGTGTACGGTGATCACCGGTTGTACCACCGACGACACGGACAACCTGGACGTATACCCCTACTTCGTGGACGCCGACAGCGGGGACCTGCGCCTCTGGCTCTCCTCCCCGCTGGTGGACCAGGGAGACAACACCGCGGCCACCGGGCTGCCTACGGATCTGGAGGGAGACGTCCGCATTCTGGACGGTGACGACGACACCCAGGCCGTGGTGGATATCGGCGCGGACGAGGTGTCGATTTCCCTGCCCTTGCCCGTTGTCTACGTGGACCACGCGGCCACGGGGGCGGGCGACGGCACCTCCTGGGCCGACGCCTACCCGGACCTGCAGTCCGCCCTGACCTCGGCCTTCGCCTATCAAGAGATCTGGGTGGCCATGGGCACCTACGTCCCCAGCGATCTGGGAGACGTGCACGCCTCTTTTGTCCTGCCGGCGGGCGTGCTGATCTACGGCGGCTTTGACCCGGGCAACTCGATCACCACCATGGCCCAGCGGGATCCGGTCGCCTACGAGACCGTGCTCAGCGGCGACATCATGGGAGACGACACCATCGGCACCAACCAAAACAACTCCCATCTGGTAGTCACCAGCGGAAATCTCTCGCTGCTCGATGGGTTCACGGTGACCGCAGGGTATGGCAACGCCATGTCCTCAGGGAACTACCTCGGCACATGCATGCGCATTCTCGCGGGCCACAACCCCACGGTCCGGAACTGCCGATTCACCGGGTGCGTCAGCGTCTCGGGCGGTGCCGTGTACGCGGAGGCCGGGTCGACGCCCACTTTTGTCGACAGCACCTTCGGCGACAATATCGCGAACCAGGGAGCCGGGGGAGCCATCTTGCTGCACGATGCGGTCGCGGGTACCTCCATCACGGGCTGCACCTTCGACAACAACCACGCAAGTGTTAACGGGGGCGCCGTGTATGTCCATGGAGGCCAGAGTGTGATCATCGATGGGTGCACCTTCACCGACAACACCGCAGACGCCTGGTCCACCGGGGGGGGAGCCGTTATGATCAGCGGCACCGACGGGGTCCTGATCACCGGGACCACCCTCTCGGGCAATAGCGCCCCCCTGGGTGGCGCGATGATCATCGATCAGTGTACCGGGGTCAGCATCGAAGACACCACCTTCGATGGCAACCAGGCGAGTTATCAGAACATCAACTGGCTCAACTGCGTTGCCGCCGACAACTTCTACAACGCGGTGGGTGGCGGCGTGTATGTGCTGGATAGTGATGTGCTGATCTCGGGATCCACCTTCACCGGCAACACCGCTGTGTACACCGGCAACGCCCCCTGTGACGGCGGGTTCGACGAGGAGCTGTATCTGTACTTCTTCGGCGCGGGCGGGGGGGTCTTTGCCCAGCACTCCACGTTGGACGTGGTCGGCACGACCTTCGACAGCAACGTGGCCCAGATCACCGGCTCGGGCTGCTACTCCGGAAACGGAGGCGGGCTGGCCACCTACGATACCGCCCTGCGCGCGGTGAACGTCGTCTTCTGGAGTAACGGAGCGTATTCGTCGATCTCTACCGCGAACTGTGAATCCGGCAGCGGCGGCGGATTCTGGAGCATGGAGGCCACCGGAGATCTACTGGCCAACATCGCCTTTGAGGGCAACGCCGCCTCGGGCATCAGCGCAGCGCTCGCCATCGCCAGGGGCGTGGTCAGCCTCTACAACGTGACGGCCACGGGGCACAGCAAAGAGGCCGTGTTTCTCCAGAGTGGCAGGGCGTACCTGTACAACTCCATCTTCTGGGGGAACTCCGGGTTTGCCCCGCTCCGCGACTTCGACCTGCATTTTGACACCTGCAGCTCCGAGCGCCGGGTGTTCTCCTACTACACCGACATCTGGAACGACGCCGGCCACAGCGGCTGTCTGCCCGGGTGCTCCGGCTCTAACGGCACGTGCGTGTCTCCGAGACACCACAACCCGCTGTTTGTGAACGCCGGGACGAATCCACCGGACCTTACGCTCCAGAGCGGCTCCCCTTCGGTGAACGCCGGGAGCAATACCTACCTGCCGGAAGATTGGCTGGACATAGACGGCGACGGAGACACCACCGAGCCCCTTCCGCTCGACCTGAACGGGAACCCACGGGTGGTGGGTGGCACCCCCGACCTGGGCCCCTACGAGCGACAGTAGATTCCGAACCCAACGAGCGAGATCGAAGGAGAACGACCATGAGACGATTCACGATGATGCTACTGCTCGTAGCGGTGGGGATGGGGACGGCCTGTGGCGATGACGACGGCGGCGGGAACGACGCCGGCCCGGGATCGGACGCCGTGATCCAGGGGTACCAGTGCACCAAGAACCCCGACCTGATCAGGACCCGCACCGAGTGCCGCCAGGACGTACAGTGTCCCTGCGGAACGCGCTGCGAGCGCGGTCTTTGCCGGCACGAGTGCATCGCCGACACCGACTGCGATGGGTGGTGTGACTTTTTCGGCGATTGCCGAGACGCTTCGGACCTGGAGTCCATCCCGGGCGTGACGCCGCCGTCGCCGAGCCAGATCCTGCTTACGCCGAGCTTCGTCCCGGTGTACGACTGGAACCTGGAGACGCCAAAATTGGTGACCCTGAGGGCGCCCCGGGGCGCGCTGAACGATGTACGCCTGGTGGCCAGCGTCGGGCTCGAGGTGCAGTGCGAGCCTGAGGCCGACTTCGGGCCCGAGTGCACCGTGGCCACGGTGGCCGCCGACGCCCAGGTGCAGGTGGCCTTGCGTGTGCGGCAGCTCCCCGGAGCGGCTCGACTCTCCTGGACCCTCACCGCCCACCACCGCAACCAGATCGAGGTGGTGGGGCTACAAAAGACCACGCCGCCCATCGTCACTCCGCTGAACCCCGGTGTGTACGAGGGGCGGATCCTCATGCGGTCGGCGAGCGCCACCCTCCGGACCGACCAGCCCCTGTCCGCGGTGGACGTGGAGACGCGCTTTAGCATGCTGGGGCTGCCGGCCTCCCTGAAGCTGTACGGGGACGGGACCCTCGTCCTGTCGGACCCCGCGGGGATCCTGCCGGCGGACTGGGTCTTTATGCTCCGGGGCGACGGGACCTTCGACGCAGTAGAGGGACAGACGGATCGGTCCGTTCGGATCTATCTCGGCGGTGCCACGACGGTGGAGCAGACCACCACCGAGGTCACGGTGTCGGGAGCCGGCGCCGTTCGGGCCTTTGACGGGGGTTTGCAGGGGACCTTGACCATGGCCGTGGGCGGTATCGGCTTGACCTATGCGCCGGCCACCCTGGTGGACGAGCGCCATCGGGCGAGCTGGTCCTTCGCCATGTCGCGCACTGGAGACATCCCCACCGGGGAGACCCCGCCGGCCCTGGGCGCCGGTGAGGAGCCCGGATTCTCGCCCATCGTGGATCGGTACGACGATCCGCTGCCCTGGGAGAGCGAGACCGCGGCCTGCTTCGTGTCGGACTCGGATTTCACCGACACCGGCACCGGCACGGCCACCGGCCTGGCCGGCAGTATTCAGCGCGCCCTGTGCTTCGGTCACGGCAACGCCCTGGAGTCGGTGCAGTTCATGCCGGCCGCCCTGGCCAACCTGAACGCCTCGGGGGATCTGATGTGCGAGGGCGGCGCCCCGATTATCCGGGCCATGGCGCTGCCGTTCTTTACGTACGGCGATCGCTCGGTCCAGCTCACGCCGCAGCAGCAATTGCAGAATTGCCTCGCGGATCTCGCCCTGGTGCAGGCCGGGCCTCCTTCCCCGGGGGGAACCGATGCCCAGTGTCTCAACGAGCTCTCGGGCTGTGGTGTCGATGGCGTATGCACCTCTGTGGAGATGCCCCGGTGTCTGGACGCGCCCCTGGCGATCCGGGCCGTGGCCCTCGGCATGTCGGCCCTTGCCCGCCAGGGCGTGCCCGACCAGATCCACTGGACCGTGACCGATGAGGCCGGCGCCAGAATGGGGCTGCGCGTGCTGCAACAGTGGATCCAGGTTCACACCTTCGTGGCTCGGGAGGCCACCCAGGAGGCGGACCAGTACCTCGGCCTCCTGGATCTCAACGAGCTCGACCAGGGACTGGCCCAGTCCATTGCCGGCTGGGATCTGGTGCTGCACCCGCGGGTGGCGGGGCGACTGATGCACGTGCCCCCCGCGCTGTTAAACGCGCCGGACTATCGTGGCGTGAACTTCGCGCCGGGGACCATGAGCCAGGAGATCACCCAGGCGGTGGGCATTCCGGTAGTGATTCTGGAGGGGCTGCGGGCGCAGATCGAGGCGGCCACGCAGATCGTGCTGTTGACCCGGTTCCGTGGCGGTGCGCTGCCCGACACCCTGGGCAAAACCATGCGCTACGCCGCGGTGCTCGTGCCCCTGGCGCAGATGCTCCACCAGCGCGCCCGCGAGGCCGGGGTCGTGGGTTGGGAGAGCCAGTGGGCGGAATCTAAGGATCGGATCGCCATGGCGCTCGCGAGGTACGTCTCCCAGTGGCGGGCTCTGCAGGCGGGGGACAATCCCCTCGGCATCGAAGACAAGGATCTGCCGCTGTATCGCGGGCTCACCAATCCAGACGCAGCCGGGCAGCGCTTCGAGGCCATCTCCACCTACATCATGGACAACTTCGCCTCCGACGCGGTGACCACAGCCGCGGCTGCCAAGGTGGCAGCGGACGCCGCCTGGGACCTGTTGCTCCAGCGTCAGATCCAGGCGGATCAGCAGGCCCAGGTGCCGAGCCGGGTCCTGGAGGTCAAGCGCCTCTACGGGGAGAAGCTCATCAGCCTCTGCGGGAATCCCTACGGCCTGACCGCCGATCAGGTGCTCGACGATGGCGTCTGGCCGGAGCTGTCGCCCCAGTCCTGCTTCATGAATCCGGTGAACCCGGTCTGCGCCTTCGACGAGCAGCGGCTGCGGGATCAGCTCACGCAGGACGACGTGGGGTACCAGCTCTGCATACAGAGTCGCATCCAGTTCCAGCTCGGGGATCGCGCTCGGCTGGAGTCCGACGAGGTGAACGAATGGATCGATGGCATCAACCACGCCATCGACGTGCGTCACAATCAAACCGATCTGAACGACTATCTGCCCGAGACCGAAGACGAGTGGTGGGAGGCCTTGAAGGCCGTGGATCCCGGCATCGCGGAGATGGTCGTCGAGTACGCCGTGTGCACGCGGGACTCGACCTGCCTCTGGAACGACCTGTTCGTCCTGGAGCACTACGAGGATCCGGGCACTGACGACCACAACGCCTTCGTCAGCGCGGCCCATGCGTGCAAGGCTATCTTCGGCGGTCGGAAGCTCATCAGCGAGATGGTCAACGAGGATCCGGCGCTCGACATGCCGGACTGCTACCAGGGAAGCCTCGGGGAGCTAGCACTCTCGGCGCGGTCAGCGGCCAAGGACGTGCAAGTCGCCGGGAGCGCGCTGGAGGACTACACCAGTCAGTACCGCGCGGCCATGTGGACGTGCACCTTCGATGACGCCGCCCTGGAGATGAGCGAGACGGTGACGGATCAGTTAGACGAGCTGGAGGAGTATTTCACGACCTACACCAGCCAGCTCCAGGGCAGCATCGACCTGATCCGAGGCGTCGTCAGCGCGGTCCCCGCGATCATCGGATTTTTCACCGGGGACGGCGACTCGCGCAAGGAGGTGCTCAACTCCACCTTCGACCTGGTCGCCGGTGGCGTGGTCTCGGGCATGGATGAGTACGCGGGGATCAACCAGATCAAGACCCTCCACGCGGATTTCCTGGCCGACTGGGAAGACCAGATCGCGGACGCCAAGTGCTTCCACGACGCGGAGATTCATCTGATCGGCGCCGAAACCCAGGCGCGTCGCGGCGAGAAGTCCAAGCTCGATCTGGCCCTGTCGATGGTGAAGATCCGCAACGCCAAGGCCGAGGTGGCCCGCCTGATCAAGGAGGGGACCAGCCGCGTGAACCGGGTGGCGAACCAGAGCCGGATGTCGCTGTTTCACGACCTTTGGAACGATCTCTGGACCGGGACCGAGAGCGATCACAAGGGCAAGGTGGAGGCCTATCGACGCAAGATGCGGTTGGCGCAGCGTATGCTCTACCTGGCCGTACGCGCGGTGGAGTACGAGCTGCAGGTCACCCAGTTTTCGCTTCGGCAGGCCGTGCTGGCGGCCCGAACCCCCGGTGAGCTGGATCAGCTCGTTACCCAACTCAACGCTATCATCGGCGCCGGCAACATCGGTGGGCAGTCACCGGGCAACCGTCACGTGGAGCTGAGTCTCAAGGAGAACCTGCTCCAGCTCTCGGACCGCTCCGACCTGGCGGACGGCCTGAACACTATGACTGACACCGAGCGGTTCCGGGCCATGCTCATGTCCAAACGGTATGCGCATTTCAACGCGAACAACGAGTACGACGGGCAGCTCATCCCCTTCTCGGTGGCGCCCCTGGGAACCATCGGCCTTGGGGAGCCGGGCACGATCCATCTACTCACCGGTACCGAGTGCGCCGAGCGGCACTGGTCGGTGGCCGTCTCCCTGCAGGGGACCGATCTCACCGACGATAACACCACCTATCTGCAGATGGGCTTGCTGCAGAAGAACGACTTCTACTCCCAGTGGTGCCTGACTCCGGACCAGGAGCAAGGCGAGATGCAGCTCGCCTCGGTTCGCCCCGCCCGGAATCTGTTCCAGGACCCGGTCTGGGGCGGTGACTACGGGGTCGCCAACCCCACCGATAGCGAGTACGTCATCGCGCTGGTGGACGCCTATTTCAACGTTCCCTGGGAAGAGTTCGCCCAGGCAACGTATACCGACGGATCGGACACGGCCCTGGCGTGCCGGGCCATCTACGGAGAGTACGCCATCTTCATTCCGGCCCAGATCCTCTCCATGGAAGGTTCGAGTGGGCTGATGCTCAGGAACGTCGACGACATCTGGCTGCGCTTCGACTACGTCTCCGCCGCCAAACAGTGGCAGTAGGCGGCTTCGGTCGCTTCCCGCCTCCCTTTGCGCCCCTCCGCCGGTCCCGGCTTGCTGACCAACGGTTGATGTAGTATAAAGTAGGTATGTGTAGGTTTTTATATTACATGTGCGTCGGCGACGGAATGGTGCGCCTGGTTTGCGCAAGCCTTGGGAAGTCATGAGTCGGCAGCCCCTCAACCAGAAGCGGGCGGCGCGGTACCTGGCGCGCCTCGGCGCGGCCCGTGTCATTCAGGTGGTCCGGCCCCACGTGACCGATGAGCGGCTGGCCCGCATCGACGAGGTGCTGAGCCGTCGTCTGGTGCGTCTGACGGTGGTTGTGGAGAATCTCCACGATCCGCACAACGGCGCGGCGGCTGTGCGCAGCGCCGAGGCCATGGGTCTTCAGAACTTTTACGCCGTGGAGGGGTTTGAGCCCTTTTCCATGTCCAAGAAGGTCGGCTTGCAGTGTGATCAGTGGATGGATTTTCACCTACACGCTACCACCGAGGGGTGTTACCACGCCCTGCGGGACCGCGGCCACCAGATCTGGGCGGCGGCCCCCGGAGGCGAAGTCTCCTTGGAGGAGCTGCCTGACGAGGGGTCGGTGGCCCTGGTGTTCGGCAATGAGCGGGATGGGTTGACCGACGTGGCCCTGGAAGGGGCAGATGGCACCTTCAGCATTCCCATGCACGGCTTCACCGGCAGCTTTAACCTCTCGGTGTCGGTCTCCCTGGCGGTTTATACCCAGGCCGCGCGGATGCGGCGGGTGCTGGGGGCGCCGGGGGATCTACCCGCCGCTCGGTTGGAAGAGTTGCAGGCCCTATGGTATTGCCTATCGGTCCGGTCTGCGGGGCAGATCTTGGACCGTGAGTTGAGCTGTGGGTCGGACCGTGAGTAGGACTGTGGCAGGTAGGACGCGTTCCGGGGTGTCTGGTGGTCCACATCCGGACCTCGGGTCCCGCGAGCCTTGAGGATTTCATGTCGGCATCCAGGTTGCATAAAAAGCCGGTGAGCAGATCCAGGAACAAGCGCGCCATGACCTCAGAGCCCACGGGAAAACGGTGGTCAGACCTCAGCGGGGACCAGCGACGCAGGCGCGTGTTGGGGCTGGGCTGGCGCATCGGTAAGTGGGGGGTGCTGCTGGCCTTCTTGGGCTTCACCGCCAGCGTGGCCATCATGGCCAGCCTCTTTGCGGTGTACGGCGCTGACGCCGATCTGCCCGATGTGAATAAGCTCAAGACCTACCGCTCCAAACAGGTCACCCGGGTCCTGGCCTCTGACGGCAAAACCCTGCTGGGCGAGATCTTCGACGAGCGGCGTAGTCACGTGTCCTATGAGCACATCCCGAAGGTGCTCATCGAGGCGGTGGTTGCCGCGGAGGACGCGAAGTTTTTTCACCACACGGGGCTGAACCTGCTGGGCATGGTGAGAGCCTTCTTCGCCAACATGCGGGCGGGCCGATACGCCCAGGGTGGCTCTACGATTACCCAGCAGGTGGTCAAGACGTTCTTCCTGTCGTCCGAACGCAAGCTCCGTCGCAAGGTGCAAGAGGTGATCCTGGCGCGCCGGTTGGAGCAGACCCTCTCCAAGGAGCAAATCCTGGAGCTATACCTGAACCAGATCTACTTCGGACACGGGCGCTACGGGGTGCAGGAGGCCTCGCGCTTTTATTTTGGCAAGGACGTAGAGAAGATCGGTCTCGCCGAAGCGTCGGTGTTGGCCGGGCTGCCCCAGGGGCCCGAGCGGCTCTCCCCGGTGAAGCATCCTGACCGCGCCAAGCGTCGCCAGCGATACGTGCTCACCCAGATGGTCAAGACCGGCAAGATCACGTCCGCCCAGGCCGAGCGGGTGTCCAAGGCACCGCTGCCCCTGAGCCCAAGGGGGCTGAGGCCGGCCTCCCCGGCGCCGGAGTTTTTAACTCTGGTGCGGGCGCGGCTCAGGGCGAGGTTTGGCAAAAAGGCGCTGTCGTACCTGGGGCTCACCGTGGTGACCACCTGTGATCTGCGCCTGCAGCGCGCCGCTCGAGCGGCTCTGGAGAAGGGGCTCCGCAACATCGATCGTCGCCAAGGTGTCATGCGGTTTGGTCGACCCCTGGGAAGACGCAGTCTGGCGCGTGAGCTCAAGCGCCTCCGCCGCAAGCAGTCTGGTCGGCTGGTTCCGGGGCGAATCTACCGCGGAGTGGTCGTCGCCTTTGATGACAAGCAAGGGACTGCCACGGTGGATCTGGGCAAAGTGAAGGGGCGCCTGCGTGTGCGGCAAGAGAAGCGATACAACCCACGTAAGCTTCCGCCCTCGAGGTTGCTCAAGGTGCGCACCGTGGTGCGGGTGTCGCCCACTCGGGCTGCGTCCAAGGGCCAGCCCATCCCTCTGCGCCTCGCCCAGGGGCCCCAGGGCGCGTTGGTGCTCGTGGACGTTAAGACGCGGGAGGTGCGTGCCATGGTGGGGGGCTACGATTTCCGCACCGGTGGTTTCAATCGGGCCATTCGTGCCGTGCGTCAGCCAGGCTCCACCTTCAAACCCATCGTGTATGGCGCGGCCCTGGAGCACAAGCTGATCACCGCGGCCACGCGGCTGCCGGACGCGCCTCACCCCTGCGAGAACTGGTTGCGTATTCGCAAGCGCGGGAGCAAGAAGTACGCCGGTCACCTCCTGGTGCGTCAGGCGCTGGCCAAGTCCGTCAATTCCATCGCCTGCCGGATCTACGAGCGGGTGGGTGGGGTGCGTGTTCGCGCCCTGGCGCGCAAGGTCGGCATCCGTTCCCCGCTAACCAAACACCTGTCCCTGGCCCTTGGCGCTTCGGGGGTGCGGCCCGTGGAGATGGCCGGTGCCTTCGCCGTCTTCGCCGGGGGTGGCCTGTACCAGGCGCCGCTCTTTATCCGGCGCATGGGCGCGCTGCCGGTGGATCGGGCCGCTTTGGCTCCGGCCATGAGCCGAGAAGGGGCCTACGTGGTCACCTCCCTGATGACCTCGGTGGTGCGCAAGGGCACGGCCTGGCGGGTGCGGCGACTGCGGCGGCCGGCGGCCGGAAAGACCGGCACCTCGAACCGGAACCGGGACGCCTGGTACGTGGGCTTCACGCCGTCGCTGGTGGCGTCGGTGTGGGTGGGCCACGACGACTTTTCGCCCCTCGGTCGGCGGGAGACCGGCGGGCGCGCGGCGGCACCCATCTGGCTAGACTTGTTCGGGCGAATCCTGAAGGGGAAGCGAAAGCGCACCTTCGTGCGGCCCAAGACCGTCATCGTCCGTCGGGTGGATCCGATCAAAGGCTTTGCCATGCCCGCCGATGCTGGTGGTGGTCGCCAGGAGTACTTCCTACCGGGCACCGCCCCCGAGCCCGCCCCCGTCCCGGAGGTTGATCCTGGCGAGCACGTGATCCAAGATGATGAGTGACCAGGGGTTGCTTTCCTAGGAGGACGTGTGCGATTGCGGTTGGCTTCTATTGTATTGGTGTTTGGAGCAATGCTGTTTTGGACGCTGTTGCCCACCTACAGCGCGGTCGCAGCGCCCTTGCCGCCGGCTTCGGGAGGCTTGGATCGCCTGGCCCTGGACTTCGTGGGCAAGGTAGGTCCGGCTTTGGAAGGGCGGCGGGTACCCACGATCCGGATCGGGTTTCAGCTTCGGCAGCCCCCCGGAGTGTTCAGCACCGGGCAGCAGCAGCTCGCCCGGGTGCTCAGCGGGCTCGTGGTTACCCGGTTGCGGGGGTTGAAGTTCCGGCAGCTCAAGGTTTTGCCCACCCACCTCGATGACCAGACGGCCCTGACGAGGGGGCTGAGGGGGCGCTGTGCGTTGACCCTGCTGGCGCAGGTGGTGGTCACGGGCGGGCGCCTGCACCTGCGCGCCCGGCTCTACGACACCGACCAGACCCTGTGGGGGCGTCTCAAGAAGCGGCGGGCGCGGTTGCTCACGCATCTGGCCGTGTCGCGTCGGGTGGACAATGCCGTTCGATCCTATTTGGGTTCCCCCGCCGGCAAGAGGACACTCACCTGCACCGGAAAGTGGCGGTTGTTGGGCAAGCAGGCCTACTGGGGTGTGGCGCTGGGGGACGTGGACGGTGACGCGCGCACCGAGCTGATCCTGCTGCGCTCTGACGCGGTGGAGATCCGCCGGTGGAACAAGGTGTACAACCGGTTCGATCAGGTGGCCACCGTGCCCTTTTCGGGCCCCCTGGCGTCGGTGCGGCCACGCTTCATCATGGGGTCGGTGATCGTGGGTGACCTGGATGGCGACCGCAAGGCGGACATCCTGGCGCGAATCAGCGAGCGGCGTACGGCGGTGCAGATCAGCTACAAGAGGGGCCGTTTCTCCATCCAACGCCGCTTTGGTGGGTACCCAATGGCCATGGCCACCATGGGTGGCAAAACCACCTTGGCCATCGGCTATCCCCTCACCGGTCGTGCCGAGTACAGCGGGCGCGGGTTGGGGTGGAAACCCCGGGTACGCGTCCGGATGCTCATGCCGCGGGTCTTTCACAACTTCAAGCTCGCGCCTTTCGGACCGCTTCGTCCCAAGAGCGGGTATGTCTATGGCGTGGTGGACAGCGCCTCCAAGCTCACCCTGCGGCGGTTGCCCGGGGGCCAGCTCCAGCAGCGCCTCAACGGAGTCGGTCGCGCCTTCGCCCTGGGGGATCTCGACGGGGACGGCCGCCCGGAGGTTGTAACAACTACCGTGCGCTCCTTCGGGAGCTCTGACGCCATCTCCGTGCGGCGGTTGGGCAAGGGGGCACGGCTGTGCAGGGTGGCGGGCTTCGAGGGCTCGGTGACGGCAATCGCCGTGGGAAACGTTTATCTCGACGGCAGCGCGCACGTGGCGTCGGTAGTGTGGAACGCCCGCCGTCGCCGGAGCTACCTCCTGGTGACCCGATGACCGCGCTGCTCTGGGCCGCGGTCGTGTTCGGTCTGGTGGTGCCGGGCTATCGGGCGCCCAGCTACGGGGGGCGAGTGACCGCGGCGTTGCACAGTCGACCCCAGACCCTGGATCCCGTACACACCCGCCGTCTCGGTGAGTGGCAGATCACCACCCTGCTGTATGACGGCGTCATGCGGTTGAAGCGCCAGGGACGGGCGGCAGTGCCTCATCTGGCCACCAGTCTGGCTCCCACCAACCGTGGCGGGCGCACTCTACTCATGGAGCTGCGCACCGGGGTCAAGAGTCACCGAGGTCGAGTGTTGACGTCGGCTGACGTGGTGGCCTCTCTTCAGCGCCTGTCGGGCTCGAAGGCGGGCTGGGTGCTCGGTGCCATGAAGTCCATCCAGGCGGTGGGCGGTGCGAAGGTGCGCGTGACTCTCCACCGGCCCGCCGCGGAGTTCCCCACTGTACTGGCCGCGCCCACGGCCCTGATTACCCCCCGGGGACAGGCCCCCGGGCGCGGATACGACGGCACCGGCGCCTTCCGCTACGTTCGCGGCAGCCTGACCGGCGCCCTGCAGCTCGGCGCCTACGCTCGCCACTTCGCCGGACGTCCCTACCTGGGTGACCTCAAGCTGGTGTCCTACCGCCGGCCTCTGGACGAGGTTCGCGCCTTCTACCTGCGTCGATCCATCGTCTCGTACCGTGGCACCAAGCTGTGGGGGCGTCGACCGGGGTTTTCGAGTCGGCGCCTACGGAGCCCGGCTGTGACCACCGTCGCTCTCCTTGTGGGGAGGGGGGGGCCGGTGACCGACGTCCGGGTGCGGCGCGCCATCTACCTGGCTACGAACAAGCGACGCCTACGGACTCTGGTCACGGTGGCTCCCACCCGTCCGGCCCACGGACCCGTGCCGCCGGTGCTGTTGGGACGGCGCGCCCTACGTCGGGCCCGTAAGAGCGCGCCTTACTCACCGACGCGGGCGCGGCGGTTGCTTCGCGCTGCCTTCGCCAATCCCACCGTGGCTGCGCGCGTTGACACCAGCGGACGGCTGGTGCTGAGTCTGCTGGTGGACCGGAGTCGGGTGCGGGACACGGACGCCGCCCGCAAGATCAGCGCCGACCTGGCGGCGGTAAATATCCGGGTCACCATCACCCGGCTCACCGCGGCGAGTTTCGCAAAGCGGCGGGCCGCCGGCCAGTACGACCTCGCCCTCTTCCGGTTCACCTCGCCGGTGCTGCGTTCCCGCTACCACCTGGCCGCGGCCCTGGCGGCCGCCGGTCAGAACGCGCGGGCCCGGCGCCTGGTGCGGCGACGGAGCGGGCTCGTGGTGCGCATCCGTCGCTTCATGCAGCAGCTTCCGCTGATCCCGCTGTTCCATGTGGGCGTGCGTGCGGACGTGACGGGCTCCTTGCGGACCCTACGCCGCGGGCCCTGGGGACTGATGCGGTGGGAGAGCGCACACTATGCCCAGGGGCCGTGGCGCCCGGGTGCGGGAGGATAGCCGTGCGTTTGGGACTCTGGGTCAAGCTGACCGGTGCCTTTGTCTTCGCGGCCCTGGTGCCCGTGGGTACCACTGCCTATATCGCGCGCGAGGTGGTGGCCAAGCGCTACGAGCGGGAGCACAAAAAGACCCTACGGGAAATGGAGCACCTGCTCGAGCAACAGGTCAAGCAGGCTACCGATGCCATCGTACGCAAGGTGGACGATCTGGCCACAGACAGCGACCCGAAGATCGGCCGCGTGCTGGTGGAGCTGGCCCGGGGGCGGCTGCCGGCGGACCTTCAGCGGGAGTTGGACGAGGAGGGGCCCCGGCGCATGCGCCACCTGGGCTTTGACGTGCTGCTCATCACCGACGGGCGGGGGCGGGTGTTGTCGGCGGGTCACGCGCCGGGTCGCGTGGGCATGGTGGATCGTCTGCCCGGGCGGCTCGCCGCCAAGTTAGAGGGACAGGCGGCCTTTGTGCGACTTCCGGTGGAGGTCAAGGTGGGCGAGCAACTCGCGGTGCAGGACAAGGCCGCCATCGTGGTGGCCCGGAGGGTCTCGGGGCCGGGGACCCACGTGGTGGTGATGGGCGGCCTGCTGGTGGAGCGAGCGCTGTGGACCCGGCTGTCGCGCAAGCCCGGGGTGGCCTATCTGCTCCGGGAGAAGAACGGGCGGGTGCTCAAAGCGCCCCCCGAGGGCTGGAGTCGCTGGAAGCGGTATGCCCAGCGGCGGGTTGCGCTGCCGGGGCCTGCGGGCACCGGGGCTGCGTGGCTCATTGTGGCGGTCAGCGATGAGGAGCTGGTGCTTGCCCGACAGCGGCTGGATCTGAACATCATGGCCCTGGCGGGCTCGGCTTTCCTGTTCGTCGTGTTGGTGGTGGGGGCCTTCGTGGTGCGGCGGGTGACCGGACGGCTGGGCAAGGTGGCGGCGGCGGCGGAGGCCGTGGCCGGGGGGGAGCTCAGTGTGACCATCCCCCCGGGGCCCCAGGACGAGGTGGGAGATCTGGTGCGGTCCTTCAACCGAATGACCGGCGACTTGCGCGAGGCCCGGGAGCGGCTGATGCGCGCCGAACGCATCGCGGCCTGGCAGGAGATTGCCCGCCGCATCGCCCACGAGATCAAGAACCCTCTCACTCCCATCCAGCTCTCCATCGAGACCTTGCGGCGGGCCCACCAGCTCGGGCGACCGGAGTTTGACGAGATCCTGGAGGAGTCCACAGTCACCATTTTGGAAGAGGTACAACGGCTACGGCGTATCGTCAGCGAGTTCTCTGAGTTCGCTCGTATGCCCAAGCCGGCGCTGGCTCCCTGCGACATCAACGAGGTGCTCCGGCACGCCCTGGGGCTGCATGACGCCGACGGTGTGGGGGTGGAGATCCACCTGGCCGAGGACCTGCCCGAGGTCAACGCGGACCGGGAGCAGCTCATGCAGGTGCTGCACAACCTGCTCGGCAACGCCAAGGACGCGGTGGGCAAAAAGGACGGGGCCCAGATTCATCTGCACAGCTTTTCGCTGCACGATGGGGTGGGGTTCTCGGTGGAGGACAACGGCCATGGGTTCGACGAGACCGTGCGGCAGCAGATCTTCACGCCCTATTTCACGACCAAGGAGGGGCGGGGCACCGGCCTGGGCCTGGCCATTGTGCACCGCATCGTGGTGGAGCACGGCGGCACCATCGAGGTGGCCGGGTCCCCGGGGAGCGGAGCCAGCTTTACTGTACGACTTCCCCTTGCCCTTGCGTCCGACACCCAGGACGCTTAGATTGTTGCGTCCCGATTGAAACAGGAGAGACTCGTGACCAATGAGAACATGAAGTCCGTCGCCGATATTTCCCTGGATCGAAAAGGTCTTTTCCGGGAGGAGACCTTTACCGACCTCAAGGCCGGGTCTATCCAGGTGCTGACTCCCGTCAAGGAGGACGGCTCCGTGGACGATTCCCGTGAGCCCTTGTTCATGGGCGAGGCCCACCTCATGTCTCCCTCGGGGCCTCTGCCCGTGCGTTGCGAGATCGACGCCAAGAACCTCACTGAAGCCCTCGACAAGTTCCCCCAGGCGGTCAACGTAGCGGTGGATCGAATGATCGAGCAGGCTCGGGATATGCAGCGTCAGGAGGAGGGCCGCATCATTACCCCCGATGGGCTCGGCGGCGGTTCCAAGATCATTCGCTGAGCTGGCCAGCCCGGGCCTCGGCGTCGGCCACAATCTCGGCGATGATGTCCTCCACGGGCTGGATCTTCTGGGCCAGGCCGATGGCCTGAGAGCACGAGACCGTGCCTGCGTCCAGGTCCCCGGTTTCGTACATCTCCCGGGCGGCCTCCCCCGAGACGTGCGGATAGAGCTCGGCGATGCCTCCGCCGCTGTTTTCGATCTGCTGGGCCTCCTTGGCCCGGGAGTTCATCCAGATGCGGTGTGCGAAACCCACCGAACGCATGATGATGTCCGTGTCCAGCTCGTTTGCCTGTAGGAGCGCCTTTTTGAGGTCGGAGTGGATGGGGCACTCTTCCGAGAGCATCAGCCGCGTACCCAGGATGACCCCCGAGGCGCCCAGGGCCATCACCGCGAGCATGGCGCGACCATCCATCACGCCTCCGCCGCCCACCACCGGGATGTTCACCTCGTCCACGGTCCGAGGCACCAGCACCAGGGTGGTGACGTTCAGGTTCCCCGTGGCGCCGCCATTTTCGTAGCCCACCACGATGACCGCGTCCGCGCCGAGGCTCGCGGCCTTTTTTGCGTAGCGTACGCCCACGCACTTGTGCAGCCAGGTGAAGCCGTACTCCTTGAATTTCGCCAGTAGCTCCTCGGGCGGGGCGAAGCCGGAGGTCTCCACGATCTTCACTCCCTCCTCGGCCATGATCTCGAGGTAGCGCAGGTTGTCGAGCTTCTCCATCATGGGGAACAGGTTGATGTTCACCGCGAAGGGGTTGTCCGTTGCATCCTTTACTGCCCGGAGGTCGGCGCGGAAGTGATCGTACTCCTTGTAGATGACCGACGCGATGACCCCCAGCGCCCCCGCCTTACTGATGGCAGTCACGAAAGGCGCCAGTGATAGGTCCATCATGGTTCCGCCGAGGATCGGATAGCGGATCCCCAACAGTTCGGTGAGCTCGTTTTTCAGGAACATGGAGCCTCCTTGGCGGCGAAGGGTCGCCTAACTCAGGCGGTAAGCCGCAGCGTTGACTTCACCAGAGCGATTAGGGTCTCGACCTGGAAGGGTTTTTCGAGGAACTCCACCCCGAAGCTGTTCTTCAGCCTGTCCAGGAGCTGAGGCTGCTTCCAAATAGCGGACATGACGATGATGGGCACGTCCATTCCGTTGGGGTGTTCTCGGATGGATTGACAGAGAGCGAAACCATCCACTCGCGGCATGAACAGGTCGGAGATGACCAGGTCCGGGGTCGCCTCTCCAAAGAGCTCGAGGGCCTGCGCCCCGTCGTTGGCCATGATCACTTCGAATCCCATGTGGACGAAGGCTTCGTGCTCATCGAAGGTGTACTGCAAAATACGCCTGGTCATCCGGTCGTCTTCGGCGATGAGAATCTTCATTATAGAAATAACCTATAGCCCATTCCACCGCTGGCGGGGGCTTTTTTTCTTGCTGCCCACCCCTGTGATGACTGGTATCTTTGGGCCCTATGAGCTCCGATGGCAGCAAGAAGTCTCAGTCCCGTGCGGGCGACCCGAAGCCTCTGCCCGCGCCTCCGGGAGGACTCCAGGATCCGGCGGCTGACCCCGGCCTCGTACGATTGTTGGACGCAGAGTCCGACACCGTGCGTCCCCTGCCCGAGGACGACGAGGTTCGGGCGAGTGTGCACCAACCCGCTCGCGGTGGCGCTTCCCTACTCGATGATGCAACGCTCCCGGTGAGCTCTGCGATTCCCTCCTCCCCCACGGCCGGCTGCTCCTCGCCGCCCGCCGTCGGGCCGTCCACCACCGAACGCCAGGGGGACGAGATGGGCTTTGAAGCGGAGGAGGAGACCAAGGAGTGGTCCTTGGAGCAGGCCAAGGAGTCCATCGCCGGGGTGGGGGAGGACTCCCACGTCATCGGTGGGCGGTATCGCATCATTGAGGGGCTGGCCATGGGCGGCATGGGGGCTGTCTTCAAGGTCAAGCACATCAACCTCGGCAAGGAGTTCGCGCTCAAGATCATCCACTCCTCGCTCTCGGAGGATCCGAGAATGCGTCGGTTCTTTTTCCGCGAGGCGCGGATCCTGAGCCAGCTCGATCATCCCAACATTGTGGACGTCACCGATTTCGGTTCCGACGATCGGTTCGGGGCCTATCTCGTGATGGAGCACCTCAAGGGAGAGTCCCTGCACGCGCGCCTCGAACGCGAGGAGCGGCTCGCCGTGGACCAGGCCTTGGCCGTGGCCCTGCAGGTGGCCGAGGCGCTGCATTCCATGCACACCGATGACCTCGTGCATTGTGACATCAAGCCCGAGAATATTTTCCTGATCCGTACCCCGGCCGGGCAGCGCATGCGTATCGTGGCCAAGCTCATCGATTTTGGTCTGTCGCGCAACATGGCCCTGGGCGCGGAGCTGGATTCATCCGAGGTGGGGGGGACGCCCATCTACGCCGCACCGGAGCAGATTCAGGGCCTGGCCCCCCGGGCGAGCATGGACATCTACGCCGTGGGTGAGCTGCTGTACCACATGCTCACTGCCCGGCCGCCCTTCATTGGGTCCATTCCGGACATCTGTACCGCCAAGCTGTCTACGCCGCCGGTGGCGCCCGCAGAGGTGATGGGCAAGGAGCTGGAGCCGCGCCTCGCCGAGCTCATCATGAAGGCTTTGGCCACGCGCCCCGAGGATCGACAGGACTCCATGGCGCAGTTGGTGTTCGAGCTGCGTACGGTGAGCGACATGCTGGGGTTGGAGTCTGGTCGGGTATCGAGGAAGAAGGGTGGACCGGTGAAGGTGAACCCTTCGCTGGTCGCCGATGATCCCGGTGATTCATGGAACGACTGTACTCTGCCGGTGTTCGTGGTGGATCCGGGGGCCAAGGTGATCCAGTCCAGCCCGGCCTTTGAGCGGTTGGCGGGCTCTGACGAGTCGCCCACCCTGGGGCAATCCCTCGGCAGCACCAAGCTGGGAAATATCTACCCACAGATCGACGCGGACGTGATCAACGCGGTGGCCCAGAAGACTCCCCTACAGCGCAGCATCAGCTTCCAATCGACCAAGGACAAGGAGTCGACCCTGATGGTTTGGCTTGTGCCCAAGCTCGACAAGTCGGGCAGGGTGGTTCGGCTCTGGGGGGTGGTGGTGCCCGGCTGATGAACTATGCGGACTGAGCGGTGGCCGCGGATCATCCTGCATGCGGACATGGATGCGTTCTTCGCGTCCGTAGAGCAGCACGACCGACCGGAGCTCAAGGGCACGCCGGTGATCGTCGGCGGCACCGGGCGCCGGGGCGTGGTGTCGGCGGCCAGTTACGAGGCTCGCGCCTTTGGCGTGCACAGCGCCATGCCCACCCACGAGGCCCGACGCCGGTGCCCCCAGGCCACCTTCCTGTCCCCGCGCTTAGGGCGCTACCAGGAGATTTCATCCCAGGTGCTGGCCGTGTTCGACGACTACTCCCCACTGGTGGAACCCCTGAGTGTCGACGAAGCCTTCCTGGACATGACCGGCGCCGAGGGGATCTTCGGGCCGCCGCGGGACATGGGGCGACTCCTGCGGGTTGATGTGGCCCGGGCCACCGACGGCCTCACCGTCAGCGTAGGCGTGGCCAGCACCAAGTTCGTAGCCAAGGTGGCTAGCGATCACCATAAGCCCGATGGCCTCACCGTGGTGGCCGCGGACCAGGTTCACGATTTCCTGTGGCCTCTGGACATCAAGCGTCTTTGGGGGGTCGGCCCCCACACCGCAGGGCGGCTGGAGAAGCTGGGCCTGCGAACCATCGGCGACGTGGCCCGGACCGCCCCGGGGCTGCTGACCGAGCATCTGGGGGACACCGGGGCGCACCTACGCCGGCTCTCCCTGGGGGAGGACGACCGGGAGGTGGTGGGCGAGCGGCAGGCCAAGTCCGTGGGAGCGGAGTACACCCTGGAGCGGGACATTCGCGGTGCGGCGACCGTGAAAAAGCACCTTCGGCGCGCGGCGGATCGCGTGGCACCGCGGCTACGCCGTCAGGGAGTCGTCGCCACCGGCCTGCGGGTCAAGATCAAGACCGCCGCCTTCCGGTTGGTCACCCGGCAGATGACTTTGCCGCGACCCACCGACGACGCGCGGCCGCTCTTCGAGGCCGCCTGTGTGCTGCTCGACGAATTTGATCTCAACGTCCCCATGCGGCTGGTGGGGCTGGCCGCCTTCGGGCTCGGGCCCGCCGGCGCGCCCGTGCAGGCGGAGCTCTTTGGGGACCCCGACCGTCAGAAAAACTCCCGCCTGGAGCGCACCATCGACGAGCTACGGGACCGGTTCGGAACCAGCGCGGTGAAACGCGGTAGCGAGCTCGACTAGGTTCATGCCCCCCAACAGACTGACCGGGCGGACCGGCCTGCGGGTGTACAACGAGGCCACGACCTTCACGTCCTTCGTGATCTACGAATAAGGGGCTGGCGTTGGAAGGGACCGCTGGCGTCGGAAGGGGCCGCTGGCGTCGGAAAGGATCGCTAGCGTCGGAAGGGGCCGCTGACGCGACCGTGGTGGGTGCTGAAGTACTGTTTTCCCACCCGAAAGCGGACGCCATAGCTGCCTGCGCTCAGGAGGCTCGGTTTCACCTTGCCGGTGGATTTGCTCCATAGGCGGCCGCCGTTCTTCCAGTTGAGCGCCTTCAGTGAGTAGTGACCGGTCCGGCTTCTGATGACGAACACCGGGCCCACACCGCAGGCCTTCTCCTGTACGACGACCTGGCCCTTTTGGGCGACCGTGATCCAGCGCGCTCCCCAGGCACCGCGGTTTTTGGCCTGGACCTGTGTCACGCCCTTGACGACCCGGGTGGAATAGACTGAGCGTTTGTAGCGGGAAGTGGCGTCAGCCGTTGCGGTTCCAACCATCGAAAAAACAGCAAAAAGAACGAGGGTCTGGATCGATTTTTGATTCATTGCATAGTCTCCTTTGGAACGATTATATAGGTGTTTGGAACCAGGCATGCAAGCGGTAGGATGTCACTATGTCCATCCACACGCTGACCGCCACCCAGATGATTGCTCGGCTCAATGCCGGGGACCTGTCTTCAGAGGAGATCGTTCGCGCCCTGGAGGAGCGAATCCGCGCCCTGGACGGGGACCTGCACTGCTTCGTGCACCGGCGGCCGACCCAGGTTCTGGCCGAGGCCCGGGCCGCTGATGAGGCCCGCCGCAGGGGAGAGAGCCTGGGCCCGCTTCACGGGCTGCCCATGACGGTCAAGGACAACATTGACCTCGCCGGGACGGACGCCACCCTGGGCATGCGGGCCCGCCAGCACCAACCCGCCTATACGGACGCGCCGGTGGTGCAACTGCTCAAGGAGGCCGGCGCCCTGATCCTGGGCAAGACCAACATCCCCCAGCTTCTTTTGGCCCAGGAGACAGAGAACGCTATTTGGGGGACGACGGTGAACCCCTGGAATCGCGCGCGGGTGCCGGGTGGATCCAGCGGCGGGGAGGCGGCGGCCATCGCCGCGGGGCTGAGCCCTTGCGGCATCGGCACGGACATCGGCGGCTCCATCCGTATTCCGGCGCATTTTTGTGGACTGGCCGGGCTCAAGCCCACCCTGGATCGCTGGTCCAACCGGGGATCCAACACCGCCGTCGCGGGCCAGGAGGTGGTGCGCGCCCAGATGGGGCCCATCGCGCGGACCACCGCGGACGTGAGCCTGTTGCTGCGGGCGGTGGATCCGACCCGTCTGTGCGCGCTGGATCCGGCGGTGCCGCCCCTGGGCTTGGGCGACCCGAACCGCGTGCGCCTCGAGGGGCTGCGCGTGGGCTGCTTCACGGACGACGGATACCTCACGCCCACCCGGGCGGTGCAGCGGGCCACGTCAGAGGCCCGGGCGAGCCTGGAGGCGGCGGGTGTCACTGTGGTGGACTACGCCCCCCCCGCGCCCCACTCCCTGATCTACCTGTGGCTGGGGGCCATCACCGCTGACGGAGGTCGCACCATCGATCGCCAGCTCCAGGGCGAGGCCATCAGCCCGCAGCTAAAACCCTCCCGGGCCACCCTGAAGCTCCCCGCGGTGGCGCGTAAGGCCATGGCCCTGGTGCTCGACTCCCTGGGAGAGGAGCGTCTCGCCCGGCTGCTGGAGTGTTTGGGCGAAAAGCGCGTGGACGACATCTGGCGCCTCACCGCGGAGCGTACCACCTTGCGACTGGCCGAGTTCGACGCCTGGAACGCCAACAACCTGGACGCGGTGATCTGTCCTCCCCATGTGGTCCCGGCCATGGGCCACCGGGAGTCGGGTGACTTCACCCTGTCACTGTCCTACGCCTTCCGCTGGACCCTGCTCAACTTCCCGGCGGGGGTGGTGCCCGTGACCCGGGTACGGGCTACGGAGACGGCGCCGGACCCCAGCGTTGGCCACAACCACCCGAAGCCGGACAAGGTCGAAAAGAAAGTAGCCGCCATCGAGGCCGCCAGCGCCGGGCTGCCTGTAGGCGTTCAGGTGGTGGCGCGCCCCTACCGCGAGGATGTGGTGCTGGCCCTCATGCAAGCCATCGAATCCGCCGCCCGCCCCCGGGACGGCTTCCCCACCACTCCGGTGGATTTCTAGCAGGGAAAGTCTATGACCAATAACGATGTACTACGCCGCCTACGATACGCCTTCGACTTCAGTGATTCGAAAATGATAGCGATATTTGGTCTTGCGGGTCACCAGGTGAATCGCGAGCAGATTGTCGACTGGTTGAAAAAGGATGATGATCCTGCGTTTCAGCCGTGTAGCGACACGCACCTGGCGATTTTCCTCAACGGTCTGATCAATGACCGTCGAGGAAAGAAAGAGGGTCCACGGCCCGAGCCTGAGCAGCGGCTAAACAACAATATCATTTTCAGAAAACTTAAAATCGCGCTGAATTTGAAGGCCGAGGATGTACTGGAGATTCTGAAGCTGGGGAAAATGAATATCAGCAAACACGAGCTGAGTGCCTTCTTTCGGAAGCCCGGCCATAAACACTACCGTGATTGCAACGATCAGATTTTTCGCAATTTGTTAAACGGCGTGCAGCGAAAGTACCGGCCCAACCCAAAGGGGGACGACAGCGCAGCCGAGTGATTTCCCCATGTGGGTCGGACACCCGGAGAACCTGATGGGCTCCTAGGAGAACACGCTGCGTTCCTGGTTTTGGGGGCGAAAGAGAAGAGCGCGCAGGATCAGCCAGGGGCCCGACAGGAGCAGCGCGAGGGAGAGGGGTACCGGGAAGGTGAAGGCGAGGAAAGCGGCCGTGGCTCCCGGGGAATAGTGCAGGAGCAGGTAGGCGCCGAGTACGAGCCAGGCCACCGAGGCGGCGCCCAGAAACCGCAGCACGGTGTAGCCGCCGTGGCGAAAACGGGCGTCGGCGGCCAGCAGCCGCATGGCGCTGTAGAGGAAGCCGAAGAGGCCGAAGCAGCCCCCAGCCACCAGCGTGAGATTGATTACGGGCACGGCGAGCAGCACCGCCGACAGGAGGCCCCCCAGGGCCACGAGGTAGAGAAAGCCGGTCAGAGCCGCTGCCTGGTCGGTGTTGCTCGCGGCGAGGGACTTCACCAGGGCTTCGGCCACGCCGAGCCAAATGAGCAGGTCCCACAGGATGCGCAATCCTCCCAGAAAGGACTTGGCCAGCGGGATGTGATCGCCCTCGAGGAAGAGGCCCACGAACAGCCCGAGGAACGCCCCGATCATGGGCGCTACCAGCGGTACCAACCAGGCGTCCACTGGGCCCCGGGGCCTGACCGGCGGCGCCGCAAGAGGGGCCGCCGGCGGGTAGACCGGGACGACTGACGGCGAGGAGGGCATGGAGTATCCATAGTACGCCGGCTCACGGGAGCAAGTGAATACTGCCGAGTCACCGTTCGCGCCCAGTTGGCGTCACAGTGGACTGCGTCAACCGCTGGTGAAAAATATTCATCCCAGCACCACCGATGTTCTCGTCGCCGTCGACAACTACGTAGATCAGCGCATAGTGGCCGTTGAATGTTTCACTTTTTCGCCAGATAAATCACCTCAGCCAAATCTGAAACAGAAATGGCCCTTTGGTGTTCCACTTTCGGCCTAGATGCGTCATCTCAGCCAAATCTGAAACAGAAATGGCTCTTTGATGTTCCACTTTTCCGTCAGACAAATCATCCCAACTGATTCTGAAACAAATCTCCGCTGACAGAGCTGATACGAAACTTGTGCACGTCACTGAATCCCGCATTGCGCTCGACGTCGCGGTGCAGAACCACACGGGACGTGGCAGGCGTTGGCACACGCCTTGGGCTGGCGCGGACCACTGGCGAGGTCGCGGACGCTTGGGCAGCGCTCACCTTCTTTCTAATCGACAGAAAACCTGGCACGCCCACACGTGGGCGGTTTCATCCAGGGTTCGTGCCAGCGTCCGACGCTCGACGCCAGGACCTTGTCAGTCACCCGGGCCATGTGCAGTGTGAATGAAGGATGAGTGATCTTGCACCATAGATTCATCGCCGAGAACCGTCGCGGAACCCAAGTACGCGAAATTCCGTCAAACAGGGATCTGGCCCGTGGCACCCACGGGGATCGGCACCTCCTTGCGGGGCGGCGTTGTCGGGGGGGTGGGGATCGGCTATGCTTTAGCCTCTTTTTGCTACGGCGCTTTTGACACCCATATGGTTGCTCCTCCCGACGCTCCCGCCACTCCCATCGACAGCCATGTGCATGTCGAGACGCCGGAGAACGTCTGGTTGAGCTTCCGTCCGGCGGGCCTGGGCCCACGCATGTGGGCCTACTTCGTCGACTTTTGTATTGGCATTCTGATTGTTGTCGTGCTCGCCATTGTGGTGAACCTGCTGTCGCCGATTCTACAGATCTCAGCCGCCCATAAGGGGATCCTCGCGGTGGGCAGCTTCGCCGTCATGTTTTTTTACTACGTGCTCTTCGAGTACTTTTGGGACGGCCGGTCCCCGGGCAAGAAGGTCGCGAGGATCCGGGTGATCAAGGTCGCGGGCTATCCCATCTCCTTCTGGGACGCCTTTTTGCGCAACCTGCTGCGCACCGCAGACATGCTGTTTCCCTTTTACGGTGTCGGGATGTTGGTGATGATGTCCACCCGTCGCATGCAACGTCTTGGGGATCTGGTGGCCGGTACCTTCGTGGTGCATGAGGAGCGGGAGGTGGTGCGGGGCTATCCCCCGTGGGTTCATGGGGTGCCGTCCATCCCAACGGCGGAGATGTCTCACGCCTACCAGCCTTCGGAGCGCACCCTGGATCTCATCGAGACCTTTTTGACCCGCGCCCAGCGGTTGTCGCGGGAGCGAGCTGACGAGATCGCGCACATCCTGGCCGGACCCCTGCGGGACAAGCTCGGCTACTGGGATCCCAACAATGAGCATCTACAGTCTCCGGGCTGGTTCCTGTTGCGGGTCCTGCGCACCTTCGTCTATCCCCCCACACAGTCTCAGCCGGGCCACCACGTGCCCCTGCCCAGCCTGCCCGTGCCGCCGCCCAGCAGTAGCCCCTACGGCGCCCCTCAGGGCGGAGGGGATCTGGGGGGTGGGGGCCCGGCAGCTTCACCCGCACCCTACGGTGGACCACCGGCGCCCTACGGTGGACCACTGGCGCCCTACGGTGGACCACCGGCGCCCTACGGTGGACCACCGGCGCCCTACGGTGGTTTACCCGCGCCCTACGGTGGACCACCGGCGCCCACCGCGGTCGACCCTGTGACGCCCCCGACGAGCACGCCGCCAGGTCAACCGGGTCAACCGGGTCAACCGGGTCAATCGGGTCAACCGCCGGGGGCCCAGTCATGAATCGTCCCCGCTTCATCTCCACGCGACAAAAGGACTGGTACCGTTTCCGCCAGCTCCTGGGTCGGGCCGAGCAGGTCCGACTCACCAAGCTCGGCGGGGAGGAGGTCTCCGAGTTCTCCCGGCTGTTTCGGGCGCTGTGCTACGATCTGGCGGTGGTTCGCTCCCGGGACTGGGGCGTGGAGCTCGAACGTCGACTCAACGATCTGGTGGTGCGAGGCCATAGCCTGTACTACCGGACGCCCCCCGGCGGCAAGGGGCGCGCCGTGCTGGACTTCCTGGCCTCGGGATTTCCCCGACTCCTGAGGGAGAACCAGGGCTACTTCTGGGTGGCCCTGGCGCTATTTACCATCCCCGGGCTCATCGCCGGCGTGCTGATTGCGTTGGACCCCGAGCTGGCCGAGCGGATGATGTCCTCCGATGCGCTGGCCCAGATGGAGTCCATGCACTCCACCAACGTTCGCTCCGGGGGCCTGTTTACGGGCACCGAGGTGGGGATGACGGGGTTTTACATCGCCAACAACGTGGGCATCGCGTTCCGCTGCTTCGCCCTGGGCATCCTCTTTGGTGTCGGCACGGCCGTGCTGCTGGTCTACAACTCCATGGTCATCGGTGCGGTGTCGGGATATCTCGTCGCCAAGGGCCACGCCATGCCCTTCTTTAGCTTCGTCATCTCCCACGGCGCCTTCGAGCTCACGGCCATCGTCATCTCCGGCGCTGCCGGGCTGGTGCTGGGCCGGGCCATCATGCACCCGGGCTCCCGCACGCGCGTCGAGGCGCTCAGGGTGCGGGGTTTGGTGGCCATCAAGTTGGCCGCGGGGGCCGGCGCCATGCTCGGTGTGGCCGCCTTCGTGGAGGGGTTCTGGTCTCCCAGCGGCGTACCCATGGTGGCCAAGTTCATTGTGGGCACCATCCTGTGGGTGGCGGTGATCGCCTATTTGGCGCTGGCCGGGCGGGGCGGAGAGTCGACGCCCGAAGGGGAAGCGTCGTGAACCTCGAGCATGTCACCATCCCCATCGAGCCACGCTCCGTGGGCGGCTGTCTGGACCTGGCGGTGCATTTTACTCGGGTGCACATCCGTCAGCTCATGGCGCTGCTGCTGCTGGTGGCTGTCCCGGCGCTACTACTCACCTGGTTGCTGGCCGACCAGACCCAGCACGGGCTCTTCTGGGGATTTGCCATCTATTTTTTCGGCGCGCCCATTGCCGGAGCCTTGATCGTTGCGGGGGCCGGACAGCGGATCTTCGGCGAGCCCTTCACCGTGCGCCGGGCCCTGGACACTTTCCGACCCCACGGTTGGATGTTGATTCTGTCGTTACTTTGGTCGCGGTGCCTCACGGCCCTGGCTGGGATGGGCCTGGTGACCGCTTGGCTGGTGGCCGTGCGGGGTGGCTTCCTGCCGGAGATCTACCTGCTGGAGCAGCTGCGAGGGCACCGCCGGCGCCGACGGGTGGAGGAGCTGACTCGCTCCACTCAGACCAGCCCTGTGATGCGCTTTGTGGCCATCCAGGGTTTTACCCTGGGGTTGGTGCTTTCTTTTTTCACGCTCATCGACCTGGCCTTCAATCACCTCGTGGGTGTGCCCATTTGGACAGGCCGTGGGTATGGCGTCTGGGCGACGATTGAGCGGCTCTGGTACGACCCCACGGTGGTCACGGTGCTCATGGGGGTGTCCTGGCTGGTGTACCCCCTGGGACGCATGGCCTGGTTTTTCTGCTACGTGGACCAGCGCATCCGCAACGAGTGCTGGGACGTGGAGTTGGACTTCCGGAGGGATGCGAGGCGGCTCACCTCATGAGGCGGCTCGGGTTCATATTGGCGTTTGTGCCTGGCTTCGGGCTCGGATGCGTCCTGCTCCTCGGGTCGGTTCCCGCCCTCGCCGGGCCCCGCGCGCCGGTGGACGTTGCGCCGCCCACCCAGGCCGGATCCGAGGTGCGGACCGAGATGAAGAAGATCCTCTCGGGCCGGGACTACCGACAGCTTCGCAGAGAAGGGCTGCGCGCCAAAAAGAAGAAGAGAGAGGCGCCGCCCAAAAAGTCCTGCCAGGACAACGAGTCCCGAAAGAAGCCCGACAGAAGTGGCTGTGGTAGTGGTGGCGGGGGCTGTGGCGGTGGAGGGTGTGCGGGTGGCGCGGGCTCGATGGCCAACGGGTTGCTGTATCTCCTGGTGATCCTGGCGGCGGGATTTGTCATCGGACTTGTCGCCTGGTCCATCGCCAGGCATTGGAAGAACAAGAGCGACGACGACCTGGACGATCTGCTGGACGCCGAGGCCATTAGGCCCTCCACGCCGCCGGGAGAGCACCCCAGCTCGGAGTACCTGCAGCGCGCCCTGGCCTTGTCCGAGAAGGGGGACCATCGGGGCGCCATCCGCCAGTTGCTGCTGGGCTGCATGAGCTGGATTGAGCGGCATGGGTTGATTCGCTACCGCCAGGGGCTCACCAACCGGGACTACCTGCGTGCCGTGATTCGGCGCGAGATCCAGCGGGAGGGCATGAACGGGGTGATCTCGGAATTTGAGTTGATCTACTTCGGTCGTCGCAGCGCGACGGCTCAGCGCTTTGGCCGGTGTCTGGCGGGTTTCCAGGCAGGATTCGAGAAGGATGAAGTCGAGACAGAAATGGCGCATTGAGTGGGCGTGGCTCATCGCCGTGCTCTTCGTGATCCTGCTGGGGTTTTCATGGCTCCCCGGACGGGCGCGGGACAAGCTCGATTCCTATAGTCCCACCCCCCGGGGTAAGTCAGCCTTCTACGCCCTGGTGCAACGGTACGTGAAGGAGACCTCTCGCCAGGAGCGTCGGCTCATCGGGCACCGACGCGCAGACACCGCCGGCTCGCGGACCCTCGTCATCCTCGGTCCGGCCCGGTACCCCAAGGAGTCGGAGTGGAAACGGCTGCACGCCTGGGTGGCCAAGGGAAACACCCTGGTTTTCGCTGCGCGGCTGGCCGATCCGCTGGTGGAGCTCAAAGGGTTCGGCCTGCACATCGTGCCCGCCCGGTCGCTGGGGTCCGAGCTCATAAAGAAGGGGGCGGACAAGAAGAAGGGGGCGGGTGCGTCCCACGTGGTCAAGGTTCGCACTACGAAGTTAGAGCTCAAGATCAAGACGAAGCTGGTGGTCGGGAACGTCCGTTGGTTCTCCGCCGGGTGCATCAAAATCGACCCCGCCGTCAAGCCTCGCGTGCGGGTTTTGGTCCAGAGTGACGGCGGCGATCAGGCCGTGGTGGCGGCCGTGGGCAAGGGGCGCATCGTTGTGGTGGCCTCGGACGAGATCTTCGTCAACCAGTCCCACCTGCTGGGCGACGACCATCCGGTACTTGCCTATCGGCTCTTCGAGCAGCGTGGGGTCACCGGGCCGGTGGTGTTCGACGAGTATCTGAATATCACGGGCACTCCCAAGGTGTTCGGGCTGCTTTTTGAGGCCATGCTGCGGCCCATCACCCTGCAGGTGCTGCTGGTGGCGGCGCTCTTCGGCTGGTGGGGTAGCCGTCGCTTCGGTCCTCCCTTGCCGCCGGCCAACCCGCCCCGGCGATCCATCGTGGAGCACGCCGAGGCCTTGGGCAATCTACACTTCCGGGCGGGGACGGGGGCCCGTGCAGTGGCCGCCTACCTGGAGTACTGGCGGGCCGAGATGCACCTGGCCGGGGCAGAGTCCACCCAGCAGCATCAGATCGCGGTGATCGCCCGTCGGGCCGGGTCTGAGCCCCATGACGTGGCGCAGTTGCTACGCGTGGCCTCTGCCGTAGCCCAGCAACAGGGGGTCGCGGCCGCCCAGGCTGCCCACATCATCCGCGAGCTTTCCCGAATCAAACATAAGACGCAATCCACTGCGAGAGGCACCCATGGAAATTGATGACGTCAGTCGCCTTTTCGGCGAGGCCGTACAGGAAATCGGCAAGGTGATCGTTGGCCAACTGGAGCTGGTGGAGGGGGTCATTGTGGCGCTCTTCGCCGAGGGCAGCGTGCTCATTGAGGGTGTGCCCGGGTTGGGCAAGACCCTGCTGGTGAACACCCTGGCGCAAACTTTCGGTGGCACCTTCAAACGTGTGCAGTTTACGCCGGACTTGATGCCCTCGGACCTCACGGGCCACAACGTCTATGATCTGGCTGATAAGAGGTTCAACTTCTCCCCGGGTCCCATCTTCACGAACCTCCTGCTCGCCGACGAGATCAACCGGTCGCCCCCAAAGACCCAGTCGGCCCTGCTCGAGGTGATGCAGGAGCACCAGGTCACCGTGGACGGTCAGCCCTACCTGCTGCAGAGCCCCTTCCTGGTGCTGGCCACCCAGAACCCCCTGGAGCATGAGGGCACCTATCCGCTGCCCGAGGCCCAGGTGGATCGGTTCATGTTCAAGCTGATGGTGGACTACCCGACGCAGGCTGAAGAGAACGCCATCGTTGGTCATTTCGTGGCGGGGCGGAACCCCCGGGATCTTTCGGGCTTTGACTTGCAGCCCATCATGCAGCCCCAGGATGTGTCCGCGGTGCAGCAGGCTGTGCAGAAGGTCATCGTGGAGCCGCAGCTCATCAACTACATCACCAACATTGTCACCCGCAGCCGGAGCTGGCACGCCGTGTCCGTGGGTGCCTCTCCCCGGGGAAGCATCAACATGATGTTGGCTGCGCGGACCCTGGCGGCCTGTCAGGGCCGCAACTTCGTGATCCCCGACGACGTGAAGCAGATCGCCCCGTGGGTGCTGCGTCATCGACTGCTGCTCCGACCTGAGGCCGAGATTGAAGGCGTCACCTGTGACCAGGTGGTGCGGGAGATCCTCGAGAGCGTGGAGGTTCCCCGGTCGTGAGCCCCCGCGGACGACTCATCGGTCTCTTCGTGCTGGCGGGCCTGCCGCTGGTGGCGAGCGTATGGTACCCCGAGGGACTTCAGATGGGCCTCGCGGCCAACCTCGTGCTGGTGGGTCTCGCCTTGGCGGACCGGATTCTGACGCCGCGCATGGAGCGGGTACAGATCACCCGGGAGGTCTCCAAGGTGCTCAGCGTGGGTACGCCCAACCCGGTGACGCTTCGGGTGGCCAATCGAACCTCGGCCCGGGTCACCGTGGAGATCGCCGACGATCCCCCCGAGCCCTGCGTCACCCAGGGGCTGCCGGTGGTCTTGCGGGTTCCCGCCGGACGGACCCGGGAGGCCTCCTACCGCCTCACTCCCCAGGCCAGGGGCCGGAGCAGCTTCGCGTCGCTGTATGTGCGGTACCCGAGCCGCCTGGGGCTCTGGACCATGTTGCAGCGGCGTCCGGTCCAGACCCCGGTTCGAATCTATCCTGATATCAAGGCGGTGACCCGCTTTGAGCTGCTCGCCCGCAAGAACCGGCTGGCCGAGGAGGGGCTCAAGCTCTGGCGATTGCGGGGGTCCGAGGGGGAGTTCGAGCGGCTGCGGGAGTATCGTCGGGAGGACGATCTGCGCAAGGTGGACTGGAAGGCCACGGCCAAGTATCAGAAGCTTATCAGCCGGGACTATGTCGTGGAGCGCAACCAGAACGTGCTGTTCATGCTCGACTGTGGCCGCTCCATGGTCAATGAGACCGACGGCATTTCCCACCTGGATCGCGGGTTGAACTCCGCCATCATGCTCGCTTACATCGCCTTGTCCCAGGGAGACAACGTGGCCCTGCTGGCGTTCTCCAACCGCATCGAGCGTATGGTAGGTCCGGTGCGCGGCAAGCTGGCCGTGCGTACGCTCATCCGAGAGGTCTACGATCTGGAGGCCCGGTACGAGGCGTCGGATTACAGCCTCGCCATCGAGGAGGTTCTCCGCCGCCAGCGCAAGCGCGCCCTGGTGGTGCTGGTGACCCACGCGCTGGACGAGCAGCACCTCATCTCTATCGGTGAGTATGTGCGCACCCTCACCAGCAACCACCTGCTGCTGTGCGTGCTGCTGCGGGACGAGGGGCTCACCACCCTCGCGTCCAAGCCTCCCGTCACCGAGCTCGACGCTTTTCACGCCGCCGCCGCCGCGGAGATCCTCGCCGCCCAGGGGCGCATGGTCCGCAAGCTTCAGCGGGCGGGGGTCCTCGTGGTGGAGACCCTGCCCGGTGAGCTCGCCGCGGTGATCATCAACCAGTACCTCGATCTCAAGGCTCGCCATCGGCTGTAGTCACCACCGGCTGTAGTCACCACCGGCTGTAGTCTCTTACCCCGATGCTGGTATACTCCCTGGGAGGGAGGCGTCTCAATGGGTAGCAAGAGAGATCGGAGCGAGTCGAGGGAGCGAAGATCACCCAACCAGACCGTGAGCAACTACACGGACGACTTCATGGAGGATCTGGACCTGCCCACCCTTCCCGGCAATATCCCCCAGCGGCTGGCTGATGCCTTGCACGCGCGGATCAAGGCGCTTTTGTACCAGCTACGTGAGGCCCGGACTGAGCGCTACGTGCAGACCATCGAGATTCGTCTGGTGCGGGAGACCTTGCAGGCGGTGCTCACCGCCCACGAGCTGGGCCTATCGGACAGCGAGGCCCTCTACGCCGAATTTCGTCACCTGGTACAGGACCTGGGCTACGAGTCCACCCAGGTGGGCTTTGCGAAGATCCGCTAGATGCGCGGGAACCTCAGACTAGCATCTAATGGGAGTCCCCCCGGCTTTGCCGGGGAGGCTCTCACAGTTTGAC
>JAOZUO010000168.1 GCA_029938605.1 Deltaproteobacteria bacterium | reverse complement strand
GGTGAGGCGATTTGTCAGCGATCTTGATCGCTTGGAGCTTATCTGATCGGCATTGCTTCTAAGGCAGAAAAAACCCAATGTTTTTGCTGCAAAGAACACTACTCAAACTGCATCCACTGCGCAAGGAAACACTAGGGCAGGGTGATATCTCTGGTGTCGCGCTTTTTCGTGAAGTTGCCGGGGAGGGAAATCTGCCAGGCGCCCTCCACGAGGCATTTTTGCAGACTGCTCTTTGGGCTACGGGGCACGACGTCCACCACCTCTTTGTAGGTGGCGTGGAAGCGGAGGCGCACCTGCCAATTCGCGGTGGGCTTGTGGCGGGCCACGCAGCGCTTGACGTGGCGCTTCATGAGGTCGTGGATGGTTGGGTACTTGATCCGGCCCCATCCGCCCGACCCGGAGCCGCTCAACCCAAGGCCGCCAAGGCCGGAAAAGCCACCGGATCCGCCGCTAGCGAATTCGAGGCCGGCCCAGGAGGGGCGGACGCCGGGCTCGATGGCCAGGTAGGAGGTCACCGGGGACACGGCTCGGCCCAGCTTGGCCACGCGCATCATTTCGGCGTTGGTGAGTTTGCCGTGCAGGTCGTGGGAGAACACGAAGGCCGCCGTGGCGCGGGTGAAGCGTTTGTCCACCCGGATGATCTTGCGATAGGGTGCTGCCCAGATCCGCCCGACGATGGTCACCTGGGTCGGAGCCGTGGCCAGGAGCTTCATCTCCCGCAGGCCGTCGCCCTCGTTGAGCGTCTTGGGGAGGTCCATGCCGTGCTTTGGGGGGAGTCCGACCACGCGGACGTGATCGATGCGAATAGGACGTACCAGGCCCAGCGTGATGGACTTGAGCGCTTTGTGGCGCGGCGTGTCCGGACCCGCAATGTGCAGCAGCACCCCGCCGTGCTTGGAAGCCAGGGGTGACAGGCGGTGCTTGTCATCGCGACGCTCGGTGGTTTCGTCATCGTCGTCGCCGGCGAAATTGGGCAGCACCACGTGGGCGATGGTGGACCGGGGCGCGGTGGCCAGCGCCCTCAGGGCGCGTCTGTTTTTCCAGGAGGGGCGCAGCAGGTTGTCGCTGAGCATGACGATGCGCCGGGGACCCCGTCGGCGCCCGAGGATCTTCGCCGCCAGGGCGAGACCCTCGTCCAGCGCGCTGCCGTTGCCCGTGTCCAGCAGGCCACGTTTCCGGGCGGTGGCGACCTGGGCGCGGAAGGTACTGGCCCGGGCGAAGCTTCCCACCAGACGCTTGGCAAAGCGACGGTACAGAACCACTTCGAAGCGGGCCGTGGGGACGTGGGCGAGATAGGCGCGGGCCAGGGCCAGCTGATCATTTACGCCCTCTTCCTGCATGGAGATGGAGGCGTCCACGACGAAGACCACGGAGGCATATCGCGGTAGCGGTCGCAGCTGTGGTGCCGTATCCAACTCCATGCGCAAAAACTGCTTTTTGCCCGAGGCTACCACCCGGCCCAACCGTCCGGCCAGGGTACGGATCCGCGGGGGCGTCAGCCGGACGATGGCCTGACTCAGGTCGCCGGAGCTGGTGGGTGCGTCGGGCAACACCATGGGCAAGCCGTGGGCTCGGGCGCGGAACCTGCGCTTGCCGACCTTGCCCCGGATGGACCAGGCCACGAGCTGGCCCACGTCCCGGCCCGCGTGGTCTGAGACGATCAGGTGCCAGCGACCCGCCACCGGTGTCTTTTCGTCGAGCTTGAGCGTATAGGTCTTCCGGATGTCGTTGCCCGAGCCGCCGGTTTTGGCATGTAGCACATTGCTTTCGCCCGACGGGGTCACCAGTTGAATCTTCAGGTCGCCCTTGTAGGTGTGGCGGATGTCCACGCGTACCTTCACGGTCTGGACGAAGCCCCGCCGACGGATGTTCAGGGTGGATACGACATGGGACGCGTCCGGGCTGCGCTCGAGCTCCCCGGGGAGCGGCTTGACCACGGCCTGGCGTAGGGCCACGGACTGGGCCCGCGCCGTGCGCTTGCCGTTGACGGTGATTCGAGTCCGCTTTTTTCCGCCCGGATGGACGCGCAGGATGGGCACCGCGAGGTTCTTCGCGCCGTTGTGGCGGGGATAGGACAGGGTGTAGCGGCCTCGGTTGTAACGTGTGGGTACGGTCAGGGTGTACTCCACGGTGGCCTTTTTCCCGGGCGGCACCGGGAACACGTTCAGCTGCAGCTCATTGGCCCAATTCCAGGAGAGCAGGGCCGGGTCCTTGGGCTCGTGGGGGCCGATGCCCGTGAGTTTCTGGTACAGGGCCGCGGCCTTGTTGCGCTCCATGAGCTCGCCGACGAACCACCGCTTCTTTCCCCGAATGCGTAGCCCAGTGGCCGCCGCGCCAAAGGGCAGGCTGATGGTCAATCGCGCCTCCTCGTGCAGGGTACCGGCGTTGGCAAAGGTGCGCTGGACCCGAATGATGGCGACTCCATTTTTCAGGCGGATGTCCACCCTGTGGGCCACCTCCTTAAGGGGCTGGCCCCGGTTCGCGGTCAGGGAATCAGCGGCGGCGGGCTCGGCACCGGGGCCCAGCAGCAGCAGCGCGGTGAGAACGGTGGTGACAGTGAATCGCACAGTGGTTCGCATGAGAGGTTGGAGTTTCTCCAACGGGCAAAGTTCCCACGGCGCGAAAAAAACCGGATCGACACGCTCAGCAAAGTGCGATCACGGGACGTTGTGGCGGTAGCATGAGCTCCACGCGCAACACCTCCGGGGGCGTTCAAGCGAGGTGGTCGAAGAGAATCTTACCACCGATTCCCACCAGTACGAGGCCTCCGACGATGGACATGCGGCGGCCGAATCGGGCGCCGAGCATGCGGCCCAGGTACATGCCCGCGGTGGTCATGGCGGCGGTGACGAGCCCGATGACGACCACCGTGGACCAGATGGAGGTGCCCAACCAGGCGAGGGACAAGCCCACGGCGAAGGCGTCGATGCTGGTGGCCACTGACAGCATCACCAGGGACCATCCACGGGTGGGATCGGCGGGCTGGTTGCCGTCCAGAGGAATATCGCGGAGTCCGTCATAGATGGCCTTGCCGCCCACCAGGCTGAGCAGACCGAAGGCGAGCCAGTGGTCCCAGGCAGCCACCCAGTGTACGACGGTCCGTCCGGCGAGCCAGCCCAGCACGGGCATGCCGGCCTGGAAGAGGCCAAAATGGAACGCGAAGCGGAAGATGTGTCGCCCGGTGAGTCGCGTGAGGTTCACGCTCGTGGCCACGGCCACCGAGAAGGCGTCCATGGCGAGACCGACGGAGATGGCGAGAATTGTGAGGTGTCCCATTCCGTACTTTTCGTTGCATGGTCTTGGGGGGTACGTCAACTGCCCAGGTCAGATCGGTCAGATCGGTCAGTCGGTAGGTAGGTAGGTAGGTACTGTCGGCAGGACCTTGTTTGCGTGCGTCTGAACGCCGCTTCCGGGGTGGGAGCTTGTCAGCAGCAGGTGTCTTTTTCGACCCCCAGCACGGAGGTGATGATGGCGGCGGCGCATCCCACGCCGCGACGTACGCTGATTGCTCCTTCGGCGCAGTTCATGGCGCAGGCCGAGCACTCCATGCAGGCGTCCAGGTCGGCGATGACGGCTTTTTTGTCCCGGATCTCCCACACGTGCTGTGGGCAGACTTTCTCGCACATGCGACACCCGACACAGCGGCCCACATCGAGCTTGAGGGTTGAGACGTTGGTCAGGTATCGGTCAAACATCGGTTCCCTCAATACAGCAGCCCCAGCGACAGTGCCCAGCCCGCGAGTCCCACCACGCCGAAGGCCAACTGCGCGGGCACGGCGATGCGCATCTCGCGCTCGACGCCCGACAGGCAGGTGTAGGTGGAGGAGCCGGTAAAGTTCATGGCTAGAAACGACGCGAGGGCGAGGCTGAGGGTGGCGAGTCCGGCCACGTCGACCCAGGGGGGGGCGGTGGTTTGGTTCAGCCCGACGCTCGCGCTGACGAGCAGCGGTACGCCTATGAGCAGCGTCACGACTGCCCCCTTGGTGGCGAAGGCTCTTCCCGGGATCCAGGGGAGCAGCAGCGGCGTGAGCACGGTTCCGCAGAGGACGGCGAGCAGGACCGACAGGGCGGCCACGGATCCATGGTGGAGCAGATTGCCTCCGATGCTGGAGGCCGGGCCCACCAAGGCGGACAGCAGCGCCAAGGCCGCGGCCAGCGGAACACCGTACTTGAGTGAAGGGACCAGCTCCATGGGGATCAGGGCCGCCCGCTCCGCCAGGGGAAAGCTCTTGCGTCGCATGGCCGTGGTGGACGTACGACCCGACGCAAGGAACTTCGGGATGTCGCGCGCCTCCACGGGCCCGTACACGACTCGGAAGCCGGTGCGCCGGCGGACCTGGTGGGCGGCGACCCCGGGGGCGCCAAGCTGCGGGAGGATCACGCGGCGATGGGAGACATGATGCTCCAATCCCACCTGCTCTATTTTTCGGCAGACCTCGTCGGTGCCGAAGGAGCCCTTGCCCGCGGCGCACCAAACATTGATGCCCAGGGTCTGCAGGACGAGCACGAAGACGTCCTGCCCCACGAGGTCCCGCCGCAGAATATCGAAGGTCAGCTTGTAGTTCGCGGTGACGAGCACCGGGGACTCATCGGTGGGGCGACCGATGGCGTAGAGGCCCGGCTCCACGAGGTAGTGGTAGCGGCCTATGCCCCAGCGTACGGCCAGGGCGCCCCGGCGGTCGGCGGTGGTCCAGTCTGTGCGCACCACGGGGATCTCCCGGTCCGAGAGCTGATGCCGGGCCGTCACAAATGGCTGGGAAAAGGGATCGGCGCCCTCCCGGGGCGTGAGCTTGGGGCCTCAGCAGACCCCTTCGTCGCCTGGTGGCTGGGGCGCGGCCATGACGAAGGGATTCGAGGTTTTGGGGTCGTTCGAGACCCTGGGTTCATGCATCATGATGGTTTGCCGTCGTTGGTCATTTGCCGTCGTTGGTTGTTCCTGGTTTTGTTGTAGTGCCAGTTGACAATATGGTCAAGTGGCAATATGGTTCCCGCACCATGAAGGATCGCAAGATGTACAAGCGCCAGGCCCAGGTGCTCAAAGCCCTGGCGCATGAGACCCGACTGATGATCGTCGACCGGCTCGGGCAGGGGGAGTGTACCGTGGGCGAGCTGGTGGAGTTGGTGGGCCTGGATCAGTCCACGGTGTCCAAGCATCTTTCCTTGCTGCGGCTCCATGGCATCGTGGAGGATCGGCGAGAGGGCAACTTCGTGCACTACCGTCTGGCGGTCCCGTGTGTGCTCAACTTCTTTTCCTGTGCCTCGGATGTGTTGGAGCTCAAGCTGTGAGGCGAATATGAAGGTGGAGATCCTGGGAGTCGGCTGCGCCAAGTGCAACGGGTTGTACGAGCTCGCGCGGAAAGTCCTCCAGGACGAAGGCATCGAGGCTGAGCTCGTGAAGGTGGACCGGCTGGACGCGATCCTGAAGGCCGGGGTGATGATGGTGCCCGGACTGGTCATAGACGGCGTGGTCGTGTGCGCGGGCGTAGTGCCCAAACCCGACAAGCTCGCGGCGTGGCTCCGGGAAGCGGCGCACAAATAGAGCCTCTATGTTCGAGCAGTTCCTCGGCAACGTAAGTCAGATCATCGGGTCCAACCCGTGGATGGCGGTGGCGGCGGTGTTCTTGGGCGGGGTGCTCACGGCCACCAATCCCTGTGTGCTGGCGATGATCCCCCTGATGATCAGCTTCGTGGGGGGGCGTCGCGAACAGGGCGTCGGACCGCTGCGGGGGCTCGGTTACTCCCTGGTGTTCGTGGTGGGGCTGTGCGTCACCTTTACCGTTATGGGGGTGATGGTCGCCCTGTCGGGCAGCCTCTATGGCAGCAGCTCTCCGGCGTGGAACTGGATTGTGGCCTTGGTGTGCCTGGTGATGGGGTTGCACCTGTTGGGGGTGTTGCCCTTTCAGATCCCGTCGCCCATCCGTTCCCAGCCGCGGCTGCAGGGCGTGTTTGGGGCGTTGGTGCTGGGCCTGCTGTTCGGCTTCGTGTCGCTACCGTGCGCCGGGCCCATGCTGATCGTAGTGCTCACGTACCTGGCCGGTTCGAATTCGTCCATCGCCTACGGGGGGCTGCTACTCTTTGTGTATGGCCTGGGGCACTCCATCTTGATCCTCGTGGCGGGCGCGTCCATGGGCATGGCGCGTAGGCTCATCGAGTCCGGTCGGGTGACCCGCATCACCGAGCGTTTGCGGCAGGGATCCGGAGCGCTCATCATCGTCGTCGGTGGATACTTCGTGTATCTGGCCGTCCAGTAGGAGCTCTCAATGGACCGTGTAAAAAAGCGAATGTTGACCCTCGCCATGGCCTCCATTTTGGTCGCGGGCGTTGCGGGCGTTACGGGCGTTACGGGCGTCGCGGGCTGTCGTCGCTCGGGAGCGCCGGCGGGGGCGCTCAAGAAAAAGCCCGGCGAGAAGGTGGACAAGATCATCTTCGTGGGCCAGAAGGATGCCTGCGAATGTACTGCCAGCCGCGTGAAGGAGACCTGGAACGCGCTGCAGTTCGCCCTGGAAAAACACAAGACCGTCAAGGTGGAGCGTATCGCCCTGGACGTGGACCGCGACCGGGTGAAGGTGCTGAAGAAACAGCGACGATTCATGGTGGTCCCCGCCCTGTACTTCTTCAATCCCGCGGGCAAGCTCGTGGCCATGCTCGAAGGCGAGCTCAAGCCCAGTCAGATCACCAAGAGCATCGAATAGGAGTTACCAGTGGGACTCGATATTGATCGTTCAAACTGGCCGTTGGTAGTGTATCGGATTGATGGTGACGTGTCCGAGGCCATGACCGATGCCTATGTTCAGGGAGTCAAAGAAAACATCTCCCGCGCTGAAGAGTCCGGTGTAAAATATGTGAGTATCGTGGTTTCAGACAGTATGAGAACCAATGCGAATATTCGTCAGGCTCTTGCGGGGGCCATTGAGGAGCACGACAAGCGAATTCGCGCGGCTTGTTTGGGCAACGCACTGGTCACTACATCAACGGTTTCTCGAGGGCTTTTGACCGCCCTGACCTGGCTCACGAAGATGCCTGTCCCTGTCACAGTCCACAAAACGGTGGAGGATGCCAAGGCCTGGGCGCAGGAGATCATCGATAAGGCTGAAGAAGTGTAAGCTTTGTCGTGTCATTAGCGTATCCATGTCAGTGGACCGGAGACAGCGATGAAGAAGATCAAGCCCATCGAGCGGTATGACGCGGATCACAAGTACCCAACCATGGCCGAGGTCGAGGCCGGGGTCATGGCCGAGGTTGAAGGTGAGCCGAAGTCTGGTCGGCGGTTCTTTTTGAAGGGTCTGGTGGCCGGTGTCGCCGTGGTTGGCGCGGGACTGCTGCCGGGCAGGGAGGCCCGGGCGCGGTCCCGGGCGCGGTCCCGCTCAGGGCCCAAAATCCCGCCGCCTGGGGTCCCGCCGCGACCCGACCCGAGAAAGCGCCCGTCCCCCCGGGACACTCCGTCCCTTCCGGGAGGCGGCCCCGCCCCGAACCTTCGCCCGACGAAGCGGCCATGCAAGGTCGGTGCCTCCGAAGCCGTGACACTCAATGTGCTGTTCACTTTCTGTGATGGCAAGACCGGCCAGGTCACAGTGACGACCAATGACCGTCAGGTAGCCGCGAAGCTGCGGCAGCCGGGTGAGGGCCGCCGCCTCGCCCCGGTCATCAAGCCCGTGTTCGCCCTCGAATCGAGCTGTGCCTGGCTCGAGCGCTCCGACAAACGAGTCCAGGTAGAGGTTCGCCTGGCCCGGGCCCTCACCGACTTCTACCAGCAAGCCTTGGGCGGCGAGATTCAGCCCTTGAAGGTGAGTCTCGCGGTCCGCTCCGAGCCTCGGGTGACTCCAACGCTCGGAGGCGTCCCGCCTCGCCCAGACCTTCCGCCTCCCCCAGGCGTCCCGCCTCGACCCACCCGCGGCAAGGGCTGCGCCAGCTGCTCTACCGCCGCCTCTGTTCAGGACGTGCTGATCCCCGCCGGCCTGGTTGGACTGGCCCTGGTCGCTTTGAAGAATCGCGGAAAGTAGCCTCCGGAGGTTAGCCCCGCGGTTTTCTCTTCTTCTTCGGTGGTATGCTCAGACCCCGTAAGGAGCACCGAGATGACAGACCCGAGCCAGACAGACCCGAGCCAGACGAACCCGATCCCAGGACAGTGCCGGACCACAGCCATGGGGATCTTGCCGCACAGGGACGCGGCGTATGCGCTGGACCTGGCGTTCTCCCTGGATATTCCATTTTGGCCGCAGCTTCCGAACATCAGCTATTACGAAGATATGTACGTGCAGGCCTCGGAGGGGTTTCCGGGCATGGTGGTGGACCACAAGGAGCGGACCTTGCGCTTTTCCCGGGCGCGGTTCGACGAGGAGCTCGGCGTCTTCAGCGAGCGCATGGAAGATCCTGACCTGTATCGACTCTCCCCGGAATACTCGGCGGTGTACCATGAGTTCCTTCGCCGGGACTTGTCGGGCTATGTGGCCATCCGTGGTCAGGTGGAGGGCCCCGTGTCCTTTGGCTTCAACGTCGAGGATGAGTCCGGTCGGGCCATCCTTTACGATGACGAGATTCGGCCTCTGTACTTCGATTTTTTGGCCCGCAAGGTGGAGGTCATGCGCCAGGAGCTGGTGGCGGTCCATCCGCGCGCCTTCATGTTCGTAGATGAGCCGGGGCTCGAGTTCATCTTCTCCTCCCTGTCGGGGTACACCGACACCGCCGGCCGCCAGGACCTACGGGACTTCTTCTCCCAGGTGGAGGGGGCCCGGGGGATCCATCTTTGTGGCAATCCCTCCTGGGATTTCCTGCTCGACATGCCCATGCAGATCCTCTCCTTCAACGCCTTCGGCCGGGGAAACGAGCTCGTGGCCTACGGCGAGTCCGTGCTTCGTTTCTTCGACCAGGGCGGCGTCATGGGTTGGGGCATTGTCCCGGCCAACTACGACGATTTTCACGGCGCCTCCACCCAGGGCCTGGTGGACCACCTGGAGCAGCTATTCGATCAGGTGGAGCGGTGCGGCGTGTCTCGGGATCGCATTGTGGACCAGAGCCTGTTGCTTCCAGCCACCTGCGCCCTCATGAACCCCGACGGTGGTAAGACCGTGGAGGCCTGTTACGATACTCTGCGGGAGGTGTCTGGTCTCGTCCGAGAACGATACGGGCTGAAGTAGCTACTGCCTGTGGTCGCTACGGTCTGATGCGGCGCCGGATAAGCCCCAACCCCACCAGCACCAGGAGAAGGAGCGGGAGCGACGGCGGAGGCGCGTGGTTGTCAGCGCCCAGGTGGTGGCAGGAGCACCCTCCAGACACGCCCGGCCCATTGGGATCCTCGCCGCCGTCTGATTCCTGGCCGGCATCCGAGCTCCCGCCGTCATCCGCAACCGTGGCGTCTCCTTCCGCGGTCCCTGCATCCGGGGTCACGATCGGCGCCACGATGGATACCGTATACGTCTCGCTCACGGCCACCTGTCCCCCCTCGCTGGTGATTCGGAAGCGTATCTGATTCTGGGTGGAGCTCTCCTGGAGAAAGGGCACGCCGGCGCTGCTGATCGTCTCGGGGGCGTTGGTCCCGTCGGCGCCGGTGCAGGTCGCGGGCCATGAGGTCCAGTCGGCGCCACCGTTGGTGCTGTACTCACACTCCGCCGAGGAGATGTCCAGCCCGGTGAACTCATTGCGGACCTGGACACTGCAATCCGGGGTGTCATCGGCGACCTCCCCGGTAGGCGAGAAATCACTGAAGTCCGTGGATTCGAACTCCAGGGTCGCCAGGCTGATTCCGGAGAGGTTGTTGTCCTTATAAAAGAGAAAGAACTTCTGCCCTATTGCCGTCAGTCGGGGGCGCAGCCTCCCGCAGCCACCGTTGGACGTGTGTCCCATGTCCACCGGCGCGCTGAAGCTCTGCCCCCCGTCCATGGAGTAGCTCCAGAGTAAGCTGGAGTCCTCGCCGCAGCTATCCGGATCGCTGCTGTTGGAGCGCAGGGCCACTACCACCACAATGTCGCCCGAGTCCGCCGAGGCCATGGTGGAGACTCCGTACTTCATTTGCCAGAGCCCCAGGCCGGTCATCACCACTGCATCACTGGACAGGACTTTGGGTCCCGTGGCCAAGTACTGGTTGTAGTACGCCGCGAACTCGGCACCGTAGGTGAAATGAACTGCGTCGTTCCCATCTAGATAGAGCTCCGGTCCGCCCTTGCGCTCAGCTCCGGCGTTGTGCTGCACCTGGTTGGCCGTAAGCTCGCTAAGAAGGTTGGCGCCGGCGTTGCCCCAAAGATAGTACACTCTGCCGCCGAGCCCGGGATCCGGCATCCCGGACGCCAAATGGACCTGGCCACCGGCGCCGCGCATGCGGATGTCGGCATCCGCCCGCCAGATCCCCTGGAGATCTCCCAGCGCCGAGGCGGAGCCCCCCAACTCCTCGAACAGGTGGATCACCCCCCAGAAATCCGCCGAAGTGTCCGAATGGGCCAGATAGACGTGGCCATCGGACCAGGCCACTCCCACCACGTAGTTACGGGGCACCTGGGATCCGAAGATGTAGCTGACGTCCCAGACCCCCGCGGCGGTGCGCCGACGATAGCGGATGTCGTGTCCGGTGTTGAGCTCCCCGCCGTGCCGGGTTACCAGATGCACGGTCCCGTCGTCACCCACGGCGATGGCCGGCGCGAAGTCCAGCGGGTTTTGACGGCCATCCCCCTGATCTTCCACCAGGAGCTGCGCTCCCTGGTCGTCATACTGGTAGTAGCGACTCGACACCAGGTGAAGGATATCCGACGGGCCTCGTACCACGTCGAACTGTAGCCCATCAGCCACGGTCCCCTGGAAATCCCAGGCGGGAGGATTGGCCCGTGTCTCCTCGGGAAGCCCAATGAGGAGAAGCACAATTGAGGTCAGCAATACGAAACGCGGATGGATTTTTTCCGTTCGCATGAGATGGCTCCCTTTGGTTTTTTCGATGATCTAAGTGTCACATGTAGGGGCAGGTATGTCAAGAAAAGTATACATTTTGTATACTTCGGCCCCCACGACCCATCGAGGTGCTATTTTACTGGTAGGGGGCCACCGCGGAGTAGGATCGGCCGATTCTGATTTCGTCGAAATCCGTGGAGTAGCGCCCCTCCATGCCCACCGAGCGGAACGTGAAGCTGGGAAGATCCACCGAGAGGGTCGGGGTCGCTCCGACTCCATCCAGGGGAGGATTCAGCCAGGCGTCTACTTGATCGTCCCCCGTTGCAAAGCGGATCCGAGCGACGAAGAAGACCGCCGTGGAGGCTGGCAAGGTGGACATGGTCAGGCCGGCGGAGCGGGCGTCCTGGAGTCCCCAGAAGCCGCCTCCATTCGCGATGCGCCCCAGACGGAGTGCGTCCCCGAGCGTCACGTAGGCCCATCGGTCCCCGGCGTCGCCGGTCTCGGATTGGGCCAGGAAGCTCACCCACACCTCGGCCCCGTCGGCGCCGATTTCCCGGGCCGTGGTGAGCCAACCTAGCCCCACGCGGTTGGTGTCGATGGGCCTGGTGGCCGCGCAGCCAGTGCCGTAGCACGCCCGGGCCTGGGAGCCCGTCGTCTCCAGGATGTGCCCCGCGCCATCCACGTAGCCCAGGGCCACCGGCCGGCCGCCGGTGGTGTCGGCGGGGTAGGCCGCGACGCCAAACAGACGGGTGCCAGCGAAGTCGTCCAACCAAGAGCTCGCCCAGCCCGTGCCCCCGCCCAGGTTGCACAGGCCGCCGCCCAGGGGTGTGTTGTCGGAGTCGATTCCCCAGGGACGGTGTGGGTGATCGAAGGGGTCGTGGGCCACCAGGTCCGGAGGCAACATCGGCGCCGGTGGGCGTTGGGCAAAGACGGCCAGGTTGCTCCCCACCTGCCGCTCGGTCAATGGGGCTCCCGCGCCGACGGCGACGTTCAGGAGGCGGGGATCCAGGTCGGCGATGGCCAGGGTGCTCGAGCCGCCTCCGTCCAGGTTGATGGCGTCGGCCACCCCGAAGTCCGCGATGAGGATGTCCGCCACCTCGTCGGTTCCCATGCCTTCGCTGCGTCCGTCCTGGCGCCCGTCCACCACCCCGATCACGATCTCGCCGTTGGTCGCTATGCCCAGCACGGTGCGGGGGTGCAGAGCGGGCCAGACGGCGGTGTTGACGCCGGCGGTGACGATCTGTTCCCGTGCCCCCACCGCCTCATCGGCCACCACGGGCGGGTCCATGTCCACCCCCGGGTTGGCCGGATCCGCCGGGTGCACCAATACGGGGGTGTTGTCCGAATCGAAGGCGATCCCCACGTCGTAGGTGGAGTCAAAGGCGGAGTAGGCGTCTCCCTGGCTCACCCCGAGGCCGTTTATCTCGGCGTAGGCGTCCACCGTGGGATAGGGAGAGAAAAAGTGCACGTTGATGCCGAGCTGCGCCCCGGTCTGCTCCACGAAGTCGGTGGTGGTCTGGCGGGTGGTCTCCCGGGGATCAGCGCCGTTGGATGGCGTTAGCCGGAAGTCGATGCCCGGCTCGTCGGGGTCGATGAGTACGATCAGGTAGCTCAGGGGCCGGGGTTGATCCGTGGTGCGGTGTACCACCCGGACGCCCATAAAGGGCGTATACACGGTCTGCTCTCCGGTGGGAAAGGCCGGGATCGGCATGGGCTGAACTCCCGTGGGGAGACCGCTGTCACTCGCCTGGGCGTCGTCGGGCCCTGCGTCACCCGTCCCTCCGTCAGGCGTCCCTCCGTCGGGCGAGATCTGGGCATCGCCGGCGTCCACCGTCGACGAGGCGTCTTGGGAGGTGCGAGAGCTGGTCGCACACGCCGGCCAGAGACACAGCAGAAGCAGGATATACCATCGAGACAGGGGGGACATGGGGACCTCCTGGGAGACTGGCGTCAATCGTTTTCAAGGGAGCCGGTGAAGTCGTGACTACCCCAGTACAGCACCGCGGCCCGTTGGATGAAGCCGTCGAAGAAGAAGCGGGCGGTCAGGGCGTCGGCCGGCTGGGGGTCGCCGCCGACCAGGGCGGGCTGGTTGGAGTTGGTGACCCCACCCGAATAGGAGCCGCCAGAGCCGTTGTGTACATTGTCGATGAAGAGATACACGCCGCCGTCGCCGTCGTAGGCGCCCGTGACCAGGTACCCATCGGTGCCGTTGAGGCTCGCCAGGGTGCCTCCCAGTCCGGTCGCGGCTACATCGTAGGTGTGAAATCGGTAGGCGCCGTTCACATACACCCCGAAGCGGATGTTGACGGTGGTTCCGTTCCCGTTCACCTCGAGTGCGAAGCCGCCGGTCTGGCTGGAGTTGACGATGGCCTGGGTACCGGAGAACCCGCTCAGCAGGTCGAAGTTCACCACCGCGCTGACCAGATAGCCCATGGCCCCGGACACCGACGGCGTGCCCAGGGGGAGCGCGCGGCTGAGCAACGACTGGTTCGATCGGGTATCCAGGGAGCAGCCGTAGCGGTCCTCCCCCTGTCCGTCGTAGTGCAGGGCGGGGGTGCCGTACAGGGTCCCGGTAGGCGCCCGGTCCACGGGCTGCGTCGAGCTGCTCGGCGTCCCCGTGGTGTTCCGGTACACCGTTACGGTGGTGTCGGCGGCCGATTGGCAGCCTGACGCATCGATATAGGCAAAGGTGTTTGTCTCCTCGACCACGGCCCGGGCCTGGTCCACGCGATACTCCGCGGTCAGTTGGTCCACATTCTCTCGATGGGTGGCCAGGAACACCTCTCCGAAGTCTCCGGGGATGGTGTAGAGCCCCACGGCCAAGTCGTTTGCCTGGGCCAGCTTGGTCAGGCCCGCGAGGTTTCGGTTTCTGTAGTCGAGCTCCACCATGTCGAAGCCGTTGCCCGCCACGTCGGCCATGATGTTGGCCCCGAAGGTTGACACAGCCGCCGTCGCATCGCGTCCATACAGCACGGAGAAGCGGACGTAGCTCGCGATCATGGGGAAGTCCGCCAATCGATTCTGGATGGCTTGCAGGTAGAACAGACTGCCGCTGAAGGCTCGCAAGTAGATGGGCCTCCCATTCTTGACGTAGGCCCGGTTCGCGTCGAGCAGGCCGAGCAGGCTCAGGGCGAAGGCGTCGGCGGCCTGGTTTCCTTCCTTGATCTCCACGAACAGCAGCGCGTCGGCGGCCGCGAGAACCGGGTTGTCCAGCAGGTCCTGCAAGGTCGGATTACTGGCACAGCTGGCCAGGTCCCCGTGGTTCACGCACAGGGTGCCGCCCGCGTCGGCGATGTCCAGCTCGATGAGATCCGCCTCGCGCCCGAGGGCGTTGTCGATCTTCGCGTTGGCGCCGGCGGTGGTGTAGACCTGGTTTTCCGGCCCGTTGTAGCAGTTGTGACAAGAGATCGGTACGACGTTGCCGATGGCGGAGGTCGTCAGGTTGGGCCTCTGTACGCCCTGCCAGGCTGGCGGATACTGCTGCCCGAAGTACTCGATGGTGGTGGTGAAGCTGGCTGCGGTGGAGCAGACCCCCTGGCTGTTGCAGGCCGTCACTTCGATGGTGTGCGCTCCGGGAGCGAGCCCGGTCGCCGTCTGCTCCTGGGAGTTGGTGTCGACGTAGGCGGCCGCGTCGATGCGACTCTGGAAATGGTCGGTGTTCGCGGGCATGGTCCAGGTCCAGGTGGGGCTGTCGTGTCCGGCGGAGACCTCGCCGTCGATCACCGGTGGGTCCGGGATCGGGATGCAGACCGACGGCGCCGCGACGGTGTCGCAACTCCAGCCACCTTCGATCGCGCACTGATCACTGCAGCCGTCGCCTCCAATTCCATTGCCGTCGTCACACACCTCGGCGTCGTCCGTGTCCACCACACCGTTTCCACAGCTGCTGGCCTCGCCGATGACCTCGTGACAGGTGTCGTCACAGACGGTGCAACCGTTCTGTCCATAGGGACAGCGCTCTGTGACGAGGTTTCCATCGTCGCACTCCTCGCCGGCGGTGGCGTCCGTGGTGGAGTCTCCGCACAGGTGCGTGACGCCGGCTGCCTCCAGGCAATCCGCATCACAGACGATGCAGGAATTTTCGCCGTAGGTGCAGTGCTCGGTGACCGTGTTTGAGTCGTCACACTCTTCGCCGTCCGCCGTGTCCACCTGGCCATTTCCACACAGACTGCTACAGCTCGCCAAATCGTAGCACAGCCCTTCGTCGCACTCCTGGCAGTCACCGCAGGTGTCGCCGGGGCCGCACACCGGGTGACAGTCCCCGTCGCCGCCCCGATCTTCACCGTCTGGACACTGCTGGGAACCAGTCCCCGTGGCGCAGCCTCCAATGACCAGGGTGGCGGCCAGAAGAGTCAGCGGGGTGGCCGGCCAAGTGATTGTGAGTCGCATAATTATCGCCTACCTCCTCTCGAACCCACTTCTAGGGTGGCAACTAAGTATCAGCTCGGAGGGGCCGGGCGGTCAAGCGGTCCCGAAATTTCGGCGTCGGCTCGCTGATAATTCGATAGAAAACCACAAAATCGAGAAAATCGACCACATTGGCTCCAAAGTCGCCAAACGTGCGTAAATGTAGTTGAATAACCTACCTGAGAAACAAGACATACAATGTCCGATGGCGTCATGCTGTTTATTTTGTAGTGTTATGACATATTAGATGAAATCGCTGAATATTGCATCACGAGGTATTCAATAAATGTTATTTCCCATACATTTGGTTGGCGTTTGTTTTACTTGACGCGACTCCTGATTTTTGAGAGTTTTGCCGCGACTTACTGACAAATCAAGAATTTTGTGGACACCAAATTGCGGGAGAGGGCTCAACCCCCTCTCCTCGAAAACCACCACAGGAGTCAGACAATGATGCGCATGCGTAAAACCCTTTTTGGCCTGATCGGCCTAGGTGTCTTGAGCTTTTTCAGCTCGAACGCGTTGGCCCAGAACCTGGACGCGCTCTTCACGCCCGACCTGCGCGACGCGGCCTTAGCGGAGGAGCTGACCGTTGACCCCAACGCCGCCGGCATGAGCATGCCCGGAGTGATTCCCTTCGGTGCCGACTTGGTGAACACCGAGAACGTCACGGCCACCGGCGCCGGTGTGTACGTTGCGGTGCTGGACACTGGTATGCATCCGGCCGCTCCGTGGTTCTTTTCCCAGGCCAACGTGGCCTGGCACCTTGGCAAGGGCTTTACCCACGACGTGTACTGGGACGACGACGCCAACGATGTGGGGTTTGGTCCCCTGCAAGACGATCGTGGCTTTGTGACGCGCCTTGCCAGCAGCCACGGCACCCACGTGGCCAGCACGGTGGTGGGCTTCAACCTCAACGACCAAGTCTGGGTCAACGGCATTGCCCCCCAGGCCACCATCATCCCGGTGCTGGTCCTGGACGCCTGGGAAGTGGACTCCCCCTACGGTACGCTGCGGCTCAACGGCGGTACGGACGCCATGATCGCCGCGGGGCTCTACTATGTGGCCGACCTGTCGGACACCCTCGACGGTCCGGTGGTCATCAACATGAGCTTGGGCGGCCCCGAGCGTTCCGCCGAGATCGAGGCGGCCATCGACTACGCCATCAGCAAGGGCGTCATCGTGGTGGTCTCCGCCGGGAACTCGGGCACCGAGGGCATGGGGTATCCGGGCGGCCTGGAGCAGGTCATCTCGGCCGGCGCGGTGGGCTGGGCCTCCATGTTCGCCTACGGCTGGACGGGCAACGTTCCCGAGAAGCTCAACAAGAACGACGTGCTCGGCAACAATCGCCAGCTCTACCTCGAGGACTTCAGCTCCCGCCCCAACAAGGATCTCGACCAGAAGTACCAGGACCTCGACGTGTCGGCTCCCGGTGCGTGGATTGTGGGACCGTACCAGAGCGCTTTCGCGTCGGACCTTAACTACTACTACCTGAGTGGCACGAGCATGGCCGCTCCCCACGTGACCGGCATGGCCGCCCTCGTGCTCGAGCAGTTCCCGGGTGTGGACCAGGTGGGCATGGAGAACCTCATGCGCAACGCCGCCGCGGGCACCCCCCTGCCGGCGAATGACGCGACGGTGGCCTTTCCCTACTCGAATCCGCCCTACTACTCGGCCACCTGGGGCGGCGGTGACTACGGCAAGGGCGTCCTCCAGGCCGACGCCGCCCTGCGGTCGGCTGCGCTCCTGAACTAGCCGTACCCTTCCTCTCGCCTTTCCGTTCTCTCCCTTACCACCTGACTGTACCACCTACCTGGCTGTATCACCCGGCTGAC
>JAOZUO010000055.1 GCA_029938605.1 Deltaproteobacteria bacterium | reverse complement strand
CTCAGGGGTTGAGCTATCAACAGGCGAGTTACGTCCCATATAGGGACACAACTCACGAGCCGGGGGAAGGCTGATGAAAACTGTCAGTCCGGTGGACAACCGCCAGGAACGGTTGACCACAGTTTTCACAGCCTCTACGAAAACAACTTCCATGCAGCCTTCTTCATTGGAATCGCTCCCTCCCTGATTTATTTCCCCGCCTGGCTCTTCGGCCGAGGCTCCGACAAGCTAGCCGAAAGTGGATGTCCACGTCCAAATAGAAGATCCGAATGCGACGCGACTATCCGCGCTCTCACACGGCCCGTGACATTCTTCCGGTTCGGTGGTGGTATCTGGCCATGCGTGGTCTCCTTGCGAAAACCGACGGGGGTTCCGTTCGGGTCGGTGACGCCGTAGAGCTGGAGCCGAGCCCCTCAGCGGTTCCGCGGGTGTTGGGGTTGTTGATGGTGGTGGTGGCCTTTGTAGGACTGATGCAGTCGGTGACGGGGCTGCGGGCGGCGGTGGACTTCGAGGCGGTCATGGTGTTGGGCGCGGGGGCGGAGCGGTTGCGCGGCTATGCGTTCTGGGTCCACCTCACGGGACTGGTGGTGGGAGGACTGCACCTGGTGGCCGGGGTGGCGGCGGCCAGATCGCACGGACGGGCGCCGGTGCTGACGTCGGTGTACGCGGGTGTGGCCACGGTGTGGAGCGTGGTGGTCGTGGTCGTCTATTTTCAGACCCTGGCTCCGTTGCTGCGGCCCTTCGGGAAGACCGAGCTTTTCGGCGGACACGAAGTGGGGGTGCTCATCGGGACGGCGCTGGGGCTGGGCTGGGCGGCGCTGGTGGCGCTCGTCATGAACCACAGGACCAGCCGTCGCGCTTGCTCTCGCTGATAATCTGTATCGGATCGAACGTTTGAGATGATTCTTGATGGTGATCCCGGGGGTCGGTAAACTGCGCCGGAATTGGGAACCAAACCAGCTCGGAGCCAAACCGGCTCGGAGCCAAACCGGCTCGGAGCCTACACCCTCGGGAGCGAGCGAGATGATGACCAGCGAACCTGGACAAGATCGGGATCAGTCTGGCAGGGAACGAAGGCAGTTCAACCGCGCCTCGGTGACCCTGGAGACCGACATCCGCTTCGGTGGGTTGGACAGCACCGGCTTCACCGCGGACGTGAGCTCCCTGGGGGCCTTTGTGCGTCCCACCGACGAGTCGGACCCGCTCCTGTCGCTGCTGCAACCCGGGGACGACGTCGAGCTTCGGGTGTCCATGCCACAGGAACACCAACTGGCCATCCCGGCCCGGGTGGTTCGCAAGCTGCCCACCGGCGTAGGCCTGAAGTTCGCCCACGCCGAGCCCCGATTCGACGCCGCCGAGATCCTCGCGACCCTGGCACCGTCCTGACTGACCCCGCGGCTGGTCTTTGCGACTGGTCTTTGTGGCTGGTCTTTCCGGCTGGTCTCTCTGGCTATCTTTCTGGCTTGACTCACCTAGCAGTGCCACCCTACCATCCGTCGGTGGACGTGAACCCCGCGTCCCGAACCCCGTGGCTGGAGGAGCATCATGGCAGACCAGGGCAACGAAGACACCGAGGCCGTCCTCAAAGAAAAAATGGAGCAGGTCCGAGCCCAGGAGGGCCAGGACATGGAGATGCGGTTCGACGAGGCCCCTTTCGCCCCGAAGTTCCAGGAGTGGATCGACACCTTCGAGCGCGATGTGGCGCTGTATATTGACATCGCGAAGGACGAGGCATCCCCGGCGCCACTCCGGCGGCTCATCGCCGGCGGGCTCATGTATATCATCCGGCAGTTCGACCTGATCCCGGACTACCTCAAGCCCGTGGGCCTGCTCGACGACGCCATCGTGCTGCGCATCACCGCGGACCTGGGCGCCGAGCACACCGCCGAGCTGGATCCGAAATTCATGAAGCAGATGTTCAAGCTGGCCAACGACGCCGAGCTCATCAAGGAGTTCCTCGGGGAAGGCTACCGCGACCTGGAGAACTACGTCCGCCGCCAGCCCGATGACGCCGTGCACGGCATCACCGGGGACTCGGTGGTGGAGCACGCCGCGGTGCGGGACGACCTCTTGGCCCAGGTGACCGAGGAGCTCAAGACCTTCGAGGCCGACGCCATCGAGGACGGTGCCAAGGTGGAACGCCAGCTCAGGTCCTACATCCACACCAAGCTGGACGGCAAATAGTCGCCGGTGTCCCCACCCCGAAGCCGCGCCCCCAGAGCTGCAGCAAGTTGAGCTGAAGCAAGTTGAGCTGAGGCGAGCGGCCTCGAACCGCGACAGGAACACCACGAATCATCATGGGCGTACGGACCCTCACCCTGGACCCGTCCGAGATCTCCCGATTCCTTGTCAGACAACGCAAAGACTGGGGCATCGGCCAGTTTGAGCTGCGTCTAGACCAGTTCCTCTCGGAAATTCTGGAAAAAGCCAACGAGTTCGTTCCCTCTGAGAGCGGCTCGCTGCTGTTGGACGACCCCCGCGCCAAGGGGCGCTCCGACGCCATCAACACCCTGACCTTCATCGCCTGCTTCGGTCCAAACGCCCAGCGACTCCTGGGCCGGCAGATCCCCTTGAACGACAGCATCGCCGGGCGGGTCTACTCCACGACCCAACCCTACATCAGCCAGAATGTGTCCCAGGACGAGAGCTTCTACGACGCAGTGGACCGGTACACCGACGAAAAAACCAGCTCCGTCATCGCCGTGCCGGTGACCGTGGGCGACTCCATCTTCGGGGTGCTCGAGCTGCTCAACCGGCGCGATCACGGCCATTACTCCGCTGGGGATCTGCTGCTGCTCGAGACCTTCGCCGGCTACATTTCATCCTCCATCCAGAACGCCCTGGACGCCATCCGCGCCCGGGAGGCCGCCCGCCGGGATGACCTCACCCGACTGTACAACGATCGATACCTGCACCACCGCCTCACCGAAGAGCTCCCCCGATCCGAGCGGGACGCCCTGGACCTGTCACTGATCTTTGTCGATTTGGACCACTTCAAGGCCGTCAATGACCGCTACGGCCACCTGGTGGGGAGCCGCACCCTCAAGGAGGTCGGCTACCTGATCCAGTCCTGGAACCCTCCGGGATCCATCCCCGCGAGGTATGGCGGCGACGAGTTTGTCATCATCCTACCCGGGTACGACGCGGAGAAGGCCATGGTCGTCGCCGAGCGCCTGAGGGAGCTCGTGGAGCAGACCGTCTTCCGGGTGGTACCCGCAAGCGAGCGCGCCCCCATCGAGGGCGCTCAGTTCGAGCCCCTGACCAACCCCTTAACCTGTAGCATGGGCGTGGCCTCCTTGAACGAGCACGTAGCGCCCCAGGGCACGGTGCTCCGTCGCCAGAACGCCTTGATCCGCCTGGCCGACAAGGCCATGTACCTGGCCAAGAGCCGCGGTCGTAACCTGGTGCTCCAGGCAGCCGCCGAGGTCCACGAGCCCCGGGACTGACCCCGCGGTTGAACCAGGCCCCCCTGCGAAAAATCGACACCCTCGCTCGAAGTGCTAGGATCGTCCCATGCGCCAGTGGGTAGAACGCTTCCTCGAAGACCTCGCCGGTGAGAAGCGGTGCTCGCCGCACACGCTCCGCGCCTACCGCCATGACATTGAGGAATTCCTACAACATTGGACGGATTTGGCTTCGCCCCCGGTGACCCCTGAGCATCTTGACACCCTGGTGATCCGTTCTTACCTTGCATCACTATCCGGACGCGTGAGCCCCAGCAGCGTCGGTCGTAGGCTGTCGGCCATCAGGAGCCTGTGTCGCTATCTGGTGCGCTGGGAGGTGTTGGACCAAAACCCAGCGCGCCTGGTCACCATGCCCCGGCGACCCAAGCCTTTGCCCGTGGCCCCCGAGGCCGGCGCCATGGAGCAGCTGGTGGAGGCCCCCCGGCCCGACACCGCCCTGGGTGCACGGGATCGGGCCCTGCTGGAGGTGCTCTACGGAGCGGGACTCCGACGAAGCGAAGCCGTGGCCTTGGACCTACAGGATATCGAAAACGACAAAGACCGCATGACAATCCACGTACGACACGGCAAACGCGGCAAACAACGGTTCGCGCCCCTGGGCGCTGCAGGCGCTCGTGCTCTTTGTGCCTACCTCGCCCTGCGGCCCACGCTGCTGAAAAAGGGACGTGGCCAAAACCAAAGCCACGGAAATGAGGCCGAGTCCGACGCCACCAGAGCGCTGTTCTTGAACTTCCGCGGCGGGCGCCTCTCAGGGCGCAGCGTGGCCCGGGTGGTGGCCCGCCACCGATCGGCGGCGGGCATCGGACCAGACGCCGGCCCCCACGCCTTGCGACATAGCTGTGCCACGCACATGCTCGACAGCGGCGCGGACCTCCGCGCCATCCAGGAGCTACTCGGCCACGCGAGCCTGTCGACCACCCAGCGCTACACCCATGTGAGTGTGAGTCGACTGCTTCAGGTCTACGACGACGCGCATCCTCGGGCTCGGGCTCGAACCCGACCACGAAAAAAAGACCGCTGACACGCACACCAAAAATTATTGGATCTTCTGTCCAAAACGATCCATTCCAGGTAAGGAAACCACCTATGCAGAGCCAACGATTTCCCACCATCCGCTCCACCACCGTGGTGGGCGTCCGTCGAAAGGGACGGATCGTCCTGGCGGCCGATGGGCAGGTCTCCATCGGCGACACCATTGTCAAGGGTTCGGCCCGCAAGTTGCGCTCCCTGTCCGACGGTCGCATCGCCGCCGGATTCGCCGGATCGGCGGCCGACGGCATCGCCCTTTTCGAGAAGCTGGAGGCCAAGCTCAAGGAGTTCAGCCAGAACCTCACCCGGGCCGCCGTGGAGTTGGCCAAGGACTGGCGCATGGACAAGGTGCTCCGACGACTCGAGGCGCTGCTGCTGGTCTCCGACGGCAAGAACCTCTATCTCATCTCGGGCACGGGCGACGTGCTGGAACCAGACGGGGACGTGGTGGCCATCGGCTCGGGAGGATCCTACGCCACCGCCGCCGCCAGAGCCCTTTTGGCCCATACGGAGCTCGACGCCCGCACCATCGCCGAGGAGGCCCTACACATCGCCGCCTCCATCTGTATCTATACCAACGACGAGATCACCACCCTGGAGATCCCTCCGCCCCAGTGATGGCGGCGTCCGGCGTCCGTATTCGACGCCAACTCAAGCCAGGAGAGCCCAACCCATGACCGATCTGTCAAGCCAAGACACCACGCAACTCACGCCCCGAGCCATTGTAGAGCAGTTGGACCGATACATCATCGGGCAGGACGACGCCAAGCGCGCCGTGGCCATCGCCCTGCGAAACCGCTGGCGGCGACAGCAGGTGGCCGACGATCTACGGGACGAGATCGCGCCCAAGAACATCATCATGATCGGACCCACCGGCGTGGGCAAGACAGAGATCGCCCGCCGCCTGGCGCGGCTGTCCCAGGCGCCCTTCATCAAGGTGGAAGCCTCCAAATACACCGAAGTGGGCTACATGGGTCGCGACGTGGACTCCATGATCCGCGACCTCACCGAAATCGCCGTGAGCCTTGTGCGGCAGACCGAGGAGGTGGATGTTCAGGACCGCGCCCGGGAGAACGCCGAGGAGCGTATTTTGGATCTGCTCCTGCCCGCGCCCACGGCCCAGGCGCGCTCCTTCACCGATCGCCCGGGTGAGCCCGCCGAGCCCCAGAGCGCCGTCGAGGGCCCAGACGCCACCCGGGAGAAGCTTCGCAAGCTGCTGCTCGCCGGCAAAATGGACGAGCGCAAGGTGGAGATCGAGACCCAGGAAGGCTCCAACCCCTTCGTGGAGATCATCTCCAACTCCGGGGTGGAAGAGATGGGCTTCAACCTGGGCAATATGCTCCCCGGGATGAAGGGCGGCACCAAGCAGCGCAAGGTGAAGATCCCCGAGGCGCTCGACCTCCTCACCGCCGAGGAGAGCCAGAAGCTCATCGACATGGATAAGGTGGTCCGTGACGCCGTCGGACGGGTGGAGCAGTCTGGGATCGTCTTTTTGGACGAGATCGACAAGATCGCCGGGCGGGAGCGGGCCCAGGGTCCAGACGTGTCCCGAGAGGGTGTGCAGCGGGATCTACTGCCCATCATCGAGGGATCCACGGTGACGACCAAGTACGGCATGGTCAAGACGGACCACATCCTGTTCATCGCCGCCGGAGCCTTCCACGTCTCCAAGCCGTCGGATCTGATCCCCGAGCTCCAGGGCCGCTTTCCCATCCGCGTGGAGCTGGGATCCCTCGGCGCCGAGGAGTTCGTACGGATCCTCACCGAGCCCGACAACGCCCTGACCAAGCAGTACTCAGCGCTCATGGAGACCGAGGATATCGAGCTCGAGTACCGGCAAGACTCCATTGACACCATCGCCCGCATCGCCGCCCAGGTGAACCAAACGCATGAAAACATTGGCGCTCGGCGGTTACACACGGTCATGGAGAAGCTTCTCGAGGAGCTCTCCTTCGAGGCCCCGGATCTGCCCCGCCAGAAAATCCTCGTGACCCAGGAATATGTGGAGCAGCGACTTACGGACATCCTGGAGAATGAGGACCTGAGCCGCTACATCCTCTAAGGGCCACGGACAATGCCCCACGGATTGTCTTTCTCGCTGTTAACTTCGCTTGATATATGTACTTTTCCTGATATCCTAGTTCGGTTATCGTGTGTGCGGCAGCGCTTGTTCCGCTGCACCTTCCGGTGCGGATCGGGCGGCGGTCCGGGGAAGTACGCAGGGTGTACGTTGAGGAATTGAATGTGAGCTGGATCCAAAACCACAGCTTTCGCAGCGCCGTACCGGCGCCCCAGTCCATAGACTTCGCCGGGCTGGCGTTGTCACCGGAGGAGGGCTTCGTGCTCTCCCGGGTGGATGGACACGCCACCATTGACGAAATCTGCATGGTGACCGGTCTGGGGGAGGATACGACCCTGGGGGCCCTCGCCAGACTCTACGAATCCAAGCTCATCCAGATCCCCGGCGGCCCCGCTCAGAACGGAGGGGCCTCCAAGGAGTCACCGCCCAAAGGCGAACCCAAAGATCAACCAAAAGACCAAGACGAAGCTCAGGACGACACGCAAGGCGCTCCCACCGAGGCGGAGGCCGAAGCCGTACCCTTTGTCCCCGAAGAAGGGCTCGACATCTCCGAAAAGAAGCAGCAGGAGATCCACACCCAGTACTATGCCCTGGAAAACGTTGGGTTCTACGAGCTGCTCCACCTGGAGGTGGGCTGCACCACCAAGGACGTTCAGCGCGCCTACCGCAAGGTGTCCATGCGGTACCACCCGGACCGCTTCTTCGGCAAGAAGCTTGGTAGCTATACGGCCAAGCTGGAAGCCATCTTCCGCCACATCACCAACGTGGTGGAGTACCTGTCTGACGACGACGAGCGCGCCACCTTCGAAGCCACCCTTGTTCCAGATGAGCCGGAGGCAGACTCTCCGGTGAGCGAGGAGGTGGAGCCCATCTCCGTCCGGAGGCGGCCCCGACAGCTCAGCAAGAAAGACCGACTTCGCAGACTCGGCGGCGTCATGGGGATGTCCACCCAGGAGGTCCAGGCCGCGGCGCGCAAACGCAAGGGGAAGACCACCCCCGCGGCCGGCTCCCTGCGTACGGACAAGGCGCCCGAGGTGTCAGCCGAGCGCAAGGCGCGCATCAAGAAGCGCCGCCGCAAGCAAACCCAGCAGATCATGTCCCCCATGGTACAACGCCGGGCCAAAGCCAAACGCCACTACGATGAAGGCATCAAGGCCCTGTTGGCCGGAAACTTCGCCGCGGCCGCCTCGAACCTGAAGCTGGCCACCACCTTCGACCCGAAGAACGAGGAGTACCGGGAGAAGGAGCAAATCGCCACCAGCCGGGCCCGAGAGGGCTCCGCCACCGCCTATGCGAAGCGGGCCTCCTTTGAGGAGTCCGTGGGACGATGGGATGAGGCCGCGAGGCTCTACTGCATGGCCGCCGAGCGCAACCCCACCGTGGAATTGTTCTGCCGGGCGGCCGACGCCTTGAGCAAAGGTGAGGATTTGAAGCGCGCGGTCGAATATGCTACAAGGGCTAAAGATCTGGAACCCAACAGTATTCAGGCTAGGTTGTCACTGGGTAACGCATATCTTTCCGCCGCCATGCCTAAGAACGCCCGGCGGGAAGTGGAATATGCCCTGAATTTGGATTCTGACCATTCCCTGGCCAAGACCTTAATGAAAGAGGTCAAGAAGGCCGATAGATAGAGTCGCCTACTTCCTGGAGGATGAGCGCTGTGTCGGAGAAAGTCATCGGCATCGATCTTGGAACCACCAACTCCTGCGTGGCCATCGTCGAGGGGTCCACACCCGTAGTGATTCCGAACCGGGGCGGCTACAAAACCACCCCTTCCATCGTGGCCATCGCGGAGAATGGTAAACAGCTGGTGGGGCACATCGCCAAACGGCAAGCCATCACCAACGCTGAGAACACTGTCTTCGCCACCAAGCGGCTCATCGGACGGAAGTGGAACTCTCCAGAGCTCCGCGCCGCCACCGAGACCATGCCCTACGAGTTGGCGGAGGGTCCGCACAACGACGTGCGGATCAAGCTGCGGGACAAGGTGTACTCCCTCCCGGAGATCGGCGCCAAGATTCTCCAAGAGATGAAGGTGGTGGCCGAAGACTATCTGGGCGAAGTGGTGAGCAAAGCAGTGGTCACCGTCCCGGCCTACTTTAACGACGGGCAGCGACAGGCCACAAGGGACGCCGGACGCATCTCCGGGCTGGACGTGATCCGAATCATCAACGAGCCCACGGCGGCCGCCCTGGCCTACGGCTTCGGTAAGAACATCGAGCGGCGCATCTCTGTGTACGACCTCGGCGGCGGAACCTTCGACATCTCGGTGCTCGACATCGGGGACGGCGTTTTCAAGGTCATCTCCACCGCGGGAGATACGTTCCTGGGCGGCGAGGACTTCGACCGACGCATCATCGACTGGCTGGTCTTCGGCTTCGCCAAGGAGCACAAGATCGATCTACGGAAGGACCGCATGGCCCTTCAGCGTCTCAAGGACGTGGCCGAAAAGGCCAAGTGTGAGCTGTCGGTGGTCACCGAGACGGAGATCAACCTGCCCTTTATCATCTCCACGGGCAAAGCCGACGCGCTGCACCTGCAGCGGACCCTCACCCGAGACAAGCTCGAGGAGCTCACCATCGATCTGGTGGAGCGGACGATGCTCATCTGTCGCCGCACACTCGAAGAGGCGAACCTGACCACTACGGACGTGGACGACGTGATCCTGGTAGGCGGCATGACGCGCATGCCCAAGGTGCAACAGATGGTGGCCGAGTACTTCGGCTCCGAGCCCTGCAAGGGCGTACACCCCGACGAGGTGGTGGGACTGGGCGCCGCCATTCAGGGCGCCGCGCTCATTGAGGAGGAGAGTGACATCCTCCTGCTGGACGTCACTCCCCACTCCCTGGGCATCATGGTTGCCGGCGGCGACTTCTACACGCTCATCGAGCAGAACACGACGGTACCGGTTTCGCGGACGCACTCATTTACCACCATCCGCGACGATCAGACCTCGGTAAAGATCCTGGTCATGCAGGGGGAATCGAAGCTAGCCAAAGAAAACGAGCTTCTGGGCGAGTTCATCCTGACCGGGCTGCGAAAGGCCCCCAAAGGCGAGGTAGAGATCGACGTCTCTTTCGAGATCAGCGCCGACGGCATCGTCAGCGTGGCCGCCAAGGACAAGGAGACGGGGGTGGAGCAGTCCATCACCGTGACCGCGACCTCAGGGCTGACCGAGGACGAGATCGAGAAGATGATCGACGAGAACCGAGACCTGCTGGTGGGGCGGCGAGAGGACGAGGAGGTAGAGAAGGCGCGGCAGCAAGCTGAGCGACTCATCGAGGAGATCGAGCAGCTGTTCCCCCGTGTGGAGGAGGTGATCGCCGGCAGTGACTTCGGACAGGACGCCATGCGCAAAGCTCGGGCCGTGCTCAAGCGCGCCAATGCCGCCATCGAAATGAAGGACGTGCAGGCCGTAATGGATTCCGTTGAAGCCCTTACCCGCACGCACAATATGTTCAAGGGTGTGGTGTCCAAAACCCGACTCGGGTAACGCGGTCACCATATAACGTCACAGGGTATAGTCAGAATCCATGGGCAACCCAGCGGATCAGAAGCGTATCAGGAGCCTGATCAGGGAGGGCTTACGCCAACTCCGCGCGGGCAAGGTCAGCGCAGCCCTCACCAACTGGGAAGACGTCCAGACGCTCGACGAGGGCAACACCGTCGCCCAAAGCTACATCGCCTACATCAAGAAGAACCGCATCCGCATCGCGGTTCATCTGGGGCGTACCCCTCACGCGGACCACGAGCCCATCCAAATCCCCGACGCCTGGCCGGAGCCACCGGCCGGACTGTGCGATGCCGTACCTGAAGAAGAAACGGAAGGGGAGGACGAGGCGCCCGAAGAGGTCGACGTCGCTGACGCGAACACGGGTGCGGACGCGGACGTAGATGCGAACGTGGACGCGGATGCGAACGTGGACGTGGACGCGGACGTGAACGTGGACGCGGATGCGAACGTGGACGCGGATGCGAACGTGGACGCGGATGCGAACGTGGACGTGGACGTGGATGGGAACGCAAGCGTGGACGGAGCACCTGTGCATCCGCGGCCCGCTGCCAAGTCCTCCGGAAACCTTCCCTACGCCGAGGTGGAGCTCACCGGAGCCTCGCGCCCTCGGCTGTCGGATGTTCTGGCCAAAGGCAAAAAGCGGTCCCCTGCCCTGGCCAGTCCCCAAAGTGCCCCCCCTGCACCGCGGCACCCTGACCAAACGACACCAGACACAGAAAGGCCGCCTCATCACACGCCGACAAGATCTCCCACAGCGGAGGATTACCTCGCCATGGAGATCGTGGTAGAGGATAACGAGCCGCCGCCCGATCCCGATCGCGAGTCGTCGAATCAGATGGAAGACCTGTCCCTGGATAGTGTGGCCGGCACGACCGACAGCGGTCCTTCGGGCTCTCACCTTTCGGCCGGGGAGCAGGACGGTCCGACCGCCGGTGAGCCCACATTGGACCCACCCCAAGCCCCCCGGATAGCCACGACATTCGACGAGTTGGGCACCACTCCGCTCTCCGATCTCGAGTCCTCTGGGCGCCGATCACGTAAAGATCCGATGAAACCGTCGCCCTACACGACCCTCGCCGGACTGGGCCCGCGCGTACTCTTCGCGGAGCCCGGCGACCAGGATACGCTCGGAGAGGCGCCGCCCCTGGACTTCGCGCCGCCAGTCGGAGAAGATTCTGCGCTCTCAGAGTCGTTCTCGCAGAATCTACAGGAGGAGGCCTTTTCCGACGATCTCCCCCCCCAAGCCCGTCCATCCACGGTGCAGGTGGGCTCCGGGGTCATCGCCGAGCCGCAAGACTTTTCCCCGGAGGGATCGTTAAGCGAGCGGTCCGGTGACCAGCCAGGTGAGCAGCCCCAGGACCAGCCGAGTGAGGAGATGCAAGCGCTCGAAGATCCCGACCGGGGACTGGCGCTGGCCAGGCAGCTCTTCGACGCCGGTGAAAACGAGCGAAGCATCCAACTGGCGGAGCAGCTGCTGGAGCGCTATCCCACACAGACGGACCTCTCGGACCTTCTCGAGGCCAACCACAAGGCCCTGGAGACCAGTCTCCTGGAAAAGCTCGGAGACCTCGACGCCATCTGCATCCCCAAGACCACGGACCTCGGCCATGATAATCAGGATCTGGACCCGAGGGCAGCGTTCCTCTTTTCGCGAATCGACGGCACAATGTCCCTGCAGGACATCATCGACATCAGCGGCATGAGTGAGTTCGAGTCGATGGGCCTCCTGGTGCGGCTGCACGAGATCGGTCTGCTGGACTTCGAGCCCCCACGGTGATCTCTCCGACCCCATCGGACGCCTCTGACGGCCCCTTTCGCGGAACATTGCTTGCCCCCTTCGAGACATTCCTGGACCAGCTTCAGTCTCGGATCTCCGCCCGGAAGCGACGGACTGCGCGCATCCAGGGATATCGGCCAGCGTCGGTGCTCGTACCCCTGGTGCCCCGGGGCGACGCTCTGTACGTCACCTTCATGCAGCGAACCGAGGACGGCCGCATCCACTCCGGACAGATCGCCTTCCCCGGCGGCGCCCGAGAGCCCAGTGACGTAGACGAAGTGGCCACGGCCCTCAGGGAAGCCCACGAAGAGGTGAACATTCACCCAGCGTCGGTGACCCCCCTGGGCCTGCTGCACGACAACGCCTCCATCAGCCGGTACCTGGTGACCCCCGTGGTGGGGGGTGTGGCAGAGCCTCCCGACTATGCGCCCGATCCCCAGGAGACCGCGGACATCTTCGAGGTACCTTTGCCCTATTTGCTAAACCCAGCGAACGAACAGAGAGTCCAAGACGTGGAGTTCGCCGGCAAGCAATACCCACTGTACGAATACCATTGGCAGGATCGCGTGATCTGGGGCCTCACCGGCCGCATCCTGCACGACTTTCTCTCTCTGGCGCGAGAGGTGAACGATGCCCACGCGACCTTCGAAATCGAATAAGGCTGCATCCAAGAAAAAGGCTGCGCCCAAGAAAAAGACTGCGCCCCAAAAAAAGGCTGCGCCCCAGAAAAAGACTGCCTCCAACAAGGCCGTCGATCGTCCCACGATGATTGGGAGCGGTCGCGGTCGAGCTGCACTGCTCAAACGTCTGGGCGCCATCCTCAAGGGCCTCAAGACGCTGTATCCGACCGTGACGTGTGCTCTCACTCACCGCAACGACTTCGAGCTACTGGTGGCCACCATCCTCTCGGCCCAATGCACCGACGAGCGGGTGAACACGGTGACGCCGGAGCTCTTTGCGAAGTATCCGGATCCCGCGGCCCTGGCGCAGGCCGACCCCGAAGAAATAGAGCGACTCGTCCACTCCACGGGGTTCTTCCGAAACAAGGCCCGCTCCCTCCTCGGCACGGCCCAACGTCTCACCGACCACTACGGCGGACAGCTCCCCCGCGATCTGGCGGAGCTGATCACCTTACCCGGCGTGGCGCGCAAAACCGCCAATGTGGTATTGGGCACCGCCCATGGCATCGCCTCGGGGATCGTCGTGGACACCCACGTCAAGCGGCTCACGGGTCGCCTGGGGATCACCGCCGAGACCACCCCGGAGAAGATCGAGCGCGAGCTGATGGTCCTACTCCCCGACAGCGAGTGGATTGACTTCAGTCACCGCCTCGTCTGGCACGGACGCAAGGTGTGCAACGCCCGCAAGCCCAAGTGTGATGAGTGCTTACTCGCACCTCACTGCCCTTCGGCGTTTTCAGCGTAATCGAACTATTTCCTCGGCCACTCCAAACAGCTCAGATCCGCATCTCCTGTGTCCGGGTAGGCGACGATTTCGCCTTGCCAGGTCTGGACCCGTACCTCCCCCGGGGAGGTGGATACGATCCCCTGGGGCGCCACGGCCACCTTGCCAAAGCCCCCCGGGGCGTCCAGCGCGAAGGTGGGAATAGACAGGCCGGAAACACGCCCCCGTAGACGAGCCACAAGCTCCAGACCCGCCGCCACCGGAGTACGAAACCGCTCGCTTCCCACCACCGGATCGAGCTGAAACAGATAGTAGGGCCGCACCCGGGTCCGGAGCAGGGCTCGGGAGAGAGCCGTCAAAATGGCGATGTCGGAGTTGATACCCCGCAACAGCACACTCTGGTTGGCCATGGGCAGGCCGGCGTCCACGAGCCGTGCACAGGCCGCCGCCGCCTCAGGGGTCACCTCCCGGGGGTGGTTGAACTGCGTGAGCACGTATAGCGGACGGGCCGCGTCCAGGACCCGCGTGAGATCGTCGGTGATCCGCATGGGACAGGTCACCGGTGCCCGGGTATGTACCCGCAAGATCTCTATGTGCTCGATGGCCCGCAGGCGGCCGAGGATCCGCTCCAGGGTGGCGTCGTCCAGGGTGAGGGGATCGCCACCAGAGAGGATAACCTCGCGCACCTGGGGTGCCCCTCGCAGGTATCGGAGCGCCTCGTCCAGCCCCGTGCTCCCGCCCAAAAGCTCGTCTGGACTTCGGCGTCGGCGGTTGCAGTGACGGCAGAGCACCGGACAGTCGGCGGCCACCAGAAGCACGACCCGATCCGGGTAGCGGTGGATCAGCCCCGGCACGGGCATACGCCCCCGCTCGCCCAGGGGATCGGTCCTCTCCCCGGCCCCCCGTCGACCATCATCGGGGTGGGGGAGCGCCTGCTGGCGGATGGGACACCGCGCGTCTCTCGGATCCATGAGCGACAGGTAGTAAGGCGTCACCGCCACCGCCGGTAGGTCGCTAGAGGCGAAGCCGCGCCGTTCGCCATCGGACAAGGTCAGTTGCGACTCCATGTCCACAAGGGTGCGGACGCGATGCGCCATCTGCCAGCGCCAGTCCTGAACGCGGGGATCTTGGTCAACGGGTGGTGGTACATGGTCGCGCATGGTCAACCTCAATGTGATCCGATACCATATGACCGTGAATGGTGCAGCAATCAAGAGCCGCCTGGTCGCCCGGGCGCGGGATCTCGGCTGCGCGGCAGTGGGCGTGACCCGCGCCGGACCCGTGCCCGACCACTCCCGATTCGCCGACTGGCTAGCCCGGGGTTGGGCAGCGGACATGGGCTACCTGGCCCGCCACGCCGACACGCGCTCGGACACGCGCCGCCTGGCGGACACCGCACGGTCCGTCATCGTGGTCGCCGTGCCCTACCCCCGCACCGCCGACCCTACCGAGGGTGCCGCCGGTACCGTGGCTGCACTCTTCGGGGGACGCGACTACCACAAGGTGGTGGGAAGCATCCTGAACGACCTGGCCGAAATCCTCGCGGTGAACGACAGTGCATGCCGCCGGTTCGTGGACACCGGGCCGGTACTGGAACGTTCCCTGGCCGTAACCGCCGGGTTGGGCGCCATCGGACACCACACCCAGCTCCTGGTGCCCGGCTTTGGCTCGCGGGTGACCCTGGGCGTCCTGGTGACCGATCTCGAGCTGGAACCGGACGCTCCCTTCACCCAGGATCTCTGCGGAGATTGCCGCGCGTGCCTCGGGGCGTGCCCCACCGCCGCCTTGCGCGAGGGACAGGGGCTGAACGCACGCCGTTGCCTCTCCTACTGGACCACCGCCAGCCGCCAAACCATTCCACTTGAGCTCCGATCCCTGGTAGGCGGCCGCCTCTACGGATGTGATACCTGCCAGGTATGCTGCCCTCACGATCCCAGGTCGGAGACCGCCTCCGACGCCGCGACCCGAGCCCATCCGGAGCTAGCCGGCGACACCGCCCGCGACCTGGACACCCTCCACGGACTGCTGACCCTGGGCCGCCGCCCCCTCGCTCGCGCCCTCGCGCCCAGCGCCATGGGATGGATCGGGCGCACCGCGCTGCTCCGCACGATCTGCGTGGTGCTCGGCAACCACGGCCACCCCGACAGCGCCGCCCCCCTCGCCGCCGCCCTCGACGACCGCGACCCCATCATCCGCGGCCACGCGGCCTGGGGACTGGGAGAGCTAAACACCCCAGAAGCACACGCTGCCCTTGGGGCCGCCGCCGCCTCAGAGCTCGTCGCCGAGGTGCTAGAAGAGATCCAGCTCGCACGCGCCCGGAAATAGCGGACAACTTGTGGCTCCGGCCGGGCTGTGGCACGCTTTGCTCATGCGCTCCTTCGCCCACTTGACCGCAATCACCCTCGCTCTGGGGATACCCGTGTTTGCCTGCGCTGACTCGGCGCAGGCTCGCCGGGGAGGGCGCACCTCGTTCCGAGACAAGACCGCCGGCATTCAGATCTTCTTGCCCGCGACCTGGAAACGCCAGATGCGCTCCGCCTTTCCCGGCGTACTGGTCACCTTCCGGCACCAGACCCATAACGCCCGCTTCCTCTTGGCGGCGAAGCGACGCAGGACCCAGCAGACCCTAAGGGGGCTGGCAAAACAGAACGCCGATGTTCTGCGTAGTCGCAAGTGGCAAGTGGGAAAGATCACCACCACACGGTTGGGCAAGCTGGTCGCTGTGGAGTTCATCGCCACCAACCCCAGCTCCACCCAGCGGATCCGCCAGCTCTACGCCCTACGGCAGCAATTCGCCTACGTGATGACTCTCATCACCCCCCTGGCCCTGGCGGTCAAGCTACGCACGGATTTTCTCTTTGTACAAAAATCCGCGCGCTTCGCCCGATAGGGCCCCAAGAGCCCGACCCTACCCGCCCTGCTTGTAGACCAGGAAGTAGTACAGCGCGCCTCCGATGGCGGCGGCGCCCAGCAGTAGGAACAGGAAGATAGCGGCCCAGTTCTTCTTTTTGGGCGCCATGCCCTTTTCGATGCGCACCTTGAGGAGCTTGGCGCCATCGAGCCCCCAGACCTCGTCGTTCGCCGTCAGGCCCACCGGAATCATCTCCGGGTGGTCGCCCTCGGTGATGTGGACGCTCTTCCAGTTGTAGGTGTCAAAAATGATCAGCGGGATCTCTTCGCCGAAGTCGCCGATGACCAGATACCGCCCCGTGCCGCTGGAGAACATCTGCGTCCGATCCAGCTTCTTCTCCCGATACAACAGCGGCTTGGCCTTGCCCTTCTCCCACACGTACAGACCGGCCTCCTGGCTCTGAAACTCACCGCAGTACACGCCGATTTTGGCGATCTGTAGGGAGTGCTCGTCCGCCTTTGGGTCAGGATGGTAATGGAAGATCACGAACTCCTTGCCCTGATCCGGCGTCACCAGCAAGAACCGGTTCTGGATATCCCAGAAGATCCGCTCCATCTTCATGTCCCGCACAAAGGTGGTGAGCTTGAGGATCGGCTGCAGCGGCGCCGGATTGTCGTGGGCGCCCTTGCCCGTGTGGATGTCGATCTCCCAGAGATCAAATTTGCCGATGAGATGCACCCAGCGCCGGTCCGCGCTGCAGGTGAGCTGCGACAGGGCGATCTTCCGCTGCCGCTCACCCACGTGATCCACGGCGCGCACCGACCGTAGCTGAGGGATGGGCTCGGAGAGGACATAGACCTGCAGGCACTTGCCCTCGCGGGTTATCTCGTAGAGCACCGAGCGTTCCGCGCCGCTCTTGAACTCGTGGGCCAGGGCCCAGATGATGCCATCGTTGGCCAGGTAGGCCCGCTCGAAGGAGAGGGGCGCGTCCCCGGGTAACCGCTCGTGCACGAAGGCAGTGGCCGGGTTGGAAAACAGCGGCGCCAGGGTCTCGGGGTGCAAAAATGTCACCTGCTGGGCGCTACCGTCCGGAGCGTCCCGCCGATCAGCCTGGGTAAGCAGCAGGATCCCCAGGGGGGAGCAGTCGCCGAAGTCCAGGCCAATACCCATCTCGGTCCAGCGCGAGCTGACCTCTCCGGTGGCGATGTCGTGCAGGGTCACGCCCTCGGTCCACAGCAGGATCAGCTTCTCGCCTGCAATGGCCGCCTCGATGAACTTTTCCGTGTTCACCCCACCGGGCCCCTGGAACTCTGCGGGGATCTTCAGCTCAATGGAGCTCTCTTCGACTACATGCGCGTATTCACCCAATTCAGGGATGGCCATCGTACCCTCCAAAGTCGCCAAATCCCGGCGACCAGAACCCAAGGGTAAGGAGGATGGTCCAGATGGTCAACAGGGTTAAGCTTAAGGTCCCTGTGATACCATCGGCGCCATGAAGAGAGGTCCCGCGAATCTGGAATGTGAAATCAAGCTGGCCCTCTCGGCACAGGAGTACCAGCGGCTGCAAGCTGCCCTCGGGGACCCGGTCTGCGAGGTGCTCCAGGACAACCTGTTTCTAGACACGAAAGAGAGGCAGCTCTCGGCAGGCCGCTGGGCGTTGCGCCTCCGCCGCGAAAAACACGCGGATGAAACGGCGCGTCTGATCTTCACCGTCAAGGGCCCGGCCACCAAGCTCGCGGGCGCTGTCCGCCGCACCGAGATAGAGTCCCAAGCCGACAACTCCCTCTGGCAACGGGCGCGAGCAGGAGACCTTCCCCCGGAGCTCATCGAGGGGGCTGTCGGGGAGTTCCTCCGCCGGGAGCTGGACCTGCGTCACTCCCTGGCTCCCGTACTGCTGTTTTCCAACCAGCGCACCACGTTCCAGCAAACATTGGATGGAACGTCCCGTCTGGTGGAGCTGGACCGCACGCAGTACCCCACCGGAGAGATCGATCACGAGCTGGAGCTGGAGCTGGAGCTGGATCCTACGGAGTCTTCGAGTGAAGCCATGGCCGCGCTGGAGATCCATGCGACCTACGTCGCACTGGCCAGGGTGCTGGCCGCCCACGGGATCGAGACGAAACGCTCGGTTGGCGGAAAGTTCTCCCGTGGCCTGCGCTACGGAGCCGGGGACGACCAGGGGGGGACTGGTCCCTATCAGCCCCAGTAATCATTTCCACAGCCCTGGCAAAACAGAGCGTCCGGATCCACGGGCATGCCGCAGCGTGGACAGGTGGTGTCATGGGTGCGAGGGGAGGCCGCCGGCGTGGATCGATGACGCGGAACGTCGACGGGCTCGTCCAAGATGGCGGTCTCGGCGCGGCTGGTGCCAAAGGCCATCGACGCGGGCGCGGTCCAGCGGCGTTGGATGAACGCGCCCATGACCGCCAGCATAAGCGCCAGCCCCAACTGCGACGCCGACAGGCCGGCGAGCTGTTGCTGCACCCAGGGGCCGGTCACCGTATCGGGAGTGTCCACGCCACGCATCAGGGGGGTGACCCCCAACATCACGAGCAACCCGCCACTCAAGGCGGTGACGTAGACCACCAGGCGTCGGTGGGCCAGCAACGTCACTGCGCCACCCACCGCGAACACCAGCCCCAACACCAGCGTGGACAGACCACGGCCCGCCAGGGCGCCAGCCACCGCCGCCACCCCAACACAGGCCGCGCCACCCGTCAGAAAAAGTCCAGCGTGGTATACGCCGGCGGCCAGCCAGGCCAACGAGCACCCGGCGCCCACCACCACGACCCATCGAAGGCCCCCCTCCAAGCGAAGCTCCGTAGACACCCAGAGCCCCAACCAGATCCCCACCACCAGGCCCCCCACCCCCAGAAAGGTTCGAAAGACCCGGTATCCGGCAAAGCAGATCACGAGCCCCAAAAGGGCGATCAATCCGCCCACTGCCTGTAGAAGTTCGGGAGACATTTGGATCGAATTGTGGCGGCCCGAAGCGCCGATGTCAATTTCCCCCTCAAGCCTGGCTATTGCGGGGAAATTCGCTACATTCGGTACAAGATGACACATGAGACCGAGCCCCGCCCCCCCAAGGAGCTGATCCACAAGCCAGCTCCCGCGCAACCCGACGTCCCAGCGCCCAAGTCTCAAGGAGCTGCCCCCAGCGAGTCCTTCCAGAAGGAGCCGGATGAGGCGATACACTCGTACCTGATACGTAACCTGATCTACATGGTGGTGGGCATTGTGGCGCTGGTGGGGCTGGCCTTCGTGACGCAGCGGTACCTGGGCCACCACCTCGAAGCGGCGAGCAGATGGCTGACCAATACAGGGGGCTATCTGGGGGTGTTTGTCTCCATCTGGCTCATCGATACCTTCACCCTCCCCGTCTCCCCGGACGTAATTCTGGCCTTCGTGGCCCACAAGGGATCGACCCTGAGTACGCCCACGGCCCTGGCGGTGATCTGCGTGGCCTCCATCGTCGCCGGCAACACGGGCTTCACCCTGGCCAAGCACATCGGCAACTGGAGCTTCATTCAGAAGCGTCTCGCCCAAAACTACCAAAAGGGCCACAAGCTCTTCGAGCGATTCGGCGTGTGGACCGTGGTGATCGCCGGCCTCACGCCGCTGCCCTTCTCCATCGTGTGTTGGTTCGCGGGCCTCTATGACATGAAGCCCTGGCCCTTCTTTTTGGCCACCCTGAGCCGCATCCCGCGGTTCGTCGGCTGGTTCTATCTGCTGCGATTGGGGTTTTCGCTATGACCGACGACAACGAAAAAAAGGGAACGGACAACCGCGGCGAAGACGGCGGGGTCTTTGACGTCGAAATCGGCCCAGGCGCAGATCTTCGGGATCTGGACATGGCCGGAGAGGACTTCAACAAAGAGGATCTACACGGCGCGGACTTCACCAGCTCCGACCTGGAGGGCGCGACCTTCGACGGTGCGGACCTCACCGAGGCCATCCTGGACGACTGCGACCTGGAGAAGGTCAGCTTCCGCAAAGCCATCCTGGAGCGAGCCTCGCTCTTCTCGGCGGACCTGGAGCAGGCGGACCTGCGGGGCGCCAACCTGCGGGGCGCCAACCTCCAAGACGCTGACCTGGAGCAAGCCAACCTCCAAGGGGCTGACCTGAGAGACGCCAACCTGCAGGACGCTGACCTCGAACGCGCCAACCTCCGCGGCGCCAACCTCCGCGGCGCCAACCTCGCCGACGCAGACCTGGAGCGCGCGGATCTCACGCGCGCGGACCTGACGGGCGCCATGCTTGTAGACGCGGATCTCGAGCGCGCCATCCTCGTAGACGCCATCCTGGAGAAGGCGAGCCTGGCCGAGGCGGACCTCTCCCGTGCGAATCTCACGCGCACCAACCTGCGCCACACCACCCTGGACGAGGCATCTTTCCGCAAGGCGATCCTCAAGGACACGGACTTCACCGGCGCCACCCCACAGCCGGACCTTGACAACCGCCGTACCTGACCTGGCGCCGTACCTTCAACAAGCCCAGAAGAATCCGCTTGAGCCCATGGTTGCCCAGGTGCTACTCATCCTGAACCAAAGGCAGGAAATCTATGACCGAAATCAAGAGAGCGATCAACGACAGCCGGGCCATGCGATGGACTGTCCTGGTCATGGTCAGCGTGCTCATGTTTGGCACCTACTGGTTCCAGGACTTCATGAGTCCTCTCCAGGGATTGATGCGCCAGACCTGGGGATTCACCAACACCGACTTTGGAATGATCATCAGCTGCACCACCTGGCTGAACATGTTCGGCGCCATCATGGTGGGCGGGATCATTCTCGATAAGTTCGGGCCCAAGGTCTGTATCTTCATTTTCGGGGGTCTGGCGGCGGGCGGTGCGGTTGTCTCGGCCTTGGGCGCTGAAGGCGTCTTCGGCGAAGACCCCATGACTCGACGAAATGTCATGATCATCGGTCGCGTCATGTTTGGCATCGGCCTCGAAGTTACGTGTGTTCTCGTAAGCAAAACAGTGGTCAAGTGGTTCAAGGGTCATGAGCTGGCCCTGGCCATGAGCGTAAACGTGGGCTTCGGGCGGCTGGGCTCCATGATCGGGATCATGTTCTCCGCGGATATCGCCGGGAAGAATCCTGGCGCCGCGGTGACTGTCGCGGCGGTGCTCATTGGAATCGGTGTCATCGCCTTCATCGCGCACCTGATGTTCGATGCCAAGTTGGATGCCGACCGCAAAAAGATCGCCAGCGGGGAAGACAAGGAAAATACGAACAGCGACGACGAAGCCTTCAAACTGTCGGACCTTGGCAACCTTCTCAAGAATCCGTCCTTCATCTATGTGACTCTGTTGTGTGTGACCTTCTACTCGGCGGTGTTCCCCTTCATTCAGTACGCACCCGACCTTCTGGTCAGCAAGTTCGGTTTCACCAGGACGATGCCAGCGGATCTATCGGTCTTCAGCCTTGCCTACTGGGACGCGCTCTTTCATTGCGGGCCCAAAGTCGCGGGGTTGATCCCCTTCGGCTCGATCATCATGACGCCCATTTTTGGCACGTTCATCGATCGGAGAGGCAAGGCGGCGTCCATCATGATGCTCGGGTCAGCGCTTCTGATCTTCGCGCACCTCTCCCTTTCGGTATTCAACAGCGTTGCCCTGGGCTACGCAGGGCTGCTGGCACTTGGAATGGGCTTCTCCCTGGTTCCCTCCGCCATGTGGCCGTCAGTCGCCAAAATCGTCCCAGAGAACCGACTAGGTACTGCCTACGCCACCATGTTCACCATTCAGAATTGGGGACTCGGCGCATTCTTCTTTGGTATCGGCTGGGTTCTCGACATGGTCAACCCCAAGATCGTCGCGGCAAAAGAGGTGGCGTCCAAAGCCCTGGCGATCGCCAAAAAGGCCAAGGAACCTGCAGCCATCGAGCAAGCTGAGGCAGCAGTGAAGGCTGCTGACAAGATGGTATACGACTACACCACCCCCATTCTGATGCTGGTGTTCCTGGGCGTCGTATCCATATTCCTGGCGTTCATGCTCAAGCGTGCCGACAAAAAACAGGGGTACGGTCTAGAGTTGCCAAGTGGGCAGTCGGCCGAGTAGTGCGCCCCCTTCACATCAGTGACACTGGCAAATTCGGAAAAAATATCGCACTGTAGGGAACACCTTTTTCTGAGGAGGGAGCTACCGATGCCTCGAAATCACAAGTTGCGTTGGAACGGGATCACCCAGCTACTGCTGGTGCCTATTGTGGCGACGCTGGCCTGGAGCGGCTGCGAGCACAAGATCAGCCGCTACCAGAAACAGAAATCAAAGAAAGCCCTGGCCTCACTTGAGAAAACGCAGGTCAAGCTCAAGACCACCGAGAAGAAGCTCATGGCGCTGGTCGCCCAGGACCAGGACTTCATGTCCAAGAGCAAGACGGTCAAAAAGGCCAAGGCCCAGCTCGAGAAGCTGCGCGCCGAGATAAAGGACCTCAAGACCAAGGGGAAAAAGATCTCCAAGCTCCTGAAGGGGAACAAGGGCAAGAACGCTTTCAAGGTGCGACAGCTCACCCAGAAAATGAACGCCTCGCTAAAGAAAATGAACCGCAAGCTGATGATGCTTGTCGGGCCGGTAGCTACCCTGCGCAACGCCAAGAAGAACGCCAAGAAGCTGATCCAAGAGGTCTCAGACACCCGAACCAGGATCACCACCTACCCGCCGAAGTCCATCGTCAAGGCGGTGAAGAAAGCGATCAAGAAGTACCCCAAGGCCCAAGAGCGCATTGATGCCCGGGTCAAGGTGCTCGGTGGCAAGGATGTCCTCGCCATGGCCGACGCTTTCGACGCCGCCCGGAAGAAGACCCCGCCCGACTACCTGGCCATGGGTCAGCTTGCGAGAAAGATCCGCTCGGCGACGAGCACACTGAACCGTAACCGGAAGCGCCTCATCACCCACCTCGATGAGCTGGACGATCACGTGGACGTGATCCTGGTGGACATGAAAGACGAGCGCGGCCGGTTCTTCCACAAGTACAAGAGTGTCCGTGGGAACAAGGTAAAGACCACCGCCTGGTCCTCCGTGAATGCGACGTTCTACCGGAAGCATAAGGATCACCTGGGCATGGCCCTGTACGCCAAACCCAAGGGGACCTTCCACACCGGCGCAATCACCATCGCGTCCCCGCCCGGCTACGCCTACGTGGGCCACGATGAGTACGGCAGTTGGAAGGACAAGGGTGGCGAGAAGACCTGGAAGTTCAAGCCCAAGTACGCCTACATGGTTCCGCTCTTCTTCGGCGCGGGCCTGGCCGCCGTCACCTACGTCGCCTATCGGTCCTACAACAAGCGCCGCAAGCGGAATTTGGTCTGGTTCGGTCTGGCCGGCGCCATCTGGTACGGCACCCGATCAGCGCGCATGCGTCGCAGACACAAGGGCTTTTACGCCCGCCGGGCCCGCAAGGTCCGTATGCGCAAAGCAAAAGCACGTCGCTTGCGCAGCCGCCGCTCGGGCCGCTCCGGACGTAGCAGCCGACGCAGCGGTAAGTAGATCACCGCATTCGCGGATCGCTAGTCTCAGCCATGCCACGCGCCGTCCTCAAGGTCACCGACATCGAAATCGAGTATGAGACCATGGGGCACGGAGAGCCCCTGCTGCTCGTCATGGGGGTGGGCACCCAGCTCATCGTCTGGCCCCAGGAGCTGTGTCAGGAGCTCAGCTCCCACGGCTTCGAGGTCGTGCGCTTTGACAACCGGGACGCCGGCCTCTCCACACACCTACACCACCTCTGTCCCCCCAACCTGTACGTCAGCCTGGTCCGCCGGGGCCTCGGACTGCCCGTCGAGGCGCCCTACACCCTGAACCACATGGCCGACGACGTGGTGAAGCTCATGGACGCGCTCGGCCTCGAGTCCGCCCATCTGTTTGGCATGTCCATGGGCGGCATGATCTCCCAAACCGTGGCCATTGAACATCCCACGCGGGTGCGCTCCCTGGCCTCCTTCGCGTCCGGTGCCGGCGACGTCCTGCCTCTACCATCCCCCAAGGCCATGGGGTCCCTGCTCGCGCCCCCCGCCAGGACCCGTGCCCAGGCCGGCGAAAACGGCCTTACCTTCCAGCGCGCCTGCGGCTCCACGCACTTCGCCTGGAGCGAGTCCGCCAGCCGAAACATCTGGGAATCGAGCTTCGACCGCGCCCACGACCCGGACGGCTTCGCCCGGCAGCTCAGCGCCGTGCTGGCCTCGGGCAGCCGCTCTCCCGATCTGCACCGGATCCGTTGCCCCACGCTGATCCTACACGGTCTGGCCGACCCGCTCATCCCCCCCAAGGCCGCCCGCAAAATGGCCGGCCTGATCCCCGGCGCCCGACTCCGTCTCGTCGAGGGACTGGGCCACGATCTCCCCATGGGCGCCTGGCCCATCATCGTCGACGAGGTGGTCAGCAACGCAAGGCGCGCCCCCCCGTAGGGCCCGTCAAGTGCCTCGTGTCTACCGAGAGTCGACAGCCGCAAGCACGTCGTCCAAGGCGGAGACCTTGGGGGCGATGGAGAGAGGCTCGGGAGTAGACTGGGCAGTGGTCTGGGGATCTTTGAGGCCGTTGCCGGTTACCAGAACGACGACGCGATCATCTGGGGCGATGTCGCCGCGTTGGCGCAGGACGAGAACGCCGGCGAAAGCAGTGGAAGCGGCGGGCTCGGCGAAGATCCCGGCGTGGTGACCCAACAGGTGGCCGGCGGCGATAATGGCCTCGTCCGAGACGGTCACGAACTGCCCCTTGGAGTCGCGCACGGCGGTCAGGGCCTTGACGGCGTCTCTGGGTTGACCCACGGAGATGGAGTCGGCCAGGGTGTCGGGGGTCACCGGATCGGCGGTTTTGGCGCCCCTCTTCCAGGCCTGATAGATGGCCGCCGAGCCTTCGGCTTGTACGCCGACCACCCGGGGCATTCGGCCCATGAGGCCCAGTTGACGCAGATCCCGCAGACCCTTGCCCACACCACCCACGATGCAGCCATCGCCCACGGACACGGCGATCCAGTCCGGCGGTTGCCAGCCGAGCTGCTCGACCACCTCGAAGGACACGGTCTTTTTTCCCTCGGAGAGCACCGGGTTGTAACCAGTGTTCCTGCTGTACCAGCCGAAGCGCCGGGTGGCCGCCAGGCACAGGTCGAAGGCCTGATCGTAACTTCCTTGCACGGCCACCACCAGAGCGCCGTAGGTACGGAGCTGCGCCAGCTTCGGAGCGGGGGCGCTGTCGGGAACAAAGATCACGGTGCGCAGGGGGGTGGGCGCCGCGAGCCCGGCCATGGACGAGGCGGCGTTGCCCGTGGAGGCGCCGACCACGATGGAGACCCCGCGCTCGGTGGCCTGGGCCACGGCCAGGGCCGAGGCGCGATCCTTGAAGGACCCGGTGGGCAACAAGCCGTCGTGCTTGATCCACAGGTCCGAAAGGCCCACGTGATCGCCCAGCCGCGTTGCTTTGATGAGAGGAGTGTTTCCCACGGGCAGCCCCGGCCAGGGCTCTGGTGGACGCGCAGGGAGCACAGCCGAGTAGCGCCAGATGTCGGACCGGGGATTGGCCGCCAGCGCTTCAGCGTTGAAGTCCAACGCCGCCCGTTCGTAGTCGTACTCGACGTCGAGGATCCCCTCGTCGCCGCAGTCCGGGCAGGTGTACCCGGTGAAATCTGCGGGTCGCCGAGAATCACAAAGCACGCAACGAAAGCCGGTGACGTTCGACCGCGCCATAGCTACCTGGTCCATTCCTGGGTGGAAAACGCGTCTCTCGGGCCAGCAGCGTCGCTCAGCATCTTAGGTTCCCTACTTCTGCGAATAGAGGCTCGGGAAGGCCGTGTAGAAAGCCACGGCGGACTCAAGGTGTCGAACCGGGATCTGGTCTTCGGGGCTGTGGGCGTACTTCTCGTTGGCGGGCCCAAAACCGATGGTGGGGATGTCGAACATACCGGCGGTGGCCACACCGTTGGTGGAAAACACCCACCGGCTGATGTCGGGCGCCGCGCCAAAGATCCCCTCGTACACAGCCGCCCCGGCCTGCACCGACGGATGCTCCTCGGCGGTGACCCACGCCGGATAGACTTTGCGGGTGGGATAGACCAGACCCGTGTGGGTGGGGGTGTCGTACTCGAGCACGCGCACACTGGCCTCGCCCTTCTTCACGCCGGCCAGGGCTTCCAGCTCGGCTATGGCCGAGGCTTCGGTCTCGCCGAAGGTGAGCCGACGATCCAAGTGAATGGTGCAGGAATCGGCCACGGCGCACAGGGACGGTGATGTGGACCGGACATCGCTGATGGTCACAGTGCCCTGGCCTAAGAAGGGGTCAGCGGTGAACCCCGCGCCCATCTCCTCCACGCCGGCGATAATGGAGGCCATCTTATACACAGCGTTCACGCCCCGCTCGGGCGCCGAGCCGTGGCAGGACAGACCCTTGGTCTCCACCTCCAGCTCCATGCGCCCCCGGTGGCCGCGGTATAGCTGCAGGTTCGTGGGCTCGGTGATGATCACCACTTCGGGTGCGATCACCTTCTCGCGCAGGATGTACTGCCAGCACAGACCGTCGCAGTCCTCCTCTTGCACAGCTCCCACCATCCACACCGTGCAATCACCCAGCAGATCTAGCTCCTTGAGCAACTTGCCGGCGTAGACCATAGCCGCCATACCGCCCTTTTGATCCGAGGCGCCACGGCCGAACAGGATGCCGTCCTTCTCCATGGGCTCCCAGGGATCCCGGTCCCACAGGTCCATGTCTCCCGCATCCACGGTGTCGATATGAGCGTCCATGGCGATGACCCGGGGCCCTGAGCCCACCCGGCCCAGCACATTGCCGAAGCCATCTACGATCACCTCATCAAAACCCACGCTCTCCATCTCCTTACGGATACGAGCGACCACCGCCCCCTCACCACCGCTGAGGCTCTTGGTGGCGATGAGGTCGGCCAGAAAGTCTCGACAGCGCGGTAGATCTCGCGCGGCCGCCTGTTTGATAGCGTCGAACATGGCCCTACTTCTCCTAAAGGTCATCCGGCCCCGTTGCGGAGCGGTTTTCATTTGGTAGACGAACCATTTTGGGCGGCGCGATAGCTGATGTCAATGACAAGCGCCGGAGGTTTTCGCTTTTATTTCTCACTGCTCGGAGCGACAATCCCACATGTGCCACAAGGAGACCATGAAACATGCAAAGCATTGGACGACGAATCACCCATCCGACTCTCGGACAAGCGCTGATCGCCTTGTCCCTGTTCCTAATGACCGCCCCGATGACGGGGTGTGAGAAGGCCAAGCAGAAGGTCAAACAGAAGGCCAAGCAGAAGGCCAAAGACGAGGCCAACAAGGCCGTGGACAAGACCATCGACAAGGCGGAGATGGGGGTCATGGCGGCCGGGGACAAGATCCGGGAGAAGCTCTCCAAAAAGGAACGCGAGAAGTTCAAGGTCAAGATGAAGGAGAAGGCTGTCGAGGCCGACAAAAAGATCGCCGAGCTCAAGGTGAAGATGGGGAAAGCCGAAAAAAAGGCCCGGGAAAAGATGAAACCCACCCTGGAAAAGCTTCAGGAAAAGCGAAAGAAGCTCAGCAAGGAGATGGAGAAACTCTCGGACACCAGCGCAAAAAAGTGGAACGAGGGCAAGGCCAAGGTGACCAAGCTGGTCGACGGCCTCGAGGGCACCCTCGATCGAGCCCTAAAGAAGGCCGGCGACGCAGCCAAGTCCAAGTAATCAACGCACTCAATCCCTCAATTTCGCCGCTCATACAGGTTCGCCGGGAACACGAGGCGCCCGCCGGGCAAGGCGCGAGCGAGGAGCGCGCGCAGCGTACTTGAGGTACGTGAGCACGCACCGCAGGGAGCAACACAGCCCGGCGGGATGGATCGTGGTTACGGCGAACCGGTTTTTCGACGCAAGATCACCACATGGTGCTGGTTCTTGCAGTCTACATACCCGTACCGGAAGGGGAGCGCCCGACTCTTGGGTCGCCGAAAGAGCATTCGCCATCCGATGGACGAGGCGTGCATACGCTTTTTCTTCAGGCAGTCGAAGCGACCGTAGGCCTCGAGCCGCCAGCCGTTTTTCATCAGCCAGGTGGGATAGGGCGCCGACACGTCGCTGATGCCCCAGACAGCGCGAGCGAAGACCGCCTTGCGGATGGTGGAAAAGCCGTTGTCCCACATCAGGTAGGAGGCCGCCTTGACCATGAGCGCGTGAGGGCCGAGACGCTCGATGAGCGCGACGATGCCCGGACGCTTGGCCAGGCCTCCGTTCGAGAGGTTGGCGGCCACGTGAATGATCGAGCGGTCCTGGGTGTCGCCCTTGAGGCGGAATCGCAGCTCCACGTTGGAATAGCGCAACGAGAATCGCGGATCCTTCCATTTGAGTGCGCGACGCTTGGCCTTGGGGCCCGCTGCGACGAGGTCTGTGCGACTGTACCGCACCAGGGATCCGTCGGGCTTCACCTTCAGGTAGCTGAGCCCGGTGATGGTACCGCCGTGGACCTTGAGGGCCACGAGCAAAAGAGGCAGCGTACCGGGGAGTCGGGCCCGCTCCTGCTTCTGCAGATCCACGCTGAAGCTCTCCCCGGCCATGAGTAGGTTGCGAGCCATCCACACCAGCTTCCACCGAGCCTGGAGCTCCACCGCGGGGGACATGCCCCGGATGACCGAGGCCGGGCCGCCGTGCTCCAGGGAAAAGTGTACGAACTGGCGCTGGTGGGGATAGACCGCCAGAGCGCTGATGAGATCCCCGCCGCTGAAGGGATACAAGAGCGCCGGGGGGAGTTTCTTGGGTCGGCGGCTGGCCAGCCACGACCGCATGGGCTTGAGGTAGTTGGAGCGGTAGATGGTGACGGCCTGGTCGAGGCTCTTGCAGGGTCCGTCGGGGGTGCGCCCCCGGCAGACCAGGCGACCATAGAGGTAGCGCGCCTGATCCGTTACGTCATCGGACTTTGGCGGCGGTCCCAGCAGCAGCCCGCCTTCCGGCCTGGGCCCAAGCGTCACCCGAGCTGTCACCCGAGCTGGTACCCGGGCTGGTACCCGAGCTGTCACCCGAGCCGTGGACGGTGTGCTGACGCCCCGGAATAATACAGGTGGCTCCATGGCCATCGGGCCGCCGGTGTTGTCTCGGGGCGCCTCGGTCTTTGCCTTGCACCCTACGTGCAGGGCGCCGGGCACCATGAATACCGCCAAAATCAATAGGGCCAATAGAATACGTTGCTTCATCACAGCTCATCAAGTTCGTAGCGCAAAGACAGTGTACAGACAAGCAAATCCACAGCCTTGGCGCAATCTGCGCCCACCCATCGAGCGCTCGCTTGGTTTTTACTTCGAATACACCCACCGGTGCGGTATAGCTATATGAACCGGAGGAAGTAGCTATGCACATGACGCGAACAGTGGCCATCTTTGTCGCTATGGCGGTTGGACTGGGTCTGGCCTGTGGGCCTGTGGGCAGCCAGGGAAACTACAACCTCAATAATTACCGGCCTCCGGACGGAACCGTGAACACCGACTGCGATCCCTTCGGCGATGATGACGGAGACACCATCTCCAACCACGACGAGGGCTGCGAGTTCAACCGTGACACGGACGGCGACGGCATCTTCGACTATGCGGATCAGGACAGTGACAACGACGGCATCTCCGACTTCATTGAGGCCGGCGACCAGAACCCGCAGACCCCGGCCCGGGACACCGACGGCGATGGCATTCCCGACTACCTGGATCAGGACAGCGACAACGACGGCGTGCCCGACCGGGAGGAGGACCGCAACGGCGACGGTGTGGTGGGCAACTGCACCGAACCGTGCCCGTGTACCACGCCCGGGGACTACTGCTCCACCACCGCCGGGGTGTGCATCAACATGGACTGCCTCGACGGTGAGACAGACCCCGCCTCCGCGGACACCGACGGTGACGGCGTGCCCGACGGCCAAGAGCCCACCTTCATCTGCAACGCGCGGTCTGAGTCCAACCCCAACGGGCGCAAGCCGGTCCAGCGCCACACTCACTCTTCCGGGCTTTTTCAGGTGGCCCTCGAAGAGACGGCCATCTGGCTGGAGACCAATCCGGACAACGCGGGCTACAACGAGGCGGCGGCCTCCTTTGACCTGGCCGACGCCAACCACGAGACCGCGGGCTTCGTGTTGGCACGCCCCGCCTCCGCAGCCGACGCCGCCACCGAGGCCCAGGCCGTTATCCAGCAGATGAACACCATGGCCGGCGCCAACTCCACCCCGCTCACCAGCGGATCGGCTACCACGAGCCACGACGGACACGACACCGTCGTGAGCGCGGTGATACGGACCACCAACACGGGGTCCCTCTCCATCGGCGCGCTACGGAACCAGATCCTCGCCGCGATCCTCGGCCGAACCCTGGCCGACTTCCAAACCCTGTCTCAGCAGAACAACGGCGTCGTGGACACGGAGTTCATTGTGAGCTTCGCCGTGCAGGTCCGCGCCGACGGCCAGGCCCTGGTCATCGGCGCGGTGGCCACCACCACCGGATACAACTCCGGCGAGCACATAGGCTACCACATCGATGACATGGCCAACGGTACCAGCCTGGCCGAGTCCAGCGCCACAACGGAGATCGAATGCGAGAGCTATATCGTGGAATCCTCACCCGTCGCGGACATCATCTGGGTGGTGGACGACTCGGGATCCATGGACGACGACCAGCAGCGCGTCGCCGATGCGGGTTCCACTTTCCTCAACATCGCGAGCCAATCCGGCCTGGACTGGCGCATGTGTGTGGTGGACATGACCCTGGGCAACCCGGGGGACTGCTGCACCCGAGCTGACCAGTCGGACGACTTCTGGCTCGGTCCAGCCCAGTCCAGTGACTTCCTGGCCTGCATCACCGATCCCGCCGGCCACCGCGCGGCCAGCGGTGGGTCCGAACATGGCTTCAGCCAGATGGAAGAAGCCATCAACCAGCACCTTCCGCGCAACGCCGCCGACACGCACAAGATCCGCCCCGAGGCCAAGCTGGTGGTGATCTTCGTCTCGGACGAGCCCGCCCAGGAATTCACGGAAGGCTGCAGTGTCAGCTGGGAGGGCGCCGGCTGGGACGCGAGCTGCGACGCCATGGTGACCTCGTACACCAGCTACCTCTCTCAACCCGAAATCGACGCCATCCCCCACGGGATCCTGGTGCCGGGCTCCACGCCCGACTGCTCCGATCTGGGCGCCTGGAGTCGCGGCTACGAGGAGGTGATCAATCAGGTCGGCGGCCAAACCGGATCCATCTGCCAGACGGACCTCACCGCCACCCTGGCGCTGATTATCCAGGACATCGTGGGTTCCGCCTCGCCAGTGATCCTACACCACACCCCCATCTCCGTGAGCTTGGCCGTAGCCAAGGAAGATAAGACGTCGACGCCGTCAACCTTCCCGGCCCTGCCCCGCTCCCGCGTCAACGGCTTTGACTACCGTGCCTCGTCCAACTCCATCGTGTTCTTGCAGCAGGACTTCTCCGACCCGCCCTACGAGGTAGTGGTCTCCTACCAACGCTGGGTCACTGGCATCGCCCCCCCGGACTAATTTTGATTTGAGAGACTACTGGCAGCGGGGGCAGGTCGAGACAACGAACTCAAAGGTGCATGCATCGCCCTCGTCGGGGCAGCAGCGGCAGGCGAAGGCCGCGCAGTCGGTGTGGCCGTCGCCGTCATTGTCCAAGCCGTCCGAGCAGGTGAAGGCGTTTCCTTCGCAGATCCGGTTGTCCTCGCCCTTCTGGCAGGAGAAGTCGTCGCAGTCAGTGTGGCCATCGTCGTCGTCGTCCAGACCGTTGCTGCAGCTGGCGTCGCTCGTCTCCTCGCCGCAGACCCCGGCGTACTGACAGGAGAAATCCTCGCAGTCCGTGTGGCCGTCCTTGTCGTTGTCTTCGCCGTCTGTGCAGGCCGCTAAGGTGTCCTCTTGGCAGGCTGCCACGGAGTACCGGCAGCTGTTGTCCGCGCAGTCGGTGTGTCCATTGTCATCGTTGTCAGAGCCGTCTGCGCACTCCACCGCTCCGGCCTCCACAGCGGCGCTGCTGTCACAAGCTCCGGCCGCCAGACAGTCGAAATCGTCGCAGTCAGTGTGGCCATCCAGATCGTTGTCAAAGTTGTCATCGCAGTCGGTCTCGGTGCAAACCGTCACATCAGGATGACTGTTGCAAGAGGGATCCTCGCAGTCCACCAGGTTGTCACCGTCGTTGTCCTCGCCGTCGGCGCAATCGGTGTCATTGTTCTCCGTGGGCGCGGGGCAGGCTACGGTGCCCAGGCAGTCGGAGTCGTCGCAATCGGTGTCGCCATCGTCGTCGTTGTCGATCTCATCATCGCATTCAGTCTCGATGCAGGCTGGGTCGTTCTGGCAATCCCAGTCGTCACAGTCGATGAAGGTGTTGCCGTTGTTGTCGATGCCGTCATCGCAGATCTCATCGGAGGCGGTGGCGCAGTCCGTGGACACGCCCTCCACGATGTCAGCGTCCGAACGCGGCATAAGGAAATACTTGAAGAAGTAGTTCATCACACCGGTCACCTGGCCATAGCAGGTGTCCACGGTGGTCGCGCCGAAAAGGTCCCACAGCTCGTCGTCCCCCACGAGCCCGCCGGTGTAGGTGACCTCCTTGTAGCTGTCATTCTTGTCGGTGGCGCGGATGTTCAACACGCGCACCAGCACGCTCTCCCACTGCTCGGCGGAAGGGTCCGTGATCAACTCTTGGACAGAGACGACCTCGGGCTCTAGCGGATCCGCCACACCAAGCACCGTCACCGTGCCGTTGGCAATCTCGGTAGTGGTGCGACCAGAGGTGTCCTCCGTCAGGGCAAACTCGTCGATTTCGCCGCTCACATCCACCAGATCCCCTACATTGATGGACTCCAGATCCCCGCCGGGCAGGATCGACGGAGCGAAGACCATGACTCCTGAGAAGGCGCCCCCGGCAGGCTCCTGCACCCAGACGTTGCCCGTGCGACCATCGCCCGAGTCATACTTGTCCACCGCGGTAACCACCACACGCTCAATCCGAACCTGATCCCCGGCCTGAAGATGGCCTGGATCTGTGTCGTCCTGAATCTGATAGATGGTGTGATCATCGGTACCATTGATGTTATTGTTGTTGCCCGGGTTGTCATCGTCGTCATTCCGACAGCCGGTGACGGCAAAAATGCCTACAAGCATCATGGTAAAAGGGATCAAAGCGATACGGCGCATGGGGGGCTCCTTTGCGGCTTCCTCTGTCTGGAACTTCAAGAGGGATAGGTTATTCTTAACTTACGTCATCCGCCCCACAGTATAGCATGGCGTGGCCAAATGGCTGCCGACATACCGGGGAATTAGTGGCGGGTTCTGCGGGATCTGATGGGGCGTCTGGGGGCCCGGGGGGCTGAGCCAGGGATGGGCTACTCTTCCTCGGCCTTCTCAGGAGTCTCCTCCTGCACAACGCCGATCTCATAGTCGTTCAGCTCGACGAAGGCCAGAAGCGCACCGTCGCCCTTGCGCCGACGGGTCTTGATGATGCGGGTGTAGCCGCCATCGTACTTGCCGTCGTCGTCCACGAAGCGGGGTGCCACCTCGGTGAACAGCCGATCCAGGGCCGACTTATCCTTGAGCACTCGCCGCGCCATACGCACGTGATGAACGTACTTGGCCGCCTCATCCGCGGAGCGATCGTCAGGATCCTTGGCCAGCAGGGTCCCCAGGGAGGTCGCCCAGGTCATGGTGCGCTCGGCGATGCGCCGCAGCTCCTTGGCCTTGGCCTCGGTGGTCTCAATGCGCTCATGCGTGATGAGCGACGCCACCATATTGGACCACATGGCCTTGCGATGGGTGGCGCTTCGGCCCAGCCGGCGGCCGCTTTTCTGGTGTCTCATAACTCTACTCCTGGTCGCGCTCTACCCGACATTGGGACGGGGCGGCGGCGGGCCATCGATGGGCCAACCTTCGATCTTCATGCCCAGCGCGAGTCCCATCTCGGCCAGGATCTCTTTGATCTCCTTAAGAGACTTGCGGCCGAAATTCTTGGTCTTCAACATGTCGGCCTCGGTCTTCTGGACCAGCTGGCCGATGTACTTGATATTTGCGTTCTGCAGGCAGTTGGCAGATCGCACCGACAGCTCCAGCTCGTCCACCGACTTCCAGAGCGAGGTGTTCAACTCCTCGGCCCCGTCCGTTCTCTCGTCGGGAGAGGGCTCGACGGGCTCATCGAAGTTGATGAAAATCTGCAGCTGCTCCTTAAGGATCTTGGCCCCGAAGGCCAATGCGTCCTCCGGCTTGACCGCGCCGTTGGTCCAGATCTCGACCGTCAGCTTGTCAAAGTCCGTGCGCTGGGCCACGCGGGCGTTGGTCACTGTGTAGTTGACCTTCTTCACCGGGCTGAAGATCGCGTCGATGGGCACTGCGCCTACGCCGAGGCCGGTGTCTTTGTGCATGTCCGACGGCACATATCCACGGCCCGTGCGCAGCATCAGCTCCATCTTGAGCTTTCCGCCCGAGGCCACGGTGCAGATGTGGTGCGCGGGATTCAGCACCTCTACGCCGTCCACCAGCTCGATATCTCCAGCGGTCACCTCTCCAGCGGAGGCGTCGATGCGAAGAATACGCGGTCGGTGGTCATCAGCGCGGAGCAGCACATCCTTGATGTTGAGGATAATGTCGGTGACATCCTCCACCACATCGGGCAGCGCCGTGAACTCGTGCAACGCACCGTCCAGCTTCACCGCCGTGACGGCGGCTCCCTGGATCGAGCTGAGGAGCACACGCCTCAGGCTGTTGCCAATGGTGATGCCAAAGCCCCGCTCGAGCGGCTCGCATGTGAACTTGCCATATTCGGCAGTCAGCGACTCGCTGTCCATTTCGAGCAACTTGGGCCGAATGAGATCTCGCCAGTTCTTGGCAAAGAAGTTGATGGTCGGCGACGGATTAGCGGGCATTCAATCCCTCCTCTGGGATAGCGCAGTTGCGTCGAGGGCTCACTACTTCGAGTAGAGCTCGACGATGAGCTGCTCGCGAATCTGGATGCTGAGATCCTCGCGTGACGGCAGCGCGGCCACCTTTCCGCGGAACGCGGCTTTGTCCAGCTCAAGCCACTGCGGCACCCCGCGCCGGTCCACGCCAGCGAGGGAATCGGCGATGCGAACGATGGCGCGGCTCTTCTCACGAACCTCGATCTCATCTCCAGCCTTAACAAGGTACGACGGGATGTTCACCCGCACACCGTTGACCGTGACGTGGCGATGCAGCGTAAGCTGCCGGGCCTCGTTGCGGTTGCAGGCCAACCCCAGCCGATAAACGACGTTGTCTAGCCGTCGCTCCAACAGCTGCAGCAGGTTCTCGCCGGTGACGCCCTTCATCTTGGATGCCCGGGCGTAGTAGTTACGGAATTGCTTCTCCAGGATGCCGTAGATGCGACGCACCTTCTGCTTCTCCCGGAGCTGCTCACCGTAGTCCGAGCGCTTACGCCGTCGGGCGTTGCCGTGCTGACCGGGGGCGTATGCCCGCCGCTCAAAGGCGCACTTCTCGGTGTAACAGCGGTCCCCCTTAAGGAACAGCTTGGTCTCTTCACGTCGGCAGAGCCGACAGACTGGGCCCTTATATCGTGCCATCTCTCGCGCTCCTCACACTCGCCGGCGCTTAGGCGGCCGGCATCCGTTGTGTGGAATCGGGGTCACGTCGCGAATCAACGTAATCTTGAAACCCGTGCTCTGCAACGCCCGCAGCGCGCTTTCGCGCCCCGCTCCGGGTCCGTTCACGTAGACAGCTATGGAGCGCATACCGTGCTCCTGAGCCTTGCGTGCGGCATCTTCACCCGCGAGCTGCGCGGCGAAGGGAGTCGACTTACGAGAACCCTTGAAACCGCGACACCCCGACGACGACCAGGCGATCACGTTGCCAGAGACATCCGTGATAGTCACCAGGGTGTTGTTGAAAGTCGATTTAATGTGGCAAATTCCGCTCTGAATATTCTTGCGGACTTTGCGCTTGGTCTGCCTTCTCTTCGGCTTTCCCATCTTACTTCTTCTTCCGGGACATCACGTTGCGACGCGGTCCCTTGCGTGTACGAGCGTTCGTGTGAGTCCGCTGACCACGACAGGGCAGGCTCCGACGATGCCGCAGCCCCCGGTAGCAGCCAAGGTCCATGAGCCGCTTGATGTTCATGGAGATCTCACGGCGCAGATCACCTTCCACCTTGTAGTGGGCATCGATGATCTCACGGATCCGCTTGACCTCGCCCTCGGTGAGATCGTCCGTACGAACATTCAGGTTGACCTCAGCCCTGGAAAGAATCTCCTGGGACTTGGTCCGGCCCACACCATAGATGTAGGTGAGCGCTATTTCTACCCGCTTATTCCGCGGTAGGTCCACGCCTGCAATACGAGCCACGGTCGTTCCTCCTCAGCTCCGGGCCTTAGCCCTGGCGCTGCTTGTGGCGTGGGTTCTCACAGATCACTCGCACCACACCCCTGCGCTTGATCACCTTACACTTGTCGCAGATCTTGCGAACCGATGCTCTTACCTTCACGATTCGTCTCCCTAAGGCTTCGAAAGCCACAACGGTCCCGCGTCAGTCACGGCCACCGAATGCTCAAAATGGGCGGAAAGCGATCGGTCTCTTGTGACCGCAGTCCAACCGTCGTCAAGTATTTCTACGTCAGGAGACCCAACGTTTACCATAGGTTCTATTGCCACTACCAGCCCTCGGTTGAGCCGGAGGCCACGGCCGGGGCGCCCGTAGTTGGGCACCTGGGGCGGCTCGTGCATGGCCTTACCGATGCCGTGACCCACAAATTGGCGGACCACGGAAAAGCCTAGCGCCTCAACGTGCTGCTGCACCGCGTTAGAGACATCACCCAGACGGTTGCCCACGACCATCTGCTCGATGGCCTTGGCCAGGCCCTCCTCGGTGGCAGCCATGAGCCGAGCGGCCTCATCGCTGATTTCGCCCACCGCGAAGGTCCGCGCGGAATCGCCACACCAACCGTGCTTGAAACAACCGAAGTCGACGCTCAGAATGTCCCCCTCGACGAGGACTTCATCCTTACTCGGGATCCCGTGTACGATCACCTCATTTTTTGAGGTGCACAGCACGGCCGGGAACGGAGGCACTCCGCCGCCCGGGGCGTATCCCATGAAGGCCGACTTGGCATCGCGCTCCTTGAGGATCTCCCGCGCCCGAAGCTCCAGGTCCCAGGTCGACACGCCCGGGGCCACCATGGTCCCGACCTCCGTGAGCACTTCGGCCACGATGAGGTTGGCCTCGCGGAGCTTGCTGATCTCCGCGGTGCTCTTGAGCTGTGGTGCTGACCTGAAGCCCATAGTGATCACCGTTTACGCCCCCTGATACGAGCGCTACGCGGCCCTCCGAGCCCATCATAGTGACGGGTAATCAGATACGATTCTATCTGCTGCACCGTGTCGAGGGCGACACCCACGACGATCAGCAGGGACGTGCCACCGAAGTAAAAGGGAACCTTGAGCTTGACCTGCATCAGGTTAGGCAGCACGCAGACCGCCGACACGTAGATGGCACCACCGAAGGTGATCCGCGTGAGCACACGGTCGATGTATTCGGCGGTACGCTTTCCGGGTCGAATCCCCGGGATAAAACCGCCGTTCTTCTTCATGTTTTCCGCCACATCCACCGGATTGAAGGTCACCGCCGTGTAGAAGTAGCAGAAGAAGATGATCAGGCTAACGTACACAACGTTGTAGCGCCAGTCGTCCGGGCGCATGGCGTCAACGAAGCTACGAAGCCACGTATTGGTGGACATGGAGGCGATCTGCGCCGGGAACATCAGAATAGACGACGCGAAGATCGGCGGGATCACACCCGCAGTATTTACCTTGAGCGGCAAGTGCGTAGACGTACCGCCGTAGAGCTTACGACCCACGACTCTCTTGGCGTACTGCACCGGGATCCGTCGCTGCCCGCGCTCGAAGAATATGATGACTCCCACCACAAGGACGACGAGCACCATAATGACCATCAGGTCGAAGGGGCCCATGTCGCCCATCTTCACCATCTGGTACAGCTTCACCACGGCGTCTGGCAGATCCGCGACGATACCGGCGAAGATCAGCAGCGAGATACCGTTGCCGATACCGCGCTCGGTAATCTGCTCGCCGAGCCACATCAGGAAGGCCGTGCCCGTGGTGAGGGTCAGCACCGTCACCAGCCGGAAAGGCCAACCGGGCTCGATGACCACATTGCCACCGAACTGCGCGTAGGCGGCATTGTTGCTCTCCAGCCAGGTGGCGATGAAGAAGCCCTGGATAATCGAAAGGCCGATCGTACCGTATCTTGTGTACTGGTTGATCTTCTTCCGACCGGCCTCACCCTCTTTGTTCAGCTGATCCAACTTGGGGATCACCACCGTGAGTAGCTGAATGATGATGGAAGCCGAAATGTAGGGCATGATGCCCAAGGCAAAGATCGAAAGCTGCTCCAGGGCACCGCCGCTGAACATGTTGAACATGCCCAGGAAGCTGCCGGAAGCCTGCGCCATGATCTTGGCCATGATGCTGCGATCAACCCCCGGGACGGTGACGAATACACCGATCCGGTAGATAGCCAGAAGCATCAATGTCCACAGAAGCCGCTTTCGCAGCTCTGGGATCTTCGCAATATTTCCGAAACCGTTGGCCATTAGAATATATCTCGTTCAGGCGGCGAAACCACTGCCCGGACCTCCGGGCCACCTCTCCACCGCTGCCATAGATTCGGTATCCTCTACTCCGTCGCCTCCGCCTGGGCCTCGGTAGCGGCCACCGGCGCCTCCAACTCCGACAACACCTGCACAGTGCCACCAGCGGCCACGATCTTGTCGCGAGCCGTTTGGGAGAACCTATGCGCCTTCACCGTAAAGGCCTTGGTCACTTCACCACGCCCAAGAATCTTAACAATGGCAGCTTTGCGAGGCACCACGCCCCTGGCGCGCATCTGCGCCGGACCTACTTCACCGGGCTCAAACACGCGCTCCAGTACATCCAGATTCACGGCGTCCACCTGGACCCGATAGATGTTCTTGAAGCCGCGCTTGGGCAACCGCCGCATGAGCGGCATCTGCCCACCCTCGAAGCCACGCGCAATGGAGCCGCCGCTACGAGCTTTCTGTCCCTTGTGGCCTCTGCCCGAGGTTTTCCCCGTGCCGCTGCCGGGCCCGCGGCCCACGCGCTTGCGCTTGCGCCTCGCCCCTTCGGGGGGCTTTAGCGTTGAGAGCGTCGTTCCCATGATCTTACTCCTCAGGCAGCTCAAGCTTGACTAGATGCTGCACCTTGAAAACCATCCCGCGGATCGACGGGGTGTCATCGAGGATCCGGGTGCGTCCCATACGCGTGAGGCCCAACCCGAGCAGAGTCGCGAGCTGGTCCTTGGGCCGCCCAATGGACGATCCGGTCTGGGTTACTTTGATTTTTCTGGTCGCCATAGCGACCTCCTCCAACTGTGCGACGTCGGACGCCGCGGTTTCAGCCAACCGATTAGGTCGGCTACTCGATGATGTCCTTCGGATCCAGGCCGCGCCGCCGCGACACTTCATCCATGTCTCTCAGCGCCTTGAGTCCCTGGACCGTGGCGTGAATGACATTGTGCGGATTGTTGGTTCCGATGCACTTTGTCAGAATGTCCTGTACGCCCGCCACCTCAAGGATGGCGCGAACGGGACCGCCCGCGATGACCCCTGTCCCAGGGCTGGCAGGCTTGAGCAGCACCCGGCCCGCGCCGTATACGCCCGTGATCTCATGGGGGATGGTGGCGTTGACCAGCGGGACATCGAACATATCCCGCCGAGCGCGCTCCATACCCTTGCGGATCGCCTCGGGAACCTCGTTCGCCTTGCCCAGGGCGGCGCCCACGCGACCGTTCTGGTCGCCAATCACCACCAGTGCGCTAAAGCTGAAACGTCGGCCACCCTTGACCACCTTGGCCACCCGGTTGATGTGGATCACACGATCGACAAACTCCGGAGCTTCTTCCGTCATGAACGCCACAGCGTCCTCCTTACAGCTTCAAGCCGCCCTTACGCGCGCCGTCGGCGAGCGCGGAAACACGACCATGGTAGCGATACCCACTCCGGTCGAATACAACCTTGTCGATCTTGAGTGCGATGCAGCGCTTGGCCACTTCGAGGCCGACTTTCTCGGCGGCCTCTCGCTTTTTCAAGCCCTGAACCTGGTCCCGGACCTCTTTGCTCAAGGTCGACACACCAACCAGCGTCTTGCCGGCGATGTCGTCGATGATCTGCGCGTATATGTGACGCGCGCTGCGAAATACCGACAAACGGGGCTGGGCCGGAACGCCATTTATGCGCTTGCGGATTGACCGCTTCCGACGCAGCCTCGCGGTTCGTCTGTCTTTCAACATTGTCATTCACTCCCTGGCGCGACCATCGGCCTCAGCCGACGCCGGCCTTGCCGACCTTGCGCCGGACCCGCTCACCCTGGAGGCGGATCCCCTTGCCCTTGTAAGGCTCCGGCGGACGAATCGCACGAATCTGAGCACAGACCCGACCGATCTCTTCCTTGTCGATTCCCTTCAACGTAAGCTTCGCACCACGATCTTCGAGCACGACGCTGATACCCTTCGGCAATTCGTAGGGTTTGGGGTTCGAGTGCCCCACGTTGAAGGACAGCATCTGCCCATTGGCCTCAGCACGATAGCCGACACCCTCGATGACCAGCACTCGGGTATAGCCGGTGGATACGCCGATCACCATGTTTTGCACCAGGGACCTGGCTAATCCGTGATTTGCCCGCGCCTGCCGGGTCTCATTCAGGCGATCGACAGCGATCTTGCCGCCTTCCTGCTTGACCTCGACATGACTGGGCATGTCACGCGACAAAATACCCAGCGGTCCCTTTATTTCGACGTGGGTTCCCTTGAGGGTCATGGTGACTCCCTTGGGCAACTCCACGCGCATCTTTCCAATCCGTGACACGGCAGACTCCTTAACTCACCAGACCGAGCAGATGATCTCGCCCCCAAGCGTTCGCTTGCGAGCTTCGCGATCAGTCATCAGCCCCTGGGAGGTGGTCACAACCGCGATTCCGAGGCCATTTCGAACCTTCGGGACCTCGGCGGCCTTGGCATAGCTGCGCTGACCTGGGCGGGAGATGCGCTTCATCCCCTCGATCGCGCACTTGTTAACTCGGTCATACTTCAGCTCGACTTCCAAGATGCCTTGGCGGTCGTCCGGCTTGAGCTCAAACGATCGGATGTAGCCCTCCGCCTTGAGAATCTCGGCGAGCTTCACCTTGATGTTCGATGCCGGCACAGTCACCACGACCTTGCGGCCGATGATGGCGTTCCGAATCCGGGCAAGAAAATCGCTAATGGGATCGGTCATTGACATTGCATCACCTGCCTACCAGCTCGACTTGGTCACGCCGGGAATCTGGCCCTCGAGCGAAAGCTTTCGGAAGCAGATGCGGCACATATTGAACTTCCGCATGTATGCGCGCGCCCGTCCGCACAGCGGACAACGGCTACGATACCGCACCTTGAACTTCAGCTTTCGCGGGACCATTTGACTTGCTCTGGCCACGGGCTCCTCCTACTTCCTGAAAGGCATGCCCATGTTCTTCAGCAACGCCCGACCCTCTTCGTCGGTACGGGCCGAAGTGACCATGGTAATGTTCAGGCCCTTGATCTTCTCGATCTTGTCGTAGTCGATCTCGGGGAAAATGATCTGCTCTTTAACGCCCAGAGTGTAGTTACCACGACCGTCGAAGGCCTTGGGGCTCACTCCCTTAAAGTCGCGAACACGTGGCAGCGCGAAGCTTACCAGGCGGTCGAAAAACTCATACATCTGCTCACGCCGCAGGGTCACCGAGGTGCCAATCTTCATGCCTTCGCGAAGCTTGAACGTTGCGATGGATTTCTTGGCTTTGTTCACCAGTGGCTTCCGCCCGGAGATCACGCTCAACTGGTCCACGGCTGCATCTACCATCTTCGGATTCTGGATAGCCTCACCGAGCCCCATGTTCAGGGTGATCTTGGTCAGACGCGGCACCTGCATGACACTGTCGTATCCGAACTCCTTCATGAGAGCCGGAATGGTCTCCTCCTGGAAACGCTTCTGCACCCGCGGCAGGGCGTCACGCTTGACGGCCGTCTCCTGTAAGGCAGGACCCTTGCCCTTTTTGCCCTTCTTGCCCTTCTTACCGCCCTTGGCCGGTTTCCCGCCCTTGGCCGGTTTCCCGCCCTTGGCCGGCTTGTCACCCTTGGCACTTTGGGGAGCCTTCTCCGCCTTGGGCTTGGCCTCGGCCTTGGGCTCGGCCTCCGCCTTGGGCTTGGCCCCCACTTTGGGCTTGGCCTCCACCTTGGGCTCGGCCTCCACCTTGGGCTCGGCCTCCACCTTGGGCTCGGCCTCCGCCTTGGGCTTGGCCTCCGCCTTGGGCTTAGCCTCCGCTTTGGGCTTGGCCTCCGCCTTGGGCTCAACCGCCGCCTTGGGCTCGGCCGCCTCTGCTTTCTTTCCGTCTTTCTCCTCGTCAGCCATCGGTCTTCTCCAGGTTCGGGCGCACAGGTCTCAGCGAATAGATCCTAGTTGATCGTCTCGCCGCTTCCGCACGCCACCTTGACCTTCTTACCGTCGTCGAGGACTTTGAAACCCACGCGGGTGCCTCGATTTGTTTTGGGATCCACCAGCATCACATTGGACAGCGAAAGGCTGCCCTCCATCTCGACAATGCCACCCTGCGGGTGCGCCTGGCTGGGCTTCTCGTGCTTCTTGATCATGTTCACTTTCTCCACGATCACACGCTTCTTCTTCGGCAGGACCTTGAGCACCTTGCCGCGCTTGCCCTTGCTACGCCCCTTGGTCACGACGACCGTGTCGCCCTTTTTGATTCGCACACCCATCAAAGCACCTCAGGCGCCAGGGAGACAATTTTCATGAACTTCTTCGCCCGCAGCTCGCGCGCCACTGGTCCGAAGATACGCGTACCAATGGGCTCCTTCTGCGGGTTGATGAGCACCGCAGAATTCGTATCGAAGCGGATGTAGCTTCCGTCGGGCCTGGACAGCTCTTTCGCGGTCCGGACGATGACAGCCTTCATCACTTCGCCTTTCCTAACCTTGGAGTTTGGAATGGCCTCACGAATGGAAACGACGATGATGTCGCCCACAGAAGCGTACTTACGCTTGGAGCCGCCGAGCACCTTGATGCACATGACTTTCTTGGCACCGGAGTTGTCTGCGACGTCGAGTACTGATTGCATCTGAATCATGATCTTACCTCACGGCAATGCGCGCCGGACTAACCTCAGCCACCGCGCACCGCTTCGGCCTTATCTTTAGGCGATATCAGGCCGTTCGAGCAGCTGCTGCACACGCCAACGCTTCTCACGAGATTGCGGCCGCGCCTCGACGATCTGTACCTTGTCGCCCTCGCGGTACTCGTTCTTCTCGTCATGCGCCTTATACTTCTCGCGGTGGAGCACGTACTTCTTATAACGCTTGTGCTGCACCTTACGGGTAACGGCCACGACCACTGTCTTGTCCATTTTGTCAGACGAGACTACACCCACCAGGGTTCGTCCGCGGCGAATCGTTTCGCTCGACATGCCTACTCCTCCCTGTAATCCGGCTTGGAGGGCTCGAAGCCCTTGGTCCGCGCGGTAATCAGGGTCTTAACTCGCGCCAGGTCACGCTTGGCGGTCTTGACCTTGGCGACGTTCTCCAGCTGATTGGTTGCCCGCTCCAGCCGGAGCTTAAACAGATCATCCTTAAGCTGCCGCTCCACGCTGAGCAGCTCCTTATCGGTACGCTCACGAAGATCGTGCGCTGAATACTCGGAACGCTTCATAGCGCCGTCTCCCGTTTGACAAACCGCGTCTTGATCGGCAGCTTATGGTGGGCCAACCGAATCGCCTCGCGAGCCATTTTTTCGTCGACGCCCTCTATCTCATAGAGGATACGGCCGGGCTTGATGACAGCCACCCACTCCTCGGGCGCGCCTTTTCCCTTACCCATGCGAGTCTCAGCCGGCTTCTTGCTGATGGGTTTGTCCGGGAAGAGCCGGATAAACACCTTGCCGCCACGCTTGATATGACGCGTGATGGCAATACGGGCTGCCTCGATCTGGCGAGCGGTGATCCGGCCACACTCCATGGCCTGGATCCCAAAGTCGCCAAAGCTGACTCGGTTGCCGCCCTTGGCCTCGCCACGCATCCGGCCCTTTTGGACCTTGCGAAATTTGACTTTCTTAGGCTGAAGCATCGTCGATACCGCTTTCGTACTACAGTGAGCGCCGATCCTGGGGGTTCAAAATCTCCCCCTTATAGATCCAGCACTTCACACCAATGATTCCGTAAGTGGTCTTCGCCTCGGCGAAGCCGTAGTCGATGTCCGCCCGCAAGGTGTGCAGGGGCACCCGACCATCCCGATACCACTCCGTGCGCGACATCTCAGCGCCACCGAGCCGACCGGCGCAGTGTACTTTGATGCCCTGGGCGCCAAACTTCATGGAGGTCTGGACGGCCTTTTTCATGGCCCGCCTGAAGGCGATGCGCCGCTCGAGCTGGGTGGCGATATTCTCAGCCACCAGCTGGGCGTCGACCTCGGCCTTACGGACCTCCTGGATGTCCAGGAAAACGTCGTTCTCAGTGAGCTTCTGGACCTCTTTTTTGAGGGCCTCCACGCCCGCACCGCGCTTGCCGATGACAATGCCCGGTCGCGCTGTGTGGATCTTCACCTTGAGCTTGTTCGCGGCCCGCTCAACCTCAACCAGGGAGACACCCGCATGGTGCAGCTTGCCCTTGATATACCGCTTCAACATCAAGTCTTCGTGAAGCCACTTGGCGTAGTTCTTCTCTTCATACCACTTGGACGTCCACGTCCTGATGATGCCGAGGCGGAATCCCACTGGATGTGTTTTCTGTCCCACGCTGCTTCTCCTGAATTTGGCTAGCGCTCGGCCACCACCAGCACAATGTGGCTGGTTTTTTTGTTGATTCGGTACGCCCGACCCTGGGCTCGCGGACGGTACCGCTTGAGCGTCGGCCCCTGGTCTACAGTGATGGCCTTGATGAACAAATTGTCCACGTCGACTTCACTTGTATCTTCGGCGTTTGCGATGGCCGAATGCAGCACCTTACTGATGATCTGCGCGCTCTTCTTCGGCGTGAACGCGAGCAGGCTGATGGCCTCCTCGACGTTCCGGCCACGAACCATGTCCGCCACGATGCGCGCCTTACGCGGTGCAACCCGACAGAATCTAAGGATGGCTTTCGCTTCCATCTTGTGTCTCCGTTGCGTTAGCGCCGCCGGCCCTTACGGTCCGCCGCGTGGCCATGGAAAGTACGGGTGGGAGCAAACTCACCGAGCTTGTGCCCCACCATGTTCTCGGTGATGAACACCGCGACGAATTTCTTGCCGTTATGCACCGCAAAGGTCAGACCCACCATGTCCGGAATGACAGTGGAGCGCCTGGACCAGGTCTTGATGACCGGTTTGCGCTGGGATCTGGCTGTCTCCTCAACTTTCTTGAGGAGATAATTGTCGATGAAAGGCCCCTTCTTAAAAGAACGCATGGCTAGTTCCGCCTCCGGACGATCATCTTGTCGGTGCGTTTGTTGTGACGGGTGCGATAACCCTTAGTGGGCTTGCCCCAGGGAGTACAGGGATGACGACCACCCGCGCTTCGGCCTTCGCCGCCGCCCATGGGATGGTCTACCGGGTTCATGGTGACGCCGCGGTTATGCGGTCGACGACCCATCCAGCGACGCCGCCCGGCCTTGCCCCACTTGACGTTACCGTTCTCGGGATTGCTGACCTGACCAATGGTGGCGCGACATTCCAGATGCACCTTCCGCACCTCACCCGAGGGCAGTCGAATCTGGCCCCAGTCGCCTTCCTTGGCCATAAGGCGCCCATTGGAACCAGCCGAACGACAGAGCTTGCCGCCGCCACCGATCTGAAGCTCCACATTGTGCACCAGGGTGCCCAGGGGAATGGAGCCCAGGGGCAGGCAATTGCCAGGTCGGATATCGGCCTTCCGGGCCGAGATCACCTGATCACCCACCTCGATGCCATGGGGAGCGAGAATGTAGGCCTTCTCTCCGTCATGGTAGAACAGCAATGCCAGGAAGGCCGTACGATTGGGATCGTACTCGATGGCCGCTACTCTGGCGGGCACGCCGGTCTTGTTGCGCTTGAAGTCCACCGTACGGTTGCGGCGCTTGTGACCACCACCCCGGAACCGGCTGGTGGTTCGGCCGGTGTTGTTCCGGCCGCCACTGGACTTCTTTCCCTCAATGAGTCGCCTCTCGGGACGCTTATTCTTGGTCAGCGGGCTCAAGTCCCTGCTGCTCATGAAGCGTCGTCCGGGCGACGTAGGCTTGTACTTCTTGATCGCCATTGTCTAGATCCCCTGGAAGAACTCGATGGTCTCGCCCTCGGCCAGGCTAATGATGGCCTTCTTCCAATTCGCGCGTCTGCCCTCGAACCGACCCCGGCGCTTGGTCTTGCCCCGTACGATCTGCGTCCGAACCGACAGCACCTGCACGTCAAACAGCTTCTCGATGGCTTGGCGAATCTGAATCTTGTTGGCGCGAACGTCCACCTTGAACTGCACCTGATTCAGCGACTCCTGAAGGCTGGTGCCCTTCTCCGTGAGCAGAGGCTGAATGATGATTTGCTGGATATCCATAACTGCGTCTCCTGCCAGATCCGACTATTGAGGACCCTGGCCCTTCGACAACCGAGGCGTCAGCCGGACCTCCAGGTCCTTGGCCGTCTGCTCCGTGAGAATCAGCTGCTCGTGATTCAGCACATCGTAGACATTGAGGCCCTCGACCGGCAGCACCTTGCACTTGGGCATGTTGCGCGCAGAGAGACTCAGGTTCTGGTTCTCGCTGCTCTCAACGATGAGCGCGCGCGGCGCTTCGAGCTGCCCGAGGATCTCCACCAGTCCGCTGGTCTTGATCTCACCGAGAGTGAGCTCGTCGAGCACGATGATCTGCTCCTCACGCAACCGCAGGCTCACTGCGCTGCGCAGTGCACCCTGCCGCACCTTTTTGGGTACGGAGATGGCGTAGGATCGGGGCTGAGGCCCAAAGACCGTTCCGCCGCCCACGTGGTTCGGAGCCCGACGGGTACCCTGACGTGCGCGTCCAGTGCCCTTCTGCCGGTACGGCTTCTTGCCGCCGCCCCTAACCTCACTGCGCCCCTTGGTCTTGGCCGTTCCCGAACGCCAACCAGCGCGTTGGGCTCGAACCACTTCCCAGAGCAGGTGCTCTTTGACTTCGGCGGCATAGACCGCATCCGACAGCTCGATGCTGCCGACGGTCTTTCCTTCGATATTTTTCACGTCTAGCGTGGCCATGTTCCGTTCTCGCTCACGTTTTGATTTCGACGTCAACGCCCGCCGATAGATCCAGCTTCATCAGGGCATCCAGGGTCTGCTGGGTCGGCTCGAGGATGTCGAGCAGCCGCTTGTGGGTTCGGATTTCGAACTGCTCGCGCGACTTCTTGTCGATGTGCGGTCCACGAAGGACACAGTACTTGTTGATGGCGGTCGGCAGCGGAATCGGTCCCACCACTCGCGCACCGGTACGCCTGGCGGTCTCTGCGATCTCGCCAGTGGACTGGTCCAGCAAGCTGTGATCGTAGGCCTTGAGCCGAATGCGAATTCTTGGCGCCTTCATAACTCTTTCCTCTTACTCGATGATCTTGGTCACCACGCCGCTGCCCACGGTGCGACCGCCCTCGCGG
>JAOZUO010000054.1 GCA_029938605.1 Deltaproteobacteria bacterium | reverse complement strand
CGAAGCGAGCCGGGATGCAGCGGCGTCATGAGCGATCGAGTTATTTTTAGACGGGCCCTTAGATGGATGGTCCTTGGGGTGCTTGTGGCTGGGTGTACGGATCCGCCTCCCTCTGGGAACGGCTGTCCGGAGCGCAGATCTTCGGCCGAGATCCACACAGATCACCGCGCCGCCCATGGGCTCTGGATGATCGAGTACAGTCGGCCCGCCGACTCGGTGAGCGTGCGCAGCCTCCTGGCTCACCCTTCGCCCCGGGTGCGCCGTCGGGCGATCCTGGCTGCAGGACGCATCGGTTCGCCGGAGCTGTCGCGCCAGGTCCACGCCCTGCTTGGAGATGAGGACGCCTCGGTACGGGCCGCCGCCGCTTGGGCGTTGGGTCTGGCCTCCGACAGTCGGGCCGCCGAGCCGCTGCTACTTCGCGTGGCCCTGGACGATGACGACTCTGTCCGGGTGGCGGCACTTCGCAGCCTCGGCCTGGTGGGCGGGGCCGTCGCTGCCCGGGCCCTGGTGAAGCTCGTGGCGACCTCCGGCTCTGGTCGGGTGCGGGTGCAGGTGTGGATCACCCTTGCGCTACTAGCCCGCCGGGGCAGCACATTGACCCAAGCGGCGGCGCCCCTGGCTCTGGCCCGCCTGGAAAAAGGAGACACGCCCGTTCAGGTGCGTCGCGCCGCAGCCTATCTCCTGGCTACCCTGGTGCAGCGCTATGTCAAGGTCCGCAAGGGGGGGGCGGCTCAGCGAAGCAAGCGGTTGAAGGCGCGGTTCGGCGCCGAGAAGGACGCCGAGACCCGGATGCAGCTCGGCCGGGCGATGATTCGCCTCGGGCTCCTGTCCGGTGCCGACTTGGCCGGACTGGCGCGGCGGGGTGGCACCCTGGGGCGCCTGGCGCTCCAGGGGCTGGTGCGGCGAGACGGCACCAGAGGGGGAGCCAAGGGCGGCGTGATCGGACCCTTGATGGATGACTGGGTCAAGACGCTGTCGTCCACCGCCTGTCGTACCGTGTCCCCGGTGATGCTGTGGCAGGGACTTGGCGCTTTGGCGTCACAACCTCGCCGACCGTGGCTGGGCCGGCACGTCAAGAGGTGGCTAAAGGGCGTGGGAGAAGCGCGAACGAAGGCGGCGGCCGGATCCTGTGCAGCCCACCAACTGGCTCGGCTGGCCTGCCGGGTGGCGGTGTTGGCGGATCTCATTCAAGGGCGGGTCCACCATCTGGAGAAGTGTAGCGGCGGCGGGCTGTCTGTCGATGAGGCCCAGGCCTTCCTCGCCTGGGGGCTGGCCCGGGGAGTGGCCCGGCGTCCCTTCCGGAGGCTGCGTCGTCTCTGGGTGCAGGGCAAGGTGCGCACCCGGGCCGCCGTGGTCACGGCGGCCGGCCGCCTGGGAGGAGATCCCGGCCACGCTCTGGTTTCGGGTGGTCTTGCGTCCAAGGACCCTGCGATCTTCGGCGCCGGGGCCACGGCCTGCGGCGTTCTGCTCAAGGCCATCGGTTCTGGAGGGACGCCGCCGGTGAAACACAGTTGCCTGGTGGCGGCCCGCCGGCAGTTCCTGGCGCTGAAGTCGCCACCGGTGCACGTCCAACTCTACCGCTGGCTGGAGCTAACGCGCCTGGTGCGCCACATGGCCGACAACCCGGTGGTGAAGCGGCTCAAGATCGCGGCCCGCCATCACCATCCCACCTTGCGGGATCTCGCGCGGGCTTCCCTGGCGGCGGTGGTCGGTCGCGCTCGGGCCCCTGTGACCTGGTCAGCGGATCGTCGGCCCCCGCCGGCCGAGCCGCTGACGGCGCCGGTGTCGGTGACGCTGCGCACGGCGGCGGGGCCCATGACCCTACGGCTCAGACCGGACTGGGCGCCCATGACCGCGGCGTACTTCCTACGTCTGGTGAACCAGGGCGCCTATCGTCAGTCCTTCTTTCATCGGGTGGTGTCGGGCTTTGTGGTTCAGGGCGGGGATCCCACGGGCACGGGCTTTGGTGGGGACACCAGCTTCTACCTGTCGGAGCTGAGCGACGCCCGCTTCGTGCGCGGCGTGGTGGGGCTGGCCCACGCAGGGCGGGACACCGAGTCCAGTCAGTTTTTCATTACGTTGGGACCGGCGCCGCACCTGGATGGGAAGTACACCGCCTTCGCGGTGGTCACCGCCGGCCTGGCCCAAGCGGATCGGCTTTTCCCAGGGGCGCGATTCCAGATCCTGCCGGCCGCCGGCGCCGGGGCGGCGAAGAGCTCGGCGAAGCAACCGGCGAAGCGACCGCCGAAGCAACCGACGAAAGGCTCCTCCATGAAGCCGGCGAAGAGGTCTCCCATGAAGTCATCAAAGGACAGGTCCCCATGAGGGTGTTGCTCTGCATTGGCGGCCTGGATCCCACGGGTGGAGCGGGGCTCCTGGCCGACGCCCGCACGGCCTGGCACCACGAGATGCACCCCGCTGGCGTAGTCACCGCCCTCACCGCCCAGGGGAACAAGGGCGTGACCTGGTGGGAGCCGGTGGATCCGGCAAAGGTGGTGGAGCAGCTCTCCGGCGTGCTTTTTGGCAGCCCGGTGGCCGCTGTAAAGGTCGGCATGTTGGGCACCACGGCCCTGGTGGAGCCCCTGGTGGAGGGACTGCGGCGTTCCACGCAGATGCCGCTAGTGCTGGATCCTGTCCTGGGCGCCAGCTCGGGGGAGTCGCTTCTCACCGGCCCCCTCTCCGATCTTGTCCCGCTCATGCGTCTGGCCACTTTGGTTACCCCGAATCGGCCCGAGCTCGCCGCCCTCACCGGGCGGGAGATCAACACAATGGCGGACGTGCAGGGTGCGGCCAAGGATCTGAGGGACGCCGGCGCCCAGGCGGTGCTCGTCAAGGGCGGCCACGCCGAAGGGCCTCCCGTGGATGTGCTGTTCGACGGCATCCGCTTCTACGAGTTCGCCGCGAGCCGTGTGGAGGTACAGAACGTACGTGGCACCGGCTGCGCCCTGGCCACGGCAGTGGCCTGTCGGCTGGGTCTGGGCAACGCGCTCCCCGAGGCCGTATCGGCGGCCAAGGCCTATCTGACCCAGCGCCTGGAGCACACCTACGACCTGGGCGGCCGTCACCGTTACCTGCCGTGAGCCTTCGCCTCAAGCCCTTCCTGGATCGCGTGCTCGCCCGGTACAACCGCCGCGAGTTTCTTCCTACGGATCCGCTGTCGGCTGTGCATCGATACCCGGATCCGCGGGACCAGGAGGTGGTGGCCTATGTCGCGGCGGGCCTGGCCTTTGGCAACGTCAAATCTGTGCTGGCGGGGGTGGCCGCTGCCCTGGCGCCCCTGGGGTCCCGTCCGGCGCGGACCCTGACGAACCTCGGCCCCGCCGCTGCCCTCCGGAAGGCCCAGGGGTTTACCTACCGGTGGGTGCGGGACCGGGACATGGCCAACCTGTGGCTGATGCTGGGGGCGGCCCTGCGGGAGGCTGGCGGCCTGGAGCCCCTCTTTGCCGCAGCCCAGCCGGCATCGGCCCCCGATACCCTGGTCGGAGCCGACGGTCTGGTTTGCGCTCTGAGCGACCTCGCTCCGCCCGCGGTGGACGTATTGCGCCGGGGCACCCGATCCTTCCTGCCGGGGGTAAGCGGCCCCGGCGCCTCCAAACGACTCCACATGTTCTTGCGCTGGATGGTGCGCCGAGACGAGCTGGATCTGGGCCTGTGGACTGCGGCTCGACCCGCCCAACTCCTGGTTCCCCTCGACACCCATGTGGCCCGCATCGGCCGGCGGCTGGGCCTCACTGCCCGCCGCACCGCCGGCAAGGCAATGGTCCAGGATATTACCGCCGGCCTCCGCGCCCTGGACCCCGCCGATCCCATCAAGTACGACTTCGCCCTGGCCCACCTCGGCATCCTCGGCGCTTGTCCCACCCGCGCCGACCCCAAGCTCTGCGCCAAGTGCCCCTTGGTACCGGTTTGTAGGGTCTGAACCGGTCGCCCGCCCCTATGGCTCGGGCCGTTCCTTGCGTGGTCCCCGAAATCATGGTTCATTACCCACTCTCATGGTGTCGAACCTACCGAACTACTACCGTCTCCTGGGCCTCGTGGCTTCGGCCAAGCCCCAGGATATCAAGACCGCCTACCGACGTCTGGCCAAGGAGCTGCACCCGGATCTGAACCAGGACTCCACCGCGGCCGAGCGGTTCCAGTCCGTGGTGAAGGCTTACGAGACCCTGTCGGACGCGAAGCTGCGGAGGGCCTACGACGAGGTGTTCCAGCCCGCGGCTGCCCAGGCTGCCCAGGCTGCCCAGGCTACCCAGGCTACCCAGGCTCAAAAGGAGGCGGCGGCGAGCACGCCCGGGGTTGTCGAGGGGGTCACCAACCTCGTGGGCGGCCTCATGGAGAAGATCAACCGCCGGTGGTCTTTGGGGCAGGACCTTCGCTACACGCTTTCGCTTTCGATGACCGAGGCGTACCTGGGCTGCGTTAAGACCGTCCGCTTCGAGTCCCCCGTGCGCTGTCCGGCCTGCAAGGGCATCGGTCAGACCGGCGGTAGCGACTGCGGCGACTGTCAGGGCTCCGGGGTTCAGTTGGGCGAGCGAGTCTTCAAGATCACCGTCCCGCCAGGGTCGGGAGCGGGCATGCTCACCCGCATTCCGGGCGGAGGCACGCCGGGCGAGAACGGCGGCCCCGAGGGGGATCTCACCTTCCTGGTGGAGGTGGCCGAGCACCCAATGCTCGAGTCCGACAGTCAGCACCTGCGATGTCGGGTGCCACTCCCGGTGACCACCGCCCTGGCGGGGGGCCGGGTGGAGGTGCCCACCCTGGAGGGGAGCACCTCCGTCCATGTGCCCGCGGGGGTACAAAATGGCCAGGTGCTGCGCCTTGAGGGGGGCGGCATCCCTGGGCCCGGGCCCACGCCCAGGTCCGGTCGGGGAGATCTGCTCATCACCTTGGAGTTGGAGCTGCCCGAGAAGCTCCCCGAGGAAGTACGAAAGCTCCTGGCGGAGGCTGAGCGCCAGGCGCCCTCTGACGCCTACCCACGTACCGTGGCCTACCGCAAACGCCTACAAGACCTAGTCGACGATTGAGGGCGATTCACATGCCTCCCTATCCTCCCAGCAAACACCACCCGAATCCCCACAAGGACCGTGAGCCCCAGCGCGCGGGTCACGGCGCCGAGGAAAATGTGCCCGAGTTCGGGCCCCCGTCCAAGCTGCGCAAGAACAACTACCTGCTGCATCTCGCCCTCTTCGTCGCGACCCTTATCACCACCACCTTCGCCGGGCTCACGTACGTATCCACTGGACCACCCTCCATCTGGATTGGGGTGATCGATTTGGGGCCGGGAATGCCGTTGTTGCTCTTTGAGCCCTACACGGGGTTCGACCCCGGCGGCCTCTCCCTGTTGGAGCCCTGGCGTGGCCTCTATTTTTCCGCCACGTTGATGTTCATCCTGCTGTGCCATGAGATGGGGCACTACATCGCCGCGCGGATCCACAAGGTGGATGTGTCGCTCCCGTTCTTTATCCCTCTGCCCTTTGTCGGTCTGGGCACCTTTGGCGCGCTCATCTCCATGCGCGAGCGGGTGAAGAACCGAAACGCGCTCATGGACATCGGCGCGGCCGGGCCCCTGGCCGGCCTGGTGGTCACCGTGCCGCTGCTCGCCTACGGCCTGTGGCTGTCGGACGTGAGCATTGTGCCCCCGGGGGCAGCGGCTATGTCCGAGGGCAACTCCATCTTCTACCTGGGGCTCAAGTACCTGGTCAAAGGGGAGCTGTTGCCCTGGCAAGGTCGGGACGTGTTTTTGCATCCCATCGCCTGGGCGGCCTGGTGCGGCCTGCTGATCACCATGATCAACCTCATCCCCGTGTGGCAACTCGACGGTGGCCATGTGGCCTTCGCCTATTTCGGCTCCCGCTACGAATGGGCATCCCGGTGGTTCCATAAGCTGCTCCCCATGGTGGGGATCTGCGTGGTCGTTTACGTCTTTTTTGATTCGTATTTCACGGTGGCTCCCCTGGCCGCCGGCGTCCCACCCCTGTGGCTCAATACCTGGGACGCCGCGCTCACCAACGCTTTTAGCGCGGCGCTACCCTGGTTCATCTGGCCCGCCCTGCTGCTGTTCATGCTCCGTCGCTCCGGCGGTCGGTACCATCCCCCCGTGGACCTCGAGCCCCTCTCGAGTGGCCGCCGGGCCGTGGGGCTGTTGGTGATGATCGTCTTTGTGTTGATCTTCATGCCCATCCCCCTGCGCATGGGATGATGCAAGGGCCGGCGATACCAACTGCTCACTCCTCGACTGTATGGCCGGGGCAGGTATACTGAGCTGGATCGGTTTTTCATTCTTTGAGCGAGGTGGCTTTGCGCGTCGAGTGTCCACAGTGCGATGAGCTGGTGGAGGTAGAGGATTTCCTCTGCGCGCGGGATCCGGATCGAGTGCGGTTCGAGTGTCCGGCGTGCGAACAGGAGGTGACGATCACCAGCGCCGGGTCCCCAGACGTCCCGGACGAGCTCCGGGGCGAGGATACAGATGCTCCCGACGAGGGGGAGACGTCGTCCTCGGCGCTGGCGCTCGACAGCGACGGCAGCGTCACCGATGTGGTGCTGCAGCAGCTCTGGGAGCTGGTTACTGACGACTTTACGGAGGAGGCCCGACACGACGCGTTCATCGCCGCTTGCGAGGCACAGAACAAGCTGGCCTTTTCTGCGGCACGGTATCGGGAGTGGCTCCAGGACCATCCCGACGACGAAGTGGCGAGCCAGCGGCAGAAGAAGTTGCTGGCCTTGGCCCAGGTGCGCGCGTTGGCTTTGGCCTCGCGCCAGAGCCAACAGAAGGATCCCCTGCGCAAGGCGTTACTAGCTTTTTCGGTGATGGTGGGGCTACTGGTCCTGGTCATCGTCGCGGCGCCCATACTGCTACGCGGTGCGCGGGGCTGCCGCCCCAACCAGCCGGATCGGGCCCAACTCCGTGGGCCGGCGTTGCCCATGGTGAACAATCTGCGTCGGCGTGGAGCCAGCCGCAAAGGCTACCGTGGGCTCACACCCCGTCGCCATGGACGTCGCGGCCACCAGCTCAGAAATCTCAAGTCCCCGCCCCGGACCCCTTCGCCGGAGACCGGCTTGGCGAGACCGATCTCCATGCGCCCGGCAGCAGTCCGTCCGCCCCCCATGCGCCCGGTTTCCGCGACCATGTCGGGTGTCATGTAGAGGTGGCTCATGGCCAAGCTGACCCTTGACCTGCACGACATCTACAATCGGCACGAGGCCATCGAGACGTCTCTGGAGGACATCATCGCCCAGGCCGTCCGGCGGAAGATCAAGCTGGTGGAGATCATCCACGGCAAGGGGAGCGGGCAGCTCAAGAAGCGGGTTTTGCGGTTTTTGGCCCAGCCGAGGATCAAGGCCCAGTACCACCGGGTGGACAAGGACTCCAAGAACTTTGGACGCCTCTTCGTGCATTTCCGGTTTGTACGGTCCTGACCTCCTTTACTTCATGGTGCTTCTTTTCTATCCTACTGCGTCGCGCTGACCAAAGGGCGTGTGAAAGGGCTGTGAAGAATATGTCGATGGAACCACGCGCAGAGCTCATCCGGCAGAAGGCCGCGCAGACTCCGGAGATCCTCCGGGAGATGGGGGTGGATGCTTGGCTCATCTTCGTACGGGAGAGTGAGGCCATGCACGACGCCAGCCTGGACACGGTGGTGGGGTCCAACGTGACCTGGCAGTCGGCGTTCCTCTTCACCGCCGACGGCGAGCGGGTGGCCATCGTGGGGAGTCTGGATGTGGCGCGGGTGGAGCGGGCCGGGGTGTTCCCGGAGATCATCGGGTACAAGGGAGGTATCCGTGAGGATCTGCGGCGGGTCATGACCCGTCTGGATCCGCGGGTGCTGGCGCTGAACTATTCCACGGAGAACGAGCTGGCCGACGGACTGTCCCATGGCATGTTCCTGCTGCTCGAGAACCTGCTTGAGGGAATGGGTATTCTGGATCGGGCCGTGTCATCGGAGCGCATCTTGTCGGCTTTGCGAGGGCGCAAGTCCCCGGCGGAGGTGGAGCGGGTGCAGCAGGCGTGCAAGGTCACCCAGGAGATTTTTGACGCGGTGACGCCCCAGCTCAAGGTGGGACAGACCGAAAAGGACGTAGCGGCCATCATCACCGGCGAGATGGAGAAGCGAGGGCTGACCCCTGCGTGGGAGGCCATCCAGTGCCCAGCGGTGTTCACGGGTCCAGACTCGGCGGGGTGCCACGCGGGGCCCACTGACGCACCCATCTTGCCCGGGCACGTCATGAACGTGGACTTCGGCGTGAAGGTGGCGGGGTATTGCTCGGACATGCAGCGCACCTGGTACTTCTGTCAGGCCGGCGAGACCGAGGCGCCGGCGGCCGTGGTGCGTGGCTTTGAGACCATCCGCGACGCCATCCGCCTAGCTGGGGAGGCCGTGGCCCCCGGCAAGTTCGGCCACGAGATCGACGCCTTGGCCCGGGGTCACATCACGGGTGCGGGGTATGAGGAGTACCAGCACGCCTTGGGTCACCAGGTTGGCACCACGGCTCACGACGGTGTGGGGCTGCTTAGCCCCACCTGGGAGCGGTATGGGGAGCGGTCCCATTTGCCCATTGAGGAGGGACAGATCTATACCCTGGAGCCGCGCCTGCCCATCGAGGGCCACGGCATCGCCACCATGGAGGAGCTGGTGGTGGTCACCGCCGACGGGTGCCGCTACCTGAGTGAGCCCCAGACCGAGCTCTACGTGATCCCCCACTCCGGCTGAATAGTCCAAGTGGCACTAGTCGCAGGAGTTCCAGTCGCAGGACTGGCCCTGGGCTGAGCAGTCCTCGCAGAGATCCCCGCCGGTGCCGCAGCGCTGGTCGTCCTGGCTGAGGAGCCCCACGCAGCTGTCGTGCCAGCAGCATCCGACGCAGGTCCAGTCCACGTCGCAGCCGCAGCTGTGGTCGGTGCACACCTGCCCGGGCTGACATGCGGGTCCGGTGCCGCAGCCGCAGGTGCCGTTGACGCAGTCCTGGACTTCGTGCCAGTTGCAGGCGGCACCACAGGCGCCGCAGTGGTTGGGGTCCACCTGGATGTCGGCGCAACCATACCCCGGGCAACAGGCACCAATTCCGCAGTCATCGGCGCCGTCGTCGGTGGGGTCGTCATCGCAGTCGTCGTCCAGGTCATTGCACTGCTCCGGCGCTCCCGGGTGGCGGCCGGGGTTGTCTGGACCGCAGTCGTTGCATCCCATGAGCCCCACATCCAGTTCGCCCGGTACGCACCCCGTGCAGGCCAGGTAGCCATCAAAGTCGGTGTCCACCTCGTCTGGGGGCAGGACTCCGTCGCAGTCGTCGTCGAACCCGTTGCAAAGCTCGGCGGCTTCGGCTCCCTGGAAATCCTGGCAGACGAAGTGGATATTCGAGGCGCCGATGGTGGTGACGGCCAGGTCGCAGCCCACCACCTGGCCGGGCTCGCAGCGACCCACGTCGGTGCCGCAGGGTTGACCCAACTCCACCAGGGGCGGGTCCCCCGTGGGGGAGTCCGGCGCGCCGTCGCAGTTCCAATCCGTGGCGTCGCAGCGCTCCATGGCGGGCACCGGGGCGAAGAAGCAGCGAGGCGCCGATGCGGTTACGTCAAGGCCATAGTTCGTGCAGTCCGTGCGGTTGGAGCCGGTGGTGATCACCGGTGGCAGTTGCCGGCTGCAGATGCAGCGTCCGCCCCCCGCCGGGTCGCCACAGTGGCCGATGTTGCTCAGGGTACAGAAGGCGTCGGTGGGGATGGGCGCGCCAGTGAGGCCGTCGGGGTTGCCCTCATCCACCAAGCCGTCGCAGTCGTTGTCCAGGCCATCGCAGATCTCCACCGCGCCCGGGTGGATGGCCGAGGCGTCGTCGTCGCAGTCACCGTCCATGGAGTTGTAGCCGTCCCCATCCAGGTCGGCACTGCAGGGCGTGTCGGTGTTGCAGTTTTGCAGCAGACCGTCGCCGCAGACGTCCGGTGCTCCCGGGTAGAAGCTGGCGTCGGCGTCGGAGCAGTCGGCCTGCCCAAGGGGCGGGTTGCAGCCGTTGGCCGGGTCGTCGCGCAAGAAACCGTCCCGGTCGTTGTCGCAGGTCGGGTCCGGGCACCCCTCATCCACCAGGCCGTCGCAGTCGTTGTCCTTGCCGTCGCACATGGACCGGGCCGCACAGGCCGGGGCCCCCTCGTCACCGCCGCAGTCCGCCGTGACCCCTGGGGAAATACCTGAGTCGACGTCATCGCAGTCGATTTCGGAGGCGGGGGGATTGCAGTCAGCCGCGGGGTCGACGCGCTCGTAGCCGTCGCCGTCCAGGTCGCAGGGCACGCACCCCTCATCCACGTCACCATCGCAGTTGTCGTCCACGTTGTTGCCGCACAGCTCTGGTGCATTGGGGTTGATCGTGATGTCTTGATCGTTGCAGTCGTAGGGCGGCGAGGACTCGTCGCAGTCCAGGTCGACGACGCAGATGGCGTCTTCACCGTCGCAGTCCTGGTCCACGCCGTCGTTGCACCTGGGAGGGTCTATTCCTGAACATATGTTGATCGCTTCGGGGTTGCCCGGGAAGCGGTCCGGGTTCTCATCGTCACAGTCCAGGTCCGAGGTGAAGCCGTCCCCATCGGCGTCTTCGCAGGGGAGGTCCAGGCCGTCGCAGTCTTCATCGATGGCGTTATTGCAGCGCTCCGGCGCGCCGGGGTAAATGGCGGAGTTGGTGTCGTCGCAGTCCACCACGTCGCACACCAGGCCGGCGCCGCTCAGAGCGTTGCAGTCGTCCTCCGAGACATAGGTGTCCCGGTCGGCGTCTGCGCCCCACAGCGGCGTCAGGTGTACGGAGATCTTGTGGATGCCATCGGTCACGGTGACCCGCTTCGTCCAGACCTGAACCGGGCCGGAGGAGAAGCCGGCGAGATGGATCACGTAGGTGCCGGGCTCGTCGAAGTGAAGCACCAGGCGTAGGGCCTGGGCGGGGTCACTGATGTCCCGCAGAGGATGGTCCTGATCCACGGGCTCGTTGATGGTCTCATAGAGTGTTATGTTTTGCTCGGTGAGCACCCGCAGGGTGAAGCTGTCCACTCGGGACTCGGCGGTGACTGTGAGCAGCAGGGCGTGGTACTCGTCTCCACAGCCGGTGATGCCGATGCTACTCAGGGTGGCCATGGCTAGTACAAGCGCATATTTGATGCCACGAAGTCGCAAGATCTCTCCATGGTAGATCCTCAGCGAGGATTGAGCAATCTTGGTGGCTGGCCAAGTGGTTGGCAATCGTCTACCGGCGGTGCTACCGTCGGTCCGGAGGCATGGAATGTCGGAAACTGTACTCATCACCGGCTGTCGCTCGGGGTTTGGTTTGGGCACCGCCGTGGCGGCCGCCCGGGCCGGCTTCACGGTCTACGCGGGGTTGCGGGATCTCGCCACCGCTGAGGATCTCGAGCGCGCGGCGGAGGGGCTGGATGTGACGCCTCTTCAGCTCGATGTAACCCAGGCGCACCAGCGCGAGGCCGCCGTGGCGCGCATCCTGGACGAGCGGGGTCGGCTGGATCACCTGGTGAACAATGCCGGTATCGCCCTGGGGGGCTTCCTCGAGCAGATCGAGGAGGACGAGCTCCGGCGGGTCTTCGAGGTGAACGTATTCGGCGCTTGGGCCATGACGAAGGCGTGTTTGCCTGGACTGCGCGATGGCGGCGGCGGATCGGTGGTGATGGTCTCCTCCATGTCTGGCCGCATGGCGCTGCCTACCCTTGGGGCCTACGCCGGATCCAAGTTCGCTCTGGAGGGATTGGGCGAGGCCTGGCGACACGAACTCAAGCCCTTCGGCATCCGCGTGGTGCTCATAGAACCGGGGGCCTACCGTACAGACATCTTTGAGCGAAACCGCAACGTATGCCGTCGCTACGACGATCCCCAGGGTCCGTACGTGCCGTGGGTGCGTAGCGGCGATCGTCTCCACCGGAAGATCGTGGAGCGCCTCGCCGGGGATCCGGCGGAGGTCTGCGATCACATCGTGCGCTGTCTGCGAGACCCGAGTCCACCTCTTCGACACCCCATCGGCCCGCTGGCTCGGCCCCGGGCCACCCTGCGGAACTTCGTGCCTTTCGCCGCGGTGGAGCTGATCATGGAGCGGCTCTTGTCGTGGGCTCGGGAGGATTGATGGGACGCGAGGCGCCCGGCTCCATCAGCCCCATCTCCGAGGCCCGGGCGCGGCTTCGTGAGAGCCTCTCCGAAGGGACCTATGCCCACAGCCTCGCGGTCAGTCGGGAGGCGGCTCGTTGGGCCGCCGCTTTTGGCGCCGATCCCGACGCGGCCCTTTGGGCCGGGCTACTGCACGACTGCGCCAAGGGGTTGTCGGACGAGCAGTATCTGGCGTTGGCCCAAACGGCCGGGTTGGAGATCTTCGATGCGGAGCGGGATGCGCCATCGGTGCTGCACCAGCGCCTGGGTGCGCTGTGGGCGGCGGAGCGATTCGGCGTTCGGGATCCGGCGGTGTTGCTCGCCATTGGGTGCCACACCACCGGCGCCCAGGTCATGGACCCCCTCGCCCGTTGCCTGTTTGTCGTTGACTGGGTCTCACCGGATCGTACCTATGAGGGCGTCGAGGTCCTGCGGGCGACCCTGGCCAAGGGCGTCGAGGAGGGGTTCGCCGCGGTGCTGCGCGCCAAGCGGGATGTGGTGCTGGCCAAGGGGTTGCCGGATCACCCCTGGGCACGCGCCGCCCTGGATCGGTGGACCTCCGACTGAGGGCCCCTGACTGAGGGCCGGTCCGCTCCCTATTTATGCGATTTTTGGTAAAGTCGGGGGTTGGAGGTAAGCACTCGATGACGGCGGCCGGATCGCGCCCGAATATGTTCCCATCGTCGCGGACCCAGGGGGAGCCCAGCGATGGTGTCGAGGTGACGTTCTTAAACGCGGGAACGTGCCGCGTACCCGAGGTGGCGGTGCGCCCGGGCGGCGGGTTGAGACGCGTGGATTTGCCGGCCCTGGTGGCTCTGATCCGCCACCCCACCGAGGGGCCGGTGCTCTTCGATACGGGGTACTCCCCGCGCTTTTTCGAGGCCACGGGGCGCCTGCCCTACCGAGCGTACCGTTGGCTCACCCCCGTAACCTGCGGTCCCCACGACACGGTGGCGGCCCAGCTTCCGGCCCTCGGCGTTCTCCCCGCCGAAGTGCGCCAGGTGGTGATCTCCCACTTCGATCCCGACCACATCGGTGGGCTGCGAGATTTCGGGGCGGCACGAATTGTCTGCCACGCTGAGGCCTGGGAGAGCGTGCGGGGTCGCCGGGGAGCCGACGCCTTGCGCGCTCGCATCCTGCCTGGACATCTGCCCGATGACATCGACGAGCGGCTCCATCTGGTGACGGACTTCGGGATGGACTCCGTGGCCCCTTTGTCGGGCGCCCACGATCTCTTCGGAGACGGCACCGTGCTGCTGGTGGGTCTGCCGGGCCATGCGCCGGGGCAGATGGGCGCTTTGATCCAGCGTCCATCGGGCGGCTCCTGGCTCCTGGCGGCGGACGCAATCTGGACCCGGGCCATCCTGGATCGGGCGGGTCCCACCGCGCACCTGCTCATCGCCGTGGATCGCCCAGCTCAGTTGGCCACCTACACCCTGCTACGACAGCTTCATCGGGAGCGGCCCGATATTTCCATCGTCCCCACCCACTGTCCGGAGGCGGCCGACGAGCTGTTGCCCCAATCCCATTGCTCTTGGAGAAGTGACCGATGACCTTTCCGATGCCTCTCAAGATAGTCGGCATGGGCCGATACGTGCCCGAACGGGTGGTTCCCTCTACCGAGCTCGATGCCCGGCTCGATCTACGTGAGGGCTGGATCGAGGAGAAGCAGGGTGTGCGCGAGCGGCGCTGGGCCACCGACGAGACCTCCTCGTTCATGGCCGCCGAGGCCGTGCGGGAGGCGGTGGCGGACGCCGGCATGGAGCTGTCGGACATCGATTTGATCTTCAACGCTTCGGGCACGCCGGAGCAGGCCATTCCAGACGGATCGGCGCTGATCCAGCGGCAGCTCGGCCTCGGGGAGTCCGGCGTCTCGGGCATGAGTCTGCACGCCACCTGCCTGAGCTTCCTGGTGGCCATGGACGTTACGGCGAGCCTTCTTTTCACCGAGCGATACCGGAACGTGGTCATCGTCTCTTCGGAGATCGCCTCGGTGGGCCTCAACTGGTCCCACCCCGAGAGCAGCACGCTCTTTGGTGATGCGGCGGCGGCGGCGGTGGTCACCCGCACCCCCGAGGGGGAGGCGAGCTGTGTGCACGCGGCACGGCTGGAGACCTACGGCGCGGGCGCCGAGTTTACGCAGATCCTCGGCGGCGGCTCCGGTCGACATCCCAACAATGAGAACACAACGTTCGAAGACAACCTCTTCCACATGAACGGGCCCGCGGTGTTCAAGATGGCCGTGAAGTATGCGCCGCCCTTCCTGGAGCGGCTGCTACCGGACTTCGGCAACGCGGTGGGCGAGATCAAGGTGGTGGTGCCCCACCAGGCCAGCAAGCTCGCCTTGGACGCCCACACCTTCATGGGCATGCCCGAAGAGATGGTGGCCCGGACCCTGGACCGCTTTGGCAATTGCATCGCGGCGTCCATTCCCTTGACCCTCTACGAGGTCGTACGGGAGGGACGCATCGATCGGGGGGACAAAGTCCTACTGCTGGGCACGGGCGCCGGCCTGTCCCTCGGCGGCTTGGTGCTCACTTACTAGGGCCGCTTTAGTTCATGAACGTAGCCGAACCGATTCTGGCGGTGCTCGCCAGCTCGCCGGACCGCGCGGCGGTGGTGGAGCCGGACGGGCGGGAGATCGACTTCGCTGGTCTACGGCATCGGGTAGTGGCCTTCGGACGTCACCTGCGAGAGAGGGGCGTGCAGGCCGGGGACCGGGTGGTGTTGCAGGTCCCCAACGGCATCGAGTTCGCGACCTCCGCCCTGGCGGTTCTTCTGGTGGGAGGCGTGCCGGTTCTCTGCGAGCCCGGGCTGGGGGACGCGGTGTACCTGTCCCGGGTGGAGGCGGCCCGGTCGCGGTGGTTGTTGGTACACCCTCTGGTGGCGCGGCTCAACTACATCCCTTTGGCCCGGCGGCTCCTGCGGCGGCTGGAGCTGGACGTGCCGCCCCTGCCTCCGGATCGGGGCGGGCCCGAGCGCATCACGGTCTCGGCGCCCGTGCTCGACGCGCTGGCAAAAGCGCTGCCCGCAGGGGCCGAACTGGTGGTTGCTGAGAGGGCCGACGGCGACGACGGTGTGCTCATCTTCACCGGCGGCACCACCTCGGTGCCCAAGGGCGTGCGGCTGACCCATGGCGCCCTGGACTCGTATTTGAGCAACATCCAGACCGTGGTCACCGACGTGGGCGTGGAGCGGTTCCTGGCCGATACACCCCAGCAGGTGCTTTACGCCCTGCGGTTGGGTCGTACGGCCTTCACCACCAAAGGGCGTAAGCGGAAGCGGGCCAAGCTGGTGCATCGTCTGGTCACCCAGGGTCGCGTGGATGCCTATTTCGGATCGCCGTATATCTGGGTGGAGATGATGGCCATGACCGGGCCGGGTCGGTCGCGTCTGCCACGGACCCTTAAGACGGTGCTGCTGGGCAGCGCGCCGGTGACGGCCGACTTTCTGCAGCAGCTCCGGAAGTGGCTGCACCCCGATACCCGGGTTCTGTCCATCTACGGGCTCACGGAGGCCGGGCCGGTGTGTGTGGGCCATGTGCACGAGAAGCTCGCCTGGAGCGGGGAGGGGGATCTGGTGGGATCGCCTCTGCCCGGGGTGCGCGTGGAGATCGATGCTCCCGAGGGCGCTTCCACCGAAGAGGTCCCCAAAGAGGCCCCCAACGAGGTCGTGGGCGAAGTGGTGGTGCACAGCCCGGCTCTGTACGCCGGCTACCTGGAGCAACCGCCCAGACCGCCGGGCGAGGGGCTGCGTACGGGGGATCTGGGACGACTGCTTTCGGTGGACGATCGCACCGTCCTGGTGCTCATGGGACGCGTCAAGGACATGATCATCCGTCGGGGCGTGAATATCTATCCGCCCACCCTGGAGGCCACCCTCCGCGGTCTGTCCGATGATCGGGGGCGGCTGGTCAGGGAGTGCGCTCTGGTGGGTGTGTGGAACGAACAGACCCAGGACGAGGAGGTGGTTCTCTTCGTGGAGCCCGAGCCGGGTAGACGGATCCTTCTGGACGCAGTGAAGCACCAGGCGGAGGCGCTCGCTGGGCCGGACGGCGCGCCGGACCATGTGCTGGTAGTCGATCCCATGCCGGTCACCGGTCGCCAGAACAAAGTGGACAAAGCGGCTCTGCGGGACCGGGCTCGACGGGTCCTGGGCCAGGCTGTACTTCCCGGCGCCCACGGGAGCGTCGCGCCGCGGACCGGGGACGCCGCAAAGGGGGCGTCGCGTCCTGAGGGTGAGGGCTGGGACTGGTTGCCCGGCTCCCGGGTCCCCTTCCACTGGGGCGCCTTCTTGCGGAAGTATCGGCTCCTGCTCAAGGTCCAGCGCGATCCTGTGAATGTAGCAGGGCAGCTCGCCCTCCGCATGGCCCTGCTGGCGGTGGGACAGACGACCTGGGCCTTGGACGAGGTCGTGGCCCCCCGATGGCGCCAAACGCCCCTACGCGGGCCGCTGTTCATCCTCGGCCACCAGCGCTCGGGCACCACTTTTTTGCAGCGTCTCCTCGCTCAGGACGGTCACTCTCGCGCCCTGCAACTCCACGAGATGCTCCTTCCCGCCACCAGCCTGCAGCGGTCCCTCGCCCAGCTCAAGGCGGTGGACGAGAAGCTGGGCGCCCCCCTCGCGCAGCGGTTTCACCAGGCCCAGGAGCATCTCTTCGGCCCCCTGGACGACATCCACAAGCTGCGGTTCGATCAGGTGGAGGAGGACGAGTTCGTCTTGTGGACGATCTACGCCTCCATCATGTGCGTCAACGACGCGCCCTCCTCCGCGGAGCTGCCCGACCTTGATGAGCTACGAAACTTCCACGACTGGTCCACCCGGCGGCAGATCGCCGCTCTGGGTTGGTATCGCGCCTGCCTGCTCAAGAAATTGGCGCGGGAGCCCGGAGCGGATCCGGCGGACCCGCCGTGGATCGTCTCCAAGAACCCCGCCTTTACGCACAAGGTCCCCGAGCTCATGCGGGTGTTCCCCGACGCGCGCTTCGTCAATCTGGTGCGTAACCCGCTGTCCACCATCGCCTCGCGGCTCTCCATGATCCGCGCCATCTGGCGTCGCCGTGTCCCCGGCTTTCGCCACATGACCTCACGTCAGGTGGAGACCATTGTCGCCGACTCCAAGCGCACCTATCTCGCCGGAGAGCGGGATCTGCCGCCCTTGCCTCCGGATCGTCGGTTGACCATTCGCTACGAGACCCTGGTGGCCCGCCCCTGGCGCGTGGTGGAGCGCATCTACCAGCGCTTTTCCCTGCCCGGGCCCGACGCCAGTCTCACCGAGGCCCTGTCGCAGCTCACCGGTCGCTCCGAGCACGTGTCCCGTCATCAGTATCGTCTCGAGGAGTTCGGTCTGACCGAGGCCCGCCTCCGATCCGAGCTGGCCCCGATCTTCGAGCGCTACGGCTGGGAGGATTGACACCGGCCCTTCTCCGCGAGCTACTTCCGCTCGAAGTGCTTCACCTGCGTCCACTTCTCCAGGGCCTCTTCGCTGGGCGTGGTGAATGCGAGCACCGTGGCGGTGGACACGAAGGCCGCCGCGGAGAGGAGCACGAACCAGCAAGGCAGGAAGTGACCCACGGCCAACCGCACGTAGAAGTCCGACGCGCTCTTGGCATTTTCGGGGTGGATCAGCAGCTTGGTGATCCAGACGCCCGTAACGAAGTAGGTGAGCATCAGGTAGTTCCGACGCAGGCGCAACCGGGCCGCCAGGAACCAGTTGATGGTGTAGTGGGGCTGGCGCAGGTCCGCGGACATTACGCGTCGCCAGTCGTCGGAGGTGGCGTACTCCCCGGGGCACAGGGCCTCGCCGAAGTAGTTCTGCTCCATGAGCTGCAGCCGCCACTTGGAGTGGTGCAGGTGTTGGTAGCGCCGGGCCTCAATGATCAAGCAGATGCCGATGATCGCCAGGCCCAGCAGCAAAATGAAGTGAGGCGTCTGGGTGGCGCCCAGGGCGAAGGTGGTCATGCCCATGACCAGAAGGATCGCCCAATTGCTGGTGGTGTCGAGCCGACTTCGCCACACGGTCATGCGATTCATCTCCGCACGATACAGGTGCGCCATGGCCATATGAAAAGACGCGTCCTCCATCTTGGATGGGTTGTCCAGAGCTGCGGGGTGTCTTTCCGGTGCGTCGTTCTTCATGCGGTTTTTTTCTAACGGTAGATCACAAAAGAGGAGAATGTCGTTACCTCATTGTCTACGCGCAGGCCGGCTTGGCCGGACATGTCGGTGTCGACATTGTTGCTGGAGATCTCTTGCGCGCCGCTCGCACCGGTCTCATCGACGTAGGTACAGCGCACGGTGTCTCCCTCCCGATAGACGCGCAGGCGGTGCCACTGGCTGTCCAGAACGTTCGTAGCGATGATCGTACTGCTGTTGATTTGGAAATAGTTAGCGCCTGGGTTCTTGTAGATGCCCAGAGCCTTAGGCCCGCGCTCGTAGGCGCACGCATATGCGTGAACGTTCTGACTTGCATCTCTCGACCAGGCGAACACCACGACGGACCAGCCCCGACCGGCGGCGGGTGGGGTGTTCATGTGGAAGGTGGTCTCCACCGAGTAGTTCACATTGGGGATGGGTGTTGAGTACAGGTAGTAGGTCGGGAGTCCCATGCCGGAGCCGGTCACCCCATCGACGGTGCCGACCCAGGTGCCGCCTTCCGTTGTCCAGGCGCTGGCGGCGCCGACGAACGATTCGAAGAACGAGACCTGGGAGAGGAGCCCTGAGCTCCAGGGAGCCTCACAGGCGTTCCCGACTCCGTCGCTGTCCACGTCGTCTTCCTGCAATGGGTTGGAAACCGTGGGGCAGTTGTCACAGTTGTCGTCTACCCCGTCTCCGTCTTCGTCGTGGTATACGTGGCAGCCGGTTGGATCGAAGGTGCAGTTGGTCTGGCAACCGAGCGTTCCGCTCCGACAGCCGAGGGTGGAACAGCTTGCTCCACCCAGGTCATCGCCGTCGCACTCCTCGTTTCCGTTCTTGACTCCGTCGCCACAGTAGCCTGCGCAGTCGCTCCTGTCGAAGTCCGTGCAGTCACCGCGGCAGGCCAGGGTGCCCGAATAAAAGCCCTGGATCTGACAGGTTCCGCCCGCGAGGTCCAACCCATCACAGACCTCGATGCCCTCCCGCTGGTTGTCGCCGCACACCGGGCCCGCGCCGACGCAGCCGTTCGTGTCGAAGCCCAGGCAATCGTTGCGACAGGTCAGTGTGCCGCTATCAAAGCCCTGGGTATTGCAGAGCTCACCGGCGAGGTCCAATCCGTCACAGACCTCGATGCCCTCTTGCTGGTCATTCCCGCACACCGGATTCGTGTTGTTCTCGTTGTTTGTGTTGTTTGTGTTGTTGAGGTTGTTTGTGTTGTTTGTGTTGTTGAGGTTGTTGTTCGAGCCGAGGTACTCGCGTCCAGAGGTGTCGAAGCTGCAACCCATGAGCCCAAATGTCGTCAGCATAAGCGCGAGTAGATATCGCGACCGGCCAGGTGCCAGAGGTCCCATGACGGTGTCGAGCCACAAACGACTCACGGATTTTTCGGCAGCATGTCGCATTCGCACTCCTATCCGTATTCTCCATGGGCACGGCTTGAAGGTCAAGCGGAGGATGGGGGTGTGATCGGGGCTCTCCCTTGACGCTACCGCTACCGCGCCCGTTTGAGGTCCGACATCCAGGCGCTGCTTTTTTGGGCCTTGATGTAGTAGTACAGCGACTTGCCCTGGATCCGTTTGCTGTAAAACGGTACGGCCGTGGCGTGCGTACATGCGAGTAGTATGCCGCCTATCACCAGTGCGCTTAGTAGCTTCTTCATAGGTGCCTCCTTGCAGTGGGTTTGTGTTGTTGTCCGTTGTTGTCGGGGCGGCGCTGGGCCACGCCCGCGAGGTAGACTTCTTCGATGTTCGCCAGATGAGCCAGGTGGGCGAGGGGGTTTGCGCCCAGCACCAGGAGGTCCGCCCGTCGGCCTGGGGTGAGGGTTCCGTGGCTGTGGGCGAGGCCCAGGGCGGCGGCGTTGTGGGCGGTGGCCATGGAGATGACCTCGGCTTCGGAGAAGCCGGCGTCCACCAGGTGGGTCAGCTCCCGGTGTAGGGACTCGCCGGCGTTTATGCCCGGCCGTGGCGCGTCCGTGCCCACAAGCAGGGATACGCCCGACGTTCGCAACCGGGAAACGAGCCCCAGGACCTTGGACCACACGGCGCGTTTTTCCGGCGCGTTCGGTCCGCCCAGGACCACCTCCACGCCCACCAGGGTGGGGTCCACGCCCACGGAGTGATCGCGCAGGGCGCGGATCATTTCCCGGATCTCGGGGCCGTCCAGGTCCACGAGCTCGAACCAACGCTTGAGCGGGTGGATGCGACGGGCCCGGAGGTCGCGCAGGTAGGCCTCACGTAGGTCCGCCGGCAGCAAGGACGGGTGGCGCGGCATGGCGTGGGAGAGGAAGTCGATGCCGGCCCGTGCGGCGTCGGTCCAGGAAGTCAGCGCCAGGTCGCCCAGTGCGGGCAAGCCGCAGCGGTGGGCCTGGGTCACGGCGGCACGCACCAGGTTCGGGGGCAGCCGCACATAGAGCTTGATCAGGTCCACACCTGCGGCGGCTTGACTCCGCACCGCGGCGCGCACTTCGTCGGCGGTGGTGACCTCCACGACGCCGGGCCGGGGGATGGAGCTGGGTGGGTAATCGAGGGGCGGACCCGCGCGCACCGCGTGCAGTGGTGGAGCAGTGGACGTCGGGGTTTGGTTGGGGGCCGGGGTAGGGGCTGGGGCCTGGTCCAAGGCGGACAACTGTGTTGGTAACGGCGCGGCGGGATTTCGGAAGGCCGTCACGCCCCATTCGAGCAGTGCGCGAAGATTCGCGGAGGACTCCACGTGAGCGTGGGCGTCCAGGAGCCCGGGCAGGATCCATCGCCGGTGCACATCGCGAACCTCGGCATCGTCGGGCGGCGCCAGGTCGATCCCCGGTCCCACCGACTCGATGCGGCCGGCGCGCAGCACCACGGTGGTGTCCGGTCGGGGCGGGGAGCCGGTTCCGTCCACGACGGTGGCGCCTAGGAGGGCCAAGGGCCGGAGCTGGTGCTGGGGTTGGTTCACGACAGTGGTGTGGAGTACGCTGGGCCTGGGTCACGCCGGGATGAAGTCGTACACCGGTGGCGCCGCATAGGGCGGGTAGAAAATCTCGGCGTCGATGACGGCGTCGACGTTGGCGTCCTCGTCCACGACGGCATCGTCGGTGATGTAGCCGTAGGTATCCAGGGGCCCCGAGTCCACCCAGACGTCCTCGTGGGCGCCGGCGTCCGAGATGGGGGCGGCGTCCGAGGTGGGCGCTCCGTCCGTCTCGGTGCCCACGGCGGTCTGGTTGCAGCCGCCCGCCAGTCCGATTGTGGCCGCCACCAGCCCCGTGCCCACCAGGCGCCCCAGCCGGCCGGCTCGCCGTACGGTCACCAAGCCCGAGTCGATGTCATCGATGATGGCTTCCAGCAGCTCGCGCATGTCCCGATCGCTCATAGGTGCTTTCCTTACTTTCCCTTTTCTTTATTAGAGCAGGATTTGGCGCAGCCGCCAACCGTGTCGTTCCGAAAGGGAATCGGACCCAAACCGGATCGGGGCTCTCCCTTGACGCGTTGGGACGGGGCCGGTACGATCGTACCCAGGTGCTGGAGAATGCGATGAAGAAGTTGCTCGCTCTGTTTGTAGGTCTATTCCTGTTTGCCGCTACGTCGCCGGCCGAGGCGAAGGTCTGCTACAAGTGCACGGAGTACACTCCGGCGCGGTATGTGTGCGCCAACAAGGACACCTTCCGGGCGCGCAAAGCTGCCCGAAAAGTCTGCAACTGGAAATCCTACACCTCCACCTGCAACTGCTGGAAATGGGTCAAGCCCAATCAGCGCAGCTTCATGCGTTACGTCATGGACCTGCTCTCCACGCCTCGCCGCTGACACTCAGTCTCCCCAAACCCGGTGTTTTTCACCGAAGGCCGCGGTGTGCCATTGCCCGGTGTGGTGGGGTGCTTTATGCTTGAAAGATGGGGTGGAGATGAAGAGCTACGGATTGCGCGCCCTAGGGGTTGGTTGGCTATGGCTGTGGATGGGCCTGGTCTGGTTGCCCGCCGAGGGTTTGGCCAGGGGGCCCGCGCGTGTGGCTGTCCCCCGGCGCGCGGCTGCCCCCCGGCGTGCGGAACCTGCGGCTAAGCGCAGCGTGGTGATGCTGGCGGCCCGAAACCAGGCGGCCGCTTCCAAGGAGCTGCACCAGGCGGTGAGCGGACAGGTCTCGGACGCCTCGGTGTCCTTGGAGCTGCGGTGGGTACATCGCTTTGCGGCCAGCCCTGGGGCCCAACTCGCCCAGGCCCGCACGATCTCGCGGGGACGGAAGGTCGTGGTGGTTTTCTGGTGCGATCTTTCGGCCAAAGGAGAGATCTTTCTGTACCTGGTGGAGCCGGAGAAGGGGCGACTCATCGTGCGGAGCGTGGCCCGGGCAGGGGGCGGCGGCCTGGCCGAGTCGGTGGCAATCATCGTGGGGATGTCCGTGCGGGCCGTCCTGTCCAGCCTACCCCGACCTCGCCCGCGGTCCGCGGTCAGAGTCCGTGGGAGCAGACCCGTCCCCGTCCCCGGGTCCGCTCGCCGACCGGCCATGTCCCTTACTGCGGATAATCCGCTCTTCGCCGAGGCGGCCCGGCTCAAGAGGAACCTCCCGTCTCGCGGACCTCGCTGGCTGGTGTTGGAGATGAAGTATGCCCTGGATTTCTACGGGAAGCGGCAGATGGCCGCTGGGCTCACCTACCCCATGTCCCACGGCGTCTCCATCGGTCTGGCGGCGCGGTTTGCCACGCGGTGGTCTGCCTTCCTGTCCTTCCGGGTGGTGGGGCCTGTCAAGGCCAACGGCGACCCGGTGCTGATCTCCTTCCAGCGCTATCCCGTGAGCACCGGAGCGCGGATCCGGTTTCGTCTGGGGCGGTGGGTGGAGCTCGGCGGGGCGCTCGCGTTCATCTTCGATTACGTGGCGGTGGACACCCAGGCTCCCGATGGCTGGGACTACGACCTGGAATTCCGGAACAAGCTCCACTCCCTGATCGGCGGCGAGATCCGCCTGTCTTTCCTGGTGCTCGACAGGCTGCGGATCATCATGGCCCTGGGAGCCGAGGTGCGCCTGAACGCCGACCCGCCCGAAATACTCAATGGGGACGAGGAACAATCAATCATCCTGGACCCTTGGCCGGTTCAGCCCTACTTCCGTTTTGGAATATCGCTGGACTTGTACTAGCTCAATATAGGAGTCCCCCCGGCTTTGCCGGGGAGGCCTTCACAGTTTGACATTTCCGGGAGTCGTTTCCGCCGTTGATGCGTTCGCTTCGCCCGCGCGAAGGAGCTTCACTCTGCCGCTCCAGCAGGACGCTGAGAGAGCGGCTGCCGTGAACTCCTCCACGCGAGCTTCGCTCTCTCTCCGATACTTGAGCGTGTGGGCCGTCAATGAAGTAAGCGCACCCCGAAAGGCACGAGAGCTGATCCGGCCTCCCCAAGCCGCTTTGAGCGGCTCACAATTGTAATGCCCCCGGCTTTGCCGGGGGATATTTACGGAATCGCGAGCGGGGCCGTAGGAGCGCGGTGAGGAAAACATACGTCCAAACTCGGATCTCTGTGACACTCTAGTAGTTGTATGGTGGGCCAGAATACAAATCCCGGTTTCTTTGCCTCTGAAGTCGCTCTTGCGCGCGCGGCGGGTGAGGGTAATCCCCGGGCCAACCGGGAGTTGGCGGAGCGGCTCCTGAATCGGATCCGGGCCACGGTGTACTACCTGGCCGCAGGGGATCGCGACGCGGATGATCTGGTGCAGATGGCCCTGGTGGCGATCCTGCGCTCCGCTCGGACCTTCCGCGGCGACAGTAGCCTGGAGCGCTGGGGGGATCGCATTGCCGTGCGGACGGCCCTGCGTGAGCTCAAGCGGCGTCGTTGGCGGGAGCGCATCGTGTCGCTGGATGGAGAGGTGGCGCGCGAGGGGCGGGTCTCGGTGGACCACGACATTCAGCGACGTCTGCTCCGGGAGCGGTTGGCCCGCCTGCTGGGGAAGCTATCCATGGATCGTCGCACGGCGGTAACCCTGCACTGGATGCACGGGTACAGCGTGCAGGAGATCGCGGACATCACCTCGGCGCCGGCCAACACGGTGCGGGATCGGCTTCGAACCGGGAAGAAACAGCTCAAGAGTCATTTAGAAAAGGACCCAGCCCTTCGGGATTGGGCGCGGTCGTTTATCCATGAGAGCCAGGGATCATGAGAGCCAAGGATAGATCAGATGAGGCGTGCCGCCACTACGAGCGGCTGGAGATGGAGGAGGCTGCCGGTGGTGTGGCCGCGGAGCATCAGCGGGCGTTTATGGCCGAGCACCTCGTGCGATGTGACAGCTGTCGTTCCCTGGCCGCGGCGTCGGCGCTTATGCACCACTCTGACGACGCCGGCCCGGCCCAGCCCCTGGATGAGCTGTCTCGACGTAGGTTTGTGAATTATGTGGTGACCCAGGCCGCGGCGGACGGGCCCCTAGGGGATGCGGATGCGGATGCGAATGCGGATGGGGATGCGGCTCTGCACTCCGGACGATACCGCTGGAAGTGGATTTTTGCGGCTGGTGTCGCGGCGCTGTTGGTGCTGAGCGTAGGGCTCGTGCTTGCGCTGCGCTGGTCGGGGCCCAAAGGGGATCGTGCGGCGTCTGGGCGGGCGGGAGCCCGGCTCGTGATGCGTAGCGGTGAGGTGGTGGTGGAGGGCGCGGCTGCCGGCAGCGACCTGGCCTTGGGCAAAACTCTTTGGGTACGGCGGGGACAGGCGGCCCTATCGTTGCCCGACGATGCATACGTGCTGCTCGGGGAGCGTAGCGCAGTCCGCGTGGTGCGGATGTCCGCCGCCGAGACCACGCTGCATCTCGAGCAGGGCTGGCTCCTGGCCATGGTGCAACCCAAGCGTCATCGTCGGCGGTTCGTGGTGACCACCCGGGCTGGCAGGGTGGAGGTCCGTGGCACTGTCTTCACTGTGCAGGTGACCGCCGGGCGCGTGCGTGTGGAGGTGCTGCGTGGTCAGGTGAGGCTCGTGAACCCGGCTCATCCTCAGAGGTTGCTGCGGCGCGGTCATTCGGCCCACCTCGGTGGACAGGATCTGACCGTGCGACCCTTGACCGCCAGGGCGCGTCGCGTTGCGTTGGCGCGCATGGCCACCCTGGCGCTGGTGGGAGGGGATCGGGGAGCTCATCTGGACCTCCGGAGTCAACCCACCGGGGCGGAGGTGGCGGTGGACGGCGTAGTGCTGGGGCGAACGCCCCTGTCCGGCCGGCTGCGCTTGGGTCACCATCGCCTGCGGGTGCAACTGGCGGGCCGAACTCCCGTTCAGGAGCAGCTGATCCTCCGGTCGGGAGATCGGATCCGCCGGGACTACGAGCTCGGCCCCACAGTGGTGTCCGTGCGCTCTCTGACGCAGTCGGATATGGGCGTCGATGGGATTGCTGTTGGACGTCCCGGGGCCGGGGCCGGGGCCGGGGCCGGGGCCGGGGCCGGGACCGGGACTGCGTCAACCGTTCGGCCGGTGGAGCCCGGTCCGCAGGTGTTCCCGCCGGTGATCATTTCGCGGCCCAAGGCGCGGCGCCCCAGGGCGGCCAAGATCCCTCCGAGCGGTCCTGACGGCGTGGCGGTGACCGCCGGGGGGCTTCTCAAACGCGCCCAGAAGCGTCGCGCAGCCCGGGATTGGCAAGGGGCCGCGGCGTCCTACCGGTTGTTGTTGGTGAAGTTCCCTGCCAGCTCGGCGGCCCGAGCCGCCTTGGTGGCCCTGGGCATGCTCGGGCTGGACCACCTCGGCAACCCGGCCGGCGCCCTCCGGAGCTTTAACACCTACCTACGGGCGACCCGGCGGGGGGTGCTGGCCCAGGAGGCCGCCTATGGTCGCATTCGGGCCCTGCGGCGCCTGGGGCGGCGCACCCTGGAGCTCGCTGCCCTCCGGACCTTCCTCAAGGACTACCCGGGCGCTCTTCAGGCACCCCTGGTGAAGCGGCGCTTGGTCGTGTTGTCGGCATCCCCAACCAAGCAACCGTAGTCCAGAGCGGCGGGGAAATGCACCCGCCGGTGTCCCTGCCTGGCGTGTTGGTCGTTTTTCATTTATATATTTCGCGATGGACCGCTCCCCAGATGATGCCGCTCCCACCCGCCGGGATTTCCTTGCGCGGGCCGCGGGGGTCTCGCTGGTGGCCGCGGTGGGGATCGATTGTAAGGACCCGCCGCGCACCGCCGCGCCGCCCCGGATCCCCGACGCGCGCCCGTCGGCGTCCATGGCTGTGGACGCCGCTCGGATTCCGACCACCGATGCGGTCGCCACCGCGGCCGTGGCGGCCGACCCCTACCACCCGCCTCGCTGGGTGACCCTGTTTCGGGGGGATGGGGCGCGCCGCTTCAACGGTCGGGGCGACCTGTCGACAGACCTCGAGGTGAAGTGGCGGTTCAAGACCGAGAGATACTACACTGCGCTGCGACGGGGCGGCAGATACCGCTGGACCGGCACGGGCTGGACCGGCCAGGCCGCGGTAGTCGATGGGCTGGTGATCTTCGGTTCCCTGGACCGGTTCCTGTACTGCGTAGACGCGCGCACGGGAAAAAAGCGGTGGCGTGCCATGGGCGGCCGCATGTGGAAGAGCTCCCCCTGTGTGTACAAGGGGCGCGTGTACTGCGGCAACGTGGATGGGCGGCTGCACTGCATCGATCTGAAGACCGGCATGCGGCACTGGCGGTACCGCACCGAGCGCCCCATCGACTCCTCCCCCGTGGTGGTGGGGGACCGGCTGTACGTGGGCACCGAGACGGGGCATATGGTCTGTCTCGATCCACGCACGGGCCACCGAATCTGGCGCACCTATTTGGGGGGAAAGGAGGGCGAGCCCGGCGGCAGTGGATGCGAGTCGTCTCCGGCAGTGGTGGGGGACCGGATCTACATCGGTTGCTGGGATGGCTACCTGTACTGTCTGGATCGCCACCAGGGCAAGGTGGTCTGGCGGGCGCGTACCTACCACGACACTGACTCCTCGCCCGTGGTGGTGGGGGATCGTATCTTCGTGGGCAGCGAGTCGAGCCATGTGTTCTGCTTCGATCGCCAGACGGGCGCGGAGCTGTGGCGGTTCAAGACCGGCAAGGGCGTTTGGGCCACGCCGGCTTGGGCCGGGGGGCGGGTGTACATTGGGTCGGATGATCGGATCATGTACTGTCTGGAGGCGGCCACCGGGAAGCTCATCTGGGCGCGGCCCGTGGGGGACGGCATCTGGTCCACCGCGGCCGTGGTGGACGGCAAGGTGGTCTTCGGTAGCTTCGACGGGTGGGTTCGAATGCTCTGTGCCGACACAGGGCGGCTTCTGTGGAAGCACCGCACCGGGGGCCCGGTGGTCTCTTCCCCCGTCGTGCTCGACGGGTTCGTCTACATCGGCTCGAGGGACGGCTATTTCTACAAATTCGGGCCCAAGGCGTAGACGTTCGAGGAACCAATAACGTGGTAGGGTTGTCTACTCCGCGTTGAGCACGATCAGTTCCCACCCCAGAAGTGGACTTCGGCTGCAAGCGCACCAGGCACGCCGTCTGCACACCACTAGATTTGGGGTAGTACACCCGGTACAACCACCAAATCTGGTAGTGCACATTCGACGCACCTGGTACGCTTTCGCTTCGAACCCACTTCTGGGGTGGGAACTATTTAAGGAACCCGCGCGATGAGCAGAGCTTTGTTTTCGATTTGCCTCGGCAGCCTGCTGCTGCTGGGCTGCCCGCAGACCACGCCCCAACCCAACGGCAAGCCTCGGGGACCCGACGTGGCCGCTCTGGATAGGACGTTGGAGCTCCCTCCTTCCCAAGGCGTGGGGCGGGGGTTGCGGCAGCTGGAGCGCCTCTCCCAGAAGGGCAACCTGCGGGCGCGTTGGTCGCGGCTGCGCTATCTGTTCCAGTTGTACGACTTTGCCCGGCTCACGGGTGAGGGTCCGGCGCGGAAGGTGCTGTTGAGCTCCCTGGGCTTTTCCGGACGGGAGAAGCGCGGCGCCCAGACGACCCGTCTGGTGCTCGACCGTCTCACGGCTGCCTTCGTGGCCTTTGGCCGGGGAACGATGTCCAAGTTCACGTCCGCGTCCGCGCCCCAGCCCACGGCGAAGTCCACGTCCATGTCCACGTCTGCGCCTCGCCCGGTCGCCCCCTTGCGCCCGCAGCGTTCCCTGGCCCGGCGGTGGGCTGGGCTGTTGCGTTCGGATCGGGCGTTTCTGGACGATCCGAAGACTCTGCCCGCGCGGTTGAAGCTGCTCAAGGCCGAGCGGAGTGGTCCGGCCTCCGCCGCGGCCCTCCTGCGGCTCTACGCCCTGTGCGCCCAGGCCTTTCGGGTGGCTGCCCGGGCCGATCCCTGGAGCCGATCCCGGGTGCTCAATCACTGTCTGTATTCGCTATATGACTTCGACCCGGCCCCCCACCTCGGGCGGGTGGGTGCGCCACCGCATCCGCCCTGGACAGTCTACCAAAATGGACTGCAGAAGCTCCTGGACAAGGTGGCCGCCGCGTCACCGCGCTTGGTGGCACTGGCCGGACTGCGCATGGACCTGGATCGACGTTTTCTTCGCCACAACGGTGCGCGGCTGCCGGTCCTGCTGCACGGTCTGGCGCGGGACCTGCCCCGGCTGACCGCGGGCCGGCCCTATGGAGGGTCGAGCCCGTTGGTGCTGCGCGCCGACCAACTCCTGGCCGGTGGCCGTGTGGTGATGCGGCCTCGGAAGCGTCACTTCCGTGTGGCCCTCACCGAGGCCTACTTCGCCGGCAATCGTCACACCCAGGTCACCCTCTTCGCCGTGTCCAGCCTGGCCATGGGCAGGATCGCTCCGGTGCTCAAGCGTGCCGCGGCCACGGGTTTTACCCGGGTGGGCTTCGGCGGGGTAGTGTCGGCGCCGAGTGATGTGGGCTACTGGCGGGTCGACCGCCGGACAACGCCCTTACGGCTTCGGGAGGTGGTGGTGAGTCTGGCGCCCATCTCGGCGGCGGCGGCCACCCTGAAACCCCCGGACCTGGCGAAGGTGGGTTGGAACCGGACCTGCGCCCGCCACGGTCTCGGGGTGCTGTTGGCCACGCGCCAGGCCACACCCTACGGCCCGGACGGCCGGCTCGGGCCGGTGCTGTCGCCGCGCTCCACGGGCGAGGCGCTGGTCCTGGCCCTGTCTCGGCTGCGCGCCGCCTTCCCTACGGCCTGCGCCGTGCGCATCTGTGCCCATGCGAAGCTTGCGTACGCGGATTTCCTGGCGGCCATGGTCGCTCTGCGCGCCGCCCCCCGATCCGCTGCCGACTGGCCCTGGGTCGGCTACGCGCTTGGGCCTGGCAAGCCGCCTGGAAACGCCGCCTTCGCCAACCGCGTAGCTGTGCGCCTCGCGGCCAAGGTGACGCTGCAACGTTGGCCCCGCCGGCTCAAGGCCAGCCCCGGCGATCTCAAGCGACGCATCCGTCCGTGTTATCTCCAGGTCCTGGACACCATGCCCACGAGGTGGGGTCGCCTGGAGGTCCATTCGGCGCCGGGCAAGACCCTGGTGAACCAGGTCCGCGGCACCTCTCCCGAGGAGCTCTCCCTCAACAGCTGCGTGGCCCGGGCGGTGGACGCCTGGCGCAAGCAGCATCAGGTGGAGCGCCCCCTACGTTTTCGTGTGGAACTCAAGCCCTGATTGGTCGCCTTAGACCGGCCGTCAGATGACCTGTTCGGCCATCGGTGCTATCACTGAGACCCTATGACTGATGAAGCAAAAGCGGATCTCCCGGTCCCCCTGGCGCCCCCGACCCGGCCGAAGCTCCGGGCGGTGGAGGTTTTGCCCGTGGAGCTTGACGGTCAGGCCCTGGTGGCTTTGCGGGATCCTGCCTGGGGGTTGGAGCGGGCGGTGCTGCTGAGCCACTCGGCCGTGGCGTTGGTGTCGCTCTTTGACGGGAAGCGGGATCGTCTGGCCCTGGTGACCGAGTTCGCCGAGCGTCACGGGGAGGCACTAGAGGTGGAGGTGGTGGACTCGTTGGTGGCTCAGCTCGACGAGGCCCTGCTGTTGGACAGCCCGCGGTACGTGGCGGATTTGAGTGAGCGTCGTGCGGCCTTTCGTAGTCTGTCGCGCCGGCCCATGACCATGGCCGACACCTGCTTCCCGGCCAAGGCCCAAGAGGCCCGGGTGGAGTTGGACGGTTTCTACACGCTGGAAGACGGCCCGGGGCGGCTCCCCAAGGTCGAGTCCCAGGCTGGGACCGGGGCCGGGACCGGGGCCGGCAACCAAGGAGCCGTGCACGGTGTTATCGCACCGCACATCGACTACGAGCGCGGCGCGGCCCTGTATGGCCAGGCCTACCTCAAGGTGGCCGAGGGCGCCCCGGATGCCGAGCTGTATGTGCTGCTGGGGACCGACCACAAGGGCGAGGTGGACGCGCCTTTCTCCCTGACGACCCTGGACTTCGAGACCCCATTCGGGATCCTGCGGACGGACGCGGACCTCGTTGGGTCCCTGTGTGCTGACGCGCCGGACCTGCGCGCCGGGGAGCTCGGTCACGCCCAGGAGCACTCCCTGGAGTTTCAGGCCGTGATGCTGCACCACGCCCTCGGCCACCGTCGGGACCTGCGGATCCTGCCCGTGCTCTGTGGGCTGCTCACCGATCGCGGGGCACGCGATACGGCCGAGCGCCAAGCGCGGATCGAGGCCTTCATCGAGGCCTTGCGGATGGTCCGGCAGCAGCGCAAGGTTTGCTTCATCGCCGGCGCGGATCTGGCCCACCTGGGGCCCGCCTTCGGCACCGAGCCCCTGACCCCGGATGACCACAGCGGTCTGGAGCGTAGGGACGCCGAGACCTTGGATCTTCTCTGCCGGGCTGACGCCGAGGGGTTCCGGCGGCATGTGGAAGCTGACGGCAATTCTCGCAATATCTGCGGTCTGTCAGCCATCTATACCTTGCTCCGCGTGGTCGAGCCCCAGGCCGGTACGCTGCTGGGCTATCGCCAGTGTCCGGTGCCCGGCGAGGTGGATCACGGCTCTCGCGTGTCCATTGCCACCATCAGTTATCCGTAACGTTCTGTGAGAGGGTCCCGAGGATCCCCGGGCAACACCTGGGCTTTGGGGTGGGCCTAACTCCCAGATGGAGATCGCGTTGCCACCCTGGCGTGCGGCTGGTACATTGGCCACCGCTCCCTACGGAGCGCAAATATTTGAGGTACTCGATGCGATACACGGGAACGATCCTGCTGGGCTCAGCCCTGATCATTGGCCTGACCGGCTGCTATGCGGACGTGGAGAACAAGCTCAACCGTTGCGTGAGTCGGCTCGGTGCCGTCGAGGCGGGCATTGCGAAGAAGCAGCGTCACTCCACGGACATGGTGGCCGTGGTGGCCAACCTGAAAAAGCAGCTCAAGCGGTACCAGGACCAGACGGCGTTTCTGACCCGGCGGCTGGAGGCCCTGGGAGAGAAGGTGGGCGCAGTGACCACCATGTCGGCCAAGGAGAAGGCCGACCTGGCCAAGAAGCTGGCTGTCACCCGGCTGCGGTTGGCGCAGATGGAGGCAGCGCGCGCCAAGGCCGTGGCCCGGCTCGGCAAGCTGCGGGCCCTGCTCAAGCGGTTCGCGGCGCTGATCAAGTCCGGCAAGATCCAGGTGAAGCTCCGGGATGGACGCATGGTGGTGGTTCTTTCGAGCAAGGTGCTCTTCGCTCCGGGCAAGACCTTCGTAAAGCCCTTGGGCCGCAAGGCCATCGCCCAGATCACCACCGTGCTCAAGGGGGTGATCGGGCGCCAGTTCCAGGTGGCGGGCCATACGGACAACACCCCCATGCGCCGGGGGCGCTACCGGTCCAACTGGGCCCTGTCCACGGCCCGGGCGGTAGCGGTGGTCCGGCTCATGATCAAAAGCGGCATGCCGGGCGGCCAGCTTAGCGCCGCGGGGTACGGACACTTCTCGCCGGTGAAGCCGAACACCACCAAGGCCAACAAGGCCGAGAACCGCCGCATCGAGATCGTGCTGCAGCCTAGGCTCGACGAGTTGCCCAACCTCAAGAGCCTCTTCGAGAAATAACGCTTCGGGGGGCAGGAGACTCGACCATGGCCAAACATCTGTGTGCCATCGATCAGGGAACCACTCAGACCACGGTGCTCGTGCTGTCCGAGGAGCTCGAGATCCTCTCTCGGGTCAGCCGGGAGTTCTCTCAGATTTATCCTCATCCCGGGTGGGTGGAGCACGATCCGGAGGCCATCTGGAACTCCGTGACCGGCGCCCTGAACTCGGCTCTGCGCAGGGCGGAGATCACCGGGGACGACCTGGCGGGAATAGGCATCACCAACCAGCGGGAGACCACGGTCTTGTGGGAGCGGTCCACGGGCCGCCCCATACACAACGCCATCGTGTGGCAGTGCCGACGTACGGCGGATCTGTGTGACGAGCTGCGCAACGGAGGTCACGCCGAGACCTTCTCCCAGGCGACGGGGCTGGTGTTGGATCCCTACTTCTCAGGGACCAAGGTGCGCTGGATCCTGGACCATGTGGCCGACGCCCGGTCCCGGGCCGAAGCCGGGGAGCTGGCCTTCGGGACCATGGACAGCTATCTGGTCTGGAAGCTGACCGGCGGGGTGTCCCACGTGACGGATCTGTCCAACGCTTCTCGCACCCTTATGTGCAACATTCACCGGGGCGCCTGGGATCCCGAGCTGCTCAAGTTGCTGGACATCCCGGCGTCGCTGTTGCCCAAGATCGTGGGCAACAGTGGGGTGGTGGGAGAGACCAGGGGGGTGGATGGGTTGCCCGACGGTATCCCCATCTCCGGCATGGCCGGGGATCAGCAGGCCGCGCTCTTCGGCCAGGCCTGCTTCACCGAGGGCAGCGTTAAGTGTACCTACGGCACGGGCTCTTTTCTGATGATGAACGTGGGATCGAAGCCCGTGTCTTCCTCCCGCGGGCTCCTTTCGACGGTGGCCTGGCAGCTCGATGGGCGCATCACTTACGCCCTGGAGGGCAGCCTCTTCATCGCTGGAGCGGCGGTGCAGTGGCTCCGCGATGGGCTGGGCATCATCCCCAATGCGCCCGATAGCGAGCGGCTGGCCCTGGAGGTTGAGGACACGGGCGGAGTGATTTTCGTGCCCGCGCTCGCTGGGCTCGGCGCTCCCCACTGGCGGCCCGAGGCCCGGGGGATCATCTCGGGTCTGACCCGCTCCACCACCGGGGCCCACCTGGCGCGGGCCTGCCTCGAGGGCATCGCCCTGCAGGTGACCGACCTCATTGGCGCCATGCAGCTAGACGCGGATCGTCCCTTGAACGTGCTCAAGGTGGATGGCGGAGCGGCGGCCAACGACCTGCTCATGCAGTTCCAGGCCGACGTCCTGCAGACGACCCTTTCACGTCCGGTGAACCTGGAGACCACCGCCATCGGTGCCGCTTTCCTGGCCGGGCTGGGCGTCGGCGTGTGGAAGGACACCGACGCCGTCCGAGAGGCCTGGCAACAGGAGCGGCGGTTCGAGCCCTCCCTGTCGGCCGCGGCCGTCGAAGCCATCCTCCAGCGGTGGCACGAGGCTGTGGCAAAGGCGTAGCCAACTCCGTGTCACGGGGGACACACAGGTCGCCACCTGCGGGGAGCTGTGTTTGTAACCATTCAAAACAAAAGGGTTTGTGTCGGGGGGACAGGGGGCGGATAGACTTGGCACTGATCTAGCAGTCTACCGGGGCAACGAGGTGAACCCATGGACGCACGAGCCCCTTCTGCCCAGACATCCGAAACCGACTATGCGCTGCTTCTGCGTGTCTTCGACCACCAGAGCGCCGCGTGGACCGAGCTGCTTGGACGCTATCGCTCGCTGATCTTCCGGTGCATCACCAAGGCCACCAGCCGGGTGGGCGCGCATCTTTGCGCCGACGATCAGGAGGAGATCTTCTGCGAGCTGTGCATGAACCTGCTGCGGAACGACATGCGAAAGCTGCGAGCGTTCGATCCCAACCGGGGAGTGAAGCTCTCTACCTGGCTCGGGCTGCTGTCCATGAACACGGCCTATGATCATCTGCGCCGTCGTTCGCGGTACCCGCTGCTGGCCCCGGGCGAGGACCGCACTTCGGAGCGTCCCGCCGACGGCCCCAGTCCCCTCGAGCAACTGTTGACCAAGGAGCGGCGCGGCTTTCTCGGGCAGTTGATAACCCGCTTGTCGCTCCGGGACCGGGACTTCGTGCACCTGTACTTTGAGCAGGGCCTGGACGCGGATCTCATCGCCCGCACCATGAACATTTCGGTCAAGACCGTCTACACCAAGAAGCACAAAATCAGCGCCCGCCTGATGCGTCTCGCTGAGCAGCACCTCGCGGCCGCCGCCTGATCTCCCCCACCCTGAAAGATCGTATTGTCTAGTAAGGCTGGGCGAGGTAGCCGAAGGTCTCGAGGAACTCGTCGGGGACCATGTGTCCGGCCCGGGCGAGCTTGAGCAGCTGCTTCTGGTCCAGGAAATCCTCCTGGTCCAGCCGGATCATGTATTTGCGCGCAACCCTGAAGCTGTCCGAGTCCACGTTCACCAGGCGGATCTGGGTGCGGCCCGTGTCCGGATCGATCATCTCCTTGAGGGGAACGGGGATCACCTGTCCGCCCTGTAGGGAGATCATGGCGCCGGTCTTGCCGTGCTCCAGGTAGCTCATGGCGGCGTATCCCAGGTCTTGGGTGTACTCGCAGTCGTAGGGGATGGGATCGGCGCAGCGCAGCTCGTAGCCGATGTTCTTTTTCACGATGACGATGTCGATTCCCCGGGCCTTGAGTCGGCCGCGCACCTCGTTGGCGATGATGCGCCCGAAGGGGATCTCCGAGTAGCGGATGTGACCGTGGTCGTCTCGCTCCACGCCCGCCAGCGATTGCAGGTCCTCGGGATCGATGACCTCGGTAAGCCCCTCGGCCAGGACGGCGGTGCCGTAGTCCTTGCCCATGGATCGGCGCTTGATGATCGCGCCCTCGAGGATGTCGGCGATGTGCCGGAGGGGCACTTTCTCGCCACGAAATTCCTCGGGCACCAGCGCCAGGGTCGCCGAGGCCGCTCGGGAGATGCCCAGGGCGAGGTGACCGGCCTTGCGGCCCATGGCGATGACGAAGTACCAGCGGCTGGTGGTCTGGGCGTCGGTCATGATGTTGTGCACCAGGCCCACTCCCACGTGGCGCGCGGTCTGGTAGCCGAAGGTAGACGCCCGACCCGGCAGCGGCAGGTCGTTGTCGATGGTCTTGGGAACGTGGGCCACGTGGATGCTGTCTCCAGAGGCTTGGTCCACGCTCATGGCCGAGTAGGCCGTGTCGTCGCCGCCGATGGTGATGAGGTAGTCCACCTCGAGGTTGCGTAGGGCACGGACTGTATTGTCCATCATCTCCTGGGTGGCCGTGGGGTTGATCCGGGAGGTGCGGAGGATCGAGCCGCCGGTAAAGTGGATGCGCGACACGGTGCTGATGTCCAGGTTCACGATACGGGAGTTGTCGCCCCGGGCCAGCCACCGGAAGCCGTCCAGGATCCCCACAACCTTGAGTCCGGTGTTGACCGCCTCGATGGTGATGGCGCGAATGACGCCGTTGATGCCCGGCGCCGGGCCGCCGCCCACCAGGATACCGACGCGCTCACCCTTGTTCATGCTGCTGAAGGAGTTTTCCATGTCGGCACTGTGTTCGAAGAACTCCCACAATGCAATCGAAAAACCACCAGGTCACTGGGGTAAGCGGCCCCTTACCTCTGTCTGGCGTGCCAGTGGCGTAGGGCCGTCACCAGTCTGGACACGAGGCAGAGCGTACCGTCGAAACCCAAAGTCGGCTGGGGGTACAGGGCGTGGCTGTAGTAGGAGGGGAAGCCCACTTCCACGAAGGGGACGTGGTGGTTGTGGTCTTGGAGCAGGTCCACGGCCAGGCTGCACACCACACCCAGGTCTATGTTTTTGCAAAGCTGTTGGTCGTCACTGGCGCCCGTCAGGTGTTGGATGCTCGGCGCCACATGGTGTGGGGGAGGATCCGAGGCGTCCATGGATTGGGACGTCGGGGGGGGAGCGCCGTGCTCGCTCCGGGCGTAGACGAGCTCTCGCCCCACGGTACACCCGAGCTCGGTTAGTGCGGACCGGAGCCCACGTACCAGGTGCGGATCTCCGGCTGTGAGCACCCGTCGTCCCTGCAGCTCGTGGGCCAGGACCCACTCGAGCCGTGGCACCACCCGACGCAGCTCGGACTCAACGAACGCCTCGGCCTGGGTCACCCGGTCGGTGGCTTCGCCCAATTGGCGCAGGAACTCCGAGCTTCCTTCCAATCCCAGGGGCAGGTCGAGCTCCACCAACGTGGCGCCGGTCCTTGCGGCGAGCACGCGGCCGGCCTCCCGGGCGTAGGGGAGCGACACCACCGTGTCTGCTTGTCGGGCCGCGGCCAGTTGGGCGACATCCCCGCCGCTGGGCCAGGCGCTGACGACCTCCAGGTCCAACCCGGTGATCATCCGTAGCAGCTCGTCCAGGTCGGCGGTGGCGTCGGCCTCCAGTCGGTGCAGCATGTGGCCCACCAGGGCCACGCGTCCGCCACCGGGAGTCGGCTTTGGCCCCGGGTCGTCCTCTAGCACCAGGTCCCGCGCCAGAGCGGCCAGGGTGTTGGCGTAGCCGTCCAGCCAGTCCCCGGCCAGGGAGTCGGACACCACCTGGATCACCGGGTGGATCAGCGGTGGGTCCAGTCCGTCGAGCAGGGGGGCGTATTGTCGTCCGGTGATGGCCACGTGGGTCATGGGCGTGAGCAGGATCACCGCGCAGTCTCCCAGCCCGTCCACCTGCCTGATCCGTTCGAGCAGGACCGTCGGGTTTCCCTGGGCCACCCGGGAGGGGGTGGCGTCGGTGTCCACCACGCGGTGAACCCCGGAGCTGCGCGCCAGATCCGCCAGCCAGTCGTGGTTGGGCTGGATCTGGGGGATGCGGAAGAAGGCGCAGTTGGGCCCGTCCACTACCAGGTACACGTCGCGGATGGCGTTCACTGCCAGGTACATGCCCGTGAGGTAGGCCGGGTAGCTCCTCGGATCCTGGACGTCACTCATCGTCGCTCTCCTCGAGCCCTGGGGCGAGCGACCGTGGGGGCGCGAGCCAGCGGGTGTAGCGCCGATAGAAGGGCCAGCGCTCCAGAGCGAGCAGACGCTCCAGGCTGCGCACGGCGCCGGCCAGTCCCATCTCGAAGAGGTCCAGACCGAAGCCTGTCTTGCCGGCGTGGCTCAAGCGATGGTCGCAGGCCACCTCGGAGTAGACCAGATGACAGGGGGCGTCGGCGAGGCGGTGTGCGAGGGAGGCGGGCGAGTCGTAGTAGCGCACCGACAGCCGTGACGGATCTTGCAGACAGGCGCGCAGGCCGGCCTCGGCCTCGTTCACCGCGGAGCTCGAATTCGGGTCCGGCTGTTCGGCCAGCAGCAGCACGTCCAGACCGAAGCCCAGCTCCTCGAGCAACGGCAGCAGGCGTACGCCGTAGAGGCTCTCGGCCTCGTACAGACGCGGGGCGCTTGAGGGGGTCACCACGGCGCCCACTCGGCGTTCGCCCACCTGGGCCCGGAGCGCATGGAATCTTCGGGTCTCGGCCTCGGCCATCTTCGGCCATCGCTTTTCAAAGACTTTGGATTGTCCGGTAGCGCCGGTGATGACCTCCAGCCAACGTCGTGTGTCGTCCAGGCCGTATGGTGCCCCCACGTCCAGCACCGGGGTATTGAGGTCGCCGAAGAGCTCGGCGTGCAATCGTCGACACGTGTCCCGCGGGTAGATCACCTGGACGCACCCTGCGCGGTACCGCGAGACCCCCTGCACGTCCAGCGCGGGCAACAGGAAGCTCACGTCCTTCAGGTTCAGGGTCTTTAGCAGGAGAAGAAGCTCCTGCCGGTAGGGGCCGTCTGCGAAGCCGAGTAAGCTGATTGCCCTGGACGAGACCGGGCGCGGGTCGGGGGAGTGCGTGGCGTGCTTTTCGGCCTGGGCCAGCATGTGGCGAAAGGATGCGTCGGGCGAATCCAGATCTGTGTTCATGTTGACGATGGGCTTGTCCGTGCGCGCGGCTAACCGCGAGACCAGGGAGTTCAGGTCGTCCCCCACCATTTTGGGCAGGCAGGTGTTGTTGACGCAGATCAGCTTGGTGTGCGGGTCCCGGGCGGCCCGGTCCAGGGCGTCCTCCAGGGAGTCGTCGCCGCCCAGCACCGTTTCTCGCTCGGTGATCAGCGAGACGTACTCGCGGTCTCTGGACTCCGGGGCGCGCTCTTCGGGGGCCACGTGGCGAAAGGGCATGCGTGCGAAGGTGTGCGTTTGAGGGCGGATCAGCGGCTCCACGGTGACGCATTCGCGTTCCCCGTGCAGGACCTGCGCCACGGGCTCGTTGAACTGCACATTGCTCAACCCGCTCCGCGAGATCTCGAAGTCGCTGAAGAACTGGTGCCATTGCAAAGGATTGCCCCAGCGACTGGTGGAGACCGGCGCGCCCCGCCAGGAGGTCGCGGTGGCGGTGGGCCGTGTGGCGGATTGGGGGAGCCCGGCGCTGCCTCGCAAACCCATGGACGGGTGTACACCCCGGCAGAGCAGAAACCCTCCGAACCGTTCCACCTGTGACGGGACTTGTCCGCGGGTCTCGGGGGGCCGGGGATCGGCGGTGAGCCAGAGGTGAAACAGGCGGTGCTCCAGTAGCAGCTCGCTGTCGCCCAGGGTCACTCCGGGCACACCTACACAGAGGCGTACATCGCCTTGGGGTCCAGAAAACACCAGATGGAAGTGGTCTGCCTGATCCTGGGAGGCCTCGCGGAACACATGGTCGAACCATCGACTGCGTCCCGGAGACAGGCGGTCGGCCAGCAGCACGTCCACCACGGTGTCGTCGAACTGTAGGGCGGTCAGGTGTCGGTTGCACCAGCGCAGCACCAAGAAGTCGGAGTGGGCCAGACTGGTCGACAGGGTCGAGGAGATCAGCCGGGTCACCTGGCGCGCCACCTGCGGATCGTCCCTCCCCTCGGGCGGTCGGACCTGCCCCCAGTGCCAGTTCGGTTTGTCCCCTGGGGGCGGCTTGTCCCCTGGGGGCGGCTTGTCCCCTGGGGATGGTGTGGCGGGGGGCGGTTTGTCCGCTGGGGGCGGCGGCGCTACCCAGTTGTAGGTCGCTTCGCCCACCGGGCCGGTGATCACCACGGCCGCGGTGCCGTCGATGCGCGGCAGCACCCGCAGACAGCGCCAGCCGTCCCCGGCCATGGGGGCCAGCGCGGCGGTGAGCCTGTGGGTCAGTCTGCGCAGGACGCCGGCGACGTCGTGTGGGTCCGGTGGGGCCATGGGGTTGAATGTAGAACGAGATGGGCGGGCAACCCAGAGATTTCCTGGCGCGCGTCCAGCCGCCCCGCCGCCCCATGTGATTAAATCCGTTCCCCTCTGCCGCCGCGGGGAGCGGGTCCCCAGCCTCCCTCCCTGCCACCGTGGGGAGCGGGCGCATATCCCGAGAGGTGCCTACGCGGCTGCCGTTGTGATCGGAGCCCCCGGGTTTTTCGACGGCGGTGCCAGCCGCGACTGCAAAAAACGCATCCCACCGCCCGCACGGCGCATGCTCGCCCCCGCCCCCGCCCCCGCCCCTCGCCTCGCCTCGCCTCGCCTCGCCTCGCCTCGCCTCGCTTGGATCCTGCAACCTCCTATCCGCTAGCAGCGGCGCTTGGATGACCCACTTGTGGACGTTCTCGATCGCTTCTGAGCCGATGGTCATCTCGGCGTTGCGAACCGTCAGGTAGTGCATCCGCCCCCGCAACACGCACCCATAGCGCGGGCCCGAGCGCTGAATGACACTGCCTACGGCTGGGCGCGCCGGATTTCTTTTCTTTCAAAAAGTGAGTCCGGCAGAGTGCTCCGGCGTCATGTCCCGCTGCGGATCGGCACTCCTGGCGCCGTGGTGATGGGCGGTGGACAGTCCTGAATGTTTGGGGCACCGTCCACGATAGGGACCAAACTAAGAGTCTAATGTATTAGAGAGGTGGTTTGGTCCGATATAGAGACTAAACCAAGAGGCTAATGCATTAGAGAAGTAATTTAGTCCGATATAGGGACCAAATCAAGGGGCTGATATATTAGCCAGGACGTTTGGTCCGCAACGCAGAGACCTGGGCCCAACAAATGAAAGATGCGATCTGGGACCGCGAGCCAAACACCAGGGACAAGCTGTTGGCAAAGGCGCACAAGCATCGGCTCAAGGACCTGCCCACAGATCTGGACAACATCCGTCATCCCGACTCCGATGCCCCGGCCTCCGACCACGAGCCTGTGGCCCTTGGCACGCGTCCGCGTCCCGCGCCCCGCGCCCGCGTCCCACGCTCGCGCCCAGCCGCCCGGGTCGGGTCCATCTGTGCTAGGATCGGCCAACCCAAGGAGGGCCCCCATGCGGCGTCCGGTATGCAGCGTAGTGATCCTGTTGTTTTTCGCCTCGATGCTGGTGGCGGTAGCGTGCAAGGACAAATCCAAGTCCGACCCGCCCTTCCCCGAGGAACAGTGGGCCCATGCCCGGGTCATCACCGACCCGGAGGATCTCATCGGCGGCCCTTTGGCCGCGGGTCAGTTGGGTGACTTTTTCATCGGCAACGCGCGGGTGCGCTTCATCATCCAGGGGATCGAGAGCCCCCGGGCCTATACGCCCTACGGGGGCTCCCTCATCGACGCGGACATCGTGCGCCCGACCGGGGAGCCCGGCCAGGACCACCTGGGAGAGCTGGCCGCCATCGCCGGATACATCCGGTTCGTGGAGGCGGAGTCCATCGAGGTGATCCACGATGGCAGCGGGGGCCGGCCCGCGGTAGTGCGGGTCACGGGGCCCGACGGGGGCATGCCGTTGGTGGACTCCATGCTGCCGTTGGAGCCAAGCAACCTGCAGATTCAGCTCGACTATATCCTAGAGCCCGAGGCCACGAGCCTCACCATCGCCGCCACCTACACGGCCAAGGGTCCGGGCTCTTCGCTGTTGAAGCCGGGGGACGGCCTGGTGGTGGGGGATCTCGTCACGGTGTGCGGCTCTCCGAATCCGGGGTGCGAGAACGACGCCTCGGGCAAGAGCGATCTCGTGGGAGCCTACTCCCCGGGGCGGGTCTCCTATGGATACTTCCTGGCCAATGAAACCACCCGCATTGAGATCGCCGTGGACGAGCTGTTTCTCATGATGGGCACCGGTGGCACCCTGCAGGAAGGAGAGACCGACAGCTACACCCGGTACTTCGCCGTGGGGGATGGCGACATGACCTCCATCCACGAAGAGCATCTGCGCCGAAACGGCGTCGCCGAGCCCCGGCTCGTGTCCGGGACCGTGGAGCTCACCACCGGTGATCCGGCCCCGGGCGCGGCGGTGGACGTCCACACGGCCGAGGGTGATTGGATCACCCGCGCTGTGACTGACGACACCGGCGCCTTCGGGATCGTGCTGGCCCCCGAGAGCTACACGCTCACGGCCCTGTTGCCCGCGCGGCCCCTGACCGATCCCCAAGTGGTGGACGTCACCGCCGGGGACGCCAGCGAGCTGGTGTTCACCCTCGACCCGCCGGCCCGGGTGCAGATCGACATCCAGGACGATCAGGGCCGACCTCTGCCGGCCCGGGTGAACTTTTTGCCCGGCACCGACCCCGGGGTCGGGGCGGGCGCCTTGCTCGAGTACCACTCGGTGGACGGCGGCGGGCTGGTGACGCTGCCCCCCGGGGACTACGTGGCCGCCGTGACCCGGGGCTACGAGTACGACTACGACTGGGTGGCCGTGACGCTCGTGGCCGGAGAGACCGTACCCCTTGTGGCGTCGTTGACCCACGTGGTGGACACCACCGGATATTTGGCCCTGGACTCACACACGCACACCCGCTGGTCCATCGACAGCCAGCTCTCCGAAGAGGACCGCGTGGCCCAGGCCGCGGCCGAGCACGTGGAGATTGTCGTCACCACCGAGCACGACTATGTCTTCGACATTGCCCCCACCATCGTCGCCGAGGGGGCACAGGACCACGTCCACTCCACGCCGGGGGTGGAGATCTCCCCAGTCTTTGGGCATATGAACGCCTACCCCGTCACCATGGACAACGCCCACCGCCAGGGGTACTGGCCGCTTTTCTGGTGGTCCACCAATGACGAGGGAGAGGTCACCGGCATGAACGATCCCACGACGATCTTCACCGACGCCCGGGACGCCCTGGGAGCGCAGATCGTTCAGCTCAACCACCCGCGGGAGGGGCAGGGCGTGCTCAACCACGTGGGCTACGACCCCGCGGTGGGCTTCGGCGGCGCCGAGGGCGTGGAGCCCGAGGTCATGGACACCAGCTTCAACGCCGTGGAGATCTGCAATTCCGGCTGGGACGACTCCGACCTGGAGACCCTCGCAGACTGGTACAGCTTCTTGAACCAGGGGTTGCCCATCGTGGCGGTGGGCGTGTCTGACTCCCACGGCCTGGGCACCATGCTGGGCAACTGCCGAACTCTGGTTCAGGCCCCCGACGACGTGGTCTCCGGAACCATGGATCTCGAGCCCGTGTGGGAGAACCTCCTGGCCCAGCGCGCCACCATGGTCAACGGCCCCTTCGTGCTCATCTGGGCCACCGACGACGCCAGCGCCATGTCCGGCATGGGCGACATCGCCACCCGCCAAACCGCCGGTCCCATTCCCCTGCGCGTGCAGATCCAGGCCGCCCCCTTCGTGCAAACGGCCCGGCTGATCATCGTGGCCAACGGCCAGCCCGTACACCAGGTGGATCTGCCCGATCCCGGCGATCCCCCCGCGGTGGTCCGCTTCGACGAAACCGTCTTTGTTGACTGGACCGGCGGCGACGTCTGGTTCGTGGCCGTGGTGGAGGGCGACCAGCCCATGCACCCGCTGAGCAACAAGATCCCCCGGTCGGTCACCAACCCCGTCTACATAGACCGCGACGGCGACAGCGCCTGGACCCCGCCCGGACTCTAAGGACCCGTTCGCTCAGGACCCGTTCGCTTGTCGCCTCGTGTCCGGATGTGCGACAATAGGGTGTGAGGAGGGTGCGGAGCCCATGCGTACAATTGTCGCAGTGATGTCGGTCGCGCTGGTGCTGGCTTCTGGGGCTGGGTGCGACCAGGGGGTGCCGACCTGTCAGGAGGGGGTGGAGCGGTGGTGGGCGTCTGAGCGTGAGGAGATGGATCCGGAGGTCTGGAGGCAGATCGTGAACGAGGACATCGTCCTGTGTCTGGATTTGCAGGCTCAGGCGGAAGAGGCGGGCTGCATGGAGGCGCACGTGGCCTGGCGGGAGTGTCTATATCACCGTGCCGGGATTGTCGACTCCCCGGAGTGTGACTGGTCGCTGGAGCGGTTACGAGCCTGTTTGGACGACACGGCCTTTGAAACGAGCTGTGACGACTACCAGGACAACGACGCCGACGGGCTGGTGGACTGCTTCGATCCTGACTGCGCCCCGCGGTGCTGGAACGACGGGAATTACATGAGCGTTCCGCAGTCCACAGAGCGCGCCGTGGACATCCTGTTCGTCATCGATAACTCGGGATCCATGGCCGGTGAGAATAACATCATGCGGGCGCACTTCCCCGCGCTCACTTTCGCCCTGAGGAATATGGCGGGCGGGTTGCCAGACGTACACGTGGGCGTCACCACGACGGATTTGGGCACTGGCGTCTTCGACATCAGCTATTGCGAGGAGGTGGGCGGTGACGCCGGCAACCTGGTGACCGGCAGCTGCGAGAATCCCACGGGGGGAGCACCGTACCTGGTGGATGTAGCGCCACAGGGGTGTGAGATTACCAGGGAGGCCGACAATACCTGTTCGGCGCACAGCTGTTCTCTGGCTGACTGCGTAGGTGAGCCCACTGCATTTTTTGTCCAGGACTCCTCCACGGGTTGTCCGCGATGCCGGAACTACGCCGACGAGACCTTGGAGGATGCTTTGAGCTGCATCGCCAGTCTGGGCACCATGGGCTGCGGATACGAGCAGCCCCTCGAGGCCATGAAGAAGGCGCTGGAGCCGGCGAATACGGCCAACACCGGGTTCCTCCGTCCCGACGCTGTCCTGGCGGTTCTCCTGGTCACGGACGAAGACGACTGTTCGGCCTCCGACCCTCAGCTCTATGACAATACCCAGACGGACATCGACTCCCCGCTGGGCCCGCTGACCGCGTTCCGTTGCTTTGAGCACGGCGTTTCGTGCGATATCAACGATCGGAACCACCAGGGCGAACGCCAACACTGTGTTCCCCGACAGGACGCCACGGCCCTGCTGGTTCCCCTGAGCTCCTATGTCGAGTTCCTACAGGACCTGAGGGATCCGCAGGAGCTGGTGGTGGCGGCCATCGCTGGGCCGGTCACGGCCAGCCCTGACGGCGTGGGGCACAACGTGGACGTGGTCCTCGATGCGATGGGCAACCCGGAGTTGCAATATGGCTGCACCGTGGCGGACGGGGGTGCAGTGCCCGGGATCCGCATCCATCACCTCATCGCGGCCTTCAACGAGGGAGAGGACTTGGCTACCTGGGCGTACTCCTCCATCTGCTCGGCGGACTACACCCCGGCTCTGGCGGGCTTTGGAAACAAGATCAAGGATCGCCTCGATTCCCAGTGCCCACCCGGACCGTTCAAGGGGTGCTCGGATGTGGGTGTGGAGTTCGGCTCCCCACAGGCGTTGGTTACCTGCCCCGTCAACGAGCGGTGTCTGCCCGAGTGCGTCGTGGGGGAGATCCGGTACCGGGGTACGGAGGAACAGGTCGGTGTGTGGATGCCGTCCTGTCTGGAGGTGTGCACCGGAGGCTTTTGCCAGGGCAACACCAATCGCAGTCTCGCCTACGCCGGCGGCCACCCCCCGGATCGCGATCCCGATCTGCCCGTGGAGGTGTGCTGGCACGTTGTCTTCAACCCGGACTGCCCGGACTCCAACTACGCCGAGCTTCGCGCAGCCCGCCGCACGGACCCACCGCCGCGCACTTTCCTGGTCTATTCCTGCGAGCAGGTCGAGCGCAACGAAACCCTCTGCGACGACGGCGTGGACAACAACGAGAATTGCCTCGTGGACATGAACGACCCCTGCTGCCAGAACCCCGCGGACTGCGTGGACTAGTCCTTGATCAAGCGCACTTTATAGACGTCTAGGGGAATTAATCCCGAAAAGCCAGGGTTCTCAAGGTGATGACCAAACCATCTTGAGTACCCGGATCCCTTGCAGGAGGCTTTTCGAGTGAAACAAATACTACGCCAGAAATTGGATCAGAGGAAGCGTCAGATCAGCAAGCGGCTTGAGAAGGCGCTGAAGCAAGACGGTGAACAGCCGACGATCAAGCCCACCAACATCATCTACGAGATTTCTGACCGAACCCGGGCAATTTCCCATGGCGGCATCGGCGTGGTGAAGTTGCTATGTCAACTGCTGGGTTTGCCCGAGCGGATCGATCGCCATGTCCACCTACTGAAGATTCACCGGCCGTATTCCGAGTCGGATCACGTGTTGAATCTCGCTTTCAATCCGCTGTGTGGTGGCCAAACGCTGGATGACATTGAGCTGCGGCGAAACGATGAGGTGTATCTTGACGCCCTCGGCACCGAGAGCATCCCGGATCCTACGACGGCCGGAGATTACTGCCGCCGCTTCGGTCCTGGAGACATCCACGACCTGATGAACGCGATCAACGAGACCCGGCTCGGGGTATGGCGCATGCAGCCGGCCTCCTTTACGCAGCAGACTGCGCGCCTCGACGCCGACGGAACCATGGCCCCAACGCAGGGCGAGTGCAAGCAAGGCATGGACATTGGATACAACGGCGTGTGGGGCTACCACCCGCTGGTGGTCTCTTTCGCCAATACGCAGGAGCCTCTCTTTATCACGAACCGACCCGCCAGCCGTCCGTCGCACGAGGGCGTAGCGCCGCTTTTCGACAAGTCGATTGCACTGTGTCGCGCGTCGGGATTCACCGACATCCTGCTGCGGGGGGACACCGACTTCTCGCTCACCACGGAGCTGGACAGGTGGGACTCGCAGGGCGTTCGATTCGTCTTTGGCTACGATGCTATGCCGAACCTCAAAACGCTCGCCAATGGCCATCCCGAGGCGGAATACGAGAAGTTGGTCCGGCACGCGGAGCGTGAGCTGAAGACGAAGCCTCGCAGAAAACAGCCACGCGTGAAGGAGGGAATCGTCCGAGAGCGCTGCTACAAAAACATCCGGCTCAAGTCCGAAGACGTCGCAGAATTCGACTACCAGCCGACCAAGTGCCGCAAGACCTATCGCATAGTGGTGGTGCGCAAGAACCTGTCGATGGAGCGTGGCGAATTGGTCCTCTTCGATGACGTGCGTTACTTCTTCTACATCACCAACGACCGCAAGATGACTCGGCGCGAGGTGGTCAACGAGGCCATGCAGCGCTGCAATCAGGAGAAATTGATCGCGCAACTCAAGGGCGGCGTGCGTGCGTTGCACGCACCACTGAACACCCTCAACGCCAACTGGGCCTACATGGTCACCACTGCTTTGGCCTGGAGCATCAAGGCCTGGCTTGCGCTGCTGCTGCCCGTCCACGGGCGCTGGCGCGACAAGCACACCGGTGAACGCGAAGCGTTGCTCAAGATGGAATTCAGGACTTTCGTGCAGGCGATCATGGCGGTCCCCGCTCAGATCATCCGGACCGGCCGCCGCACGATCTTTCGTCTTCTGGCCTGGAGTCCGTGGCAGCCCGTCTTCTTCCGCCTGGTGGACGCCCTGCGCTGCTGAATCGTGGCAGCGCCGAGCCGGGGCATAATGCCCTGGTAATCGGTGGGAGCATCAACCTCGGTCACCGGTAGTAGAGGTCAGCATCGAGCAAAGAAAAAATCGGAGTCAGGCACGGCGCGAAGCAGCACGGCAGAGGTGCGCTCGCGCGCAGTCCGCTCCCCTGACGCCGGCAGGATGGACTTAATCTTCACTTGTTTGAGGACTAGTTACGTTGATGGTAGTGCTGAGCGGGGCAGGAGCTTTTTGACAGGCAGGTGGGCCGATTCTAGCGTGGCAGGGGCTGCCTATAAGACCTTTGCTGTCTTCGCAAGTCTGTCGAAGCGTCTGTTGAGCGCTTTGAGTTTGGCGGTTCTGGTCTTAATCATTTTGCGTACCAGCTTGAAGCGTGATGCTCCAAGTCTCCGGGCACGTGCTGTTTTCTGCTCCCTAGAATATCTTTCCCATATTGCGGCACTTTTTCCGAGAGTCGCGATGTCTTTTCTAAGCTTGGCGCGTTTCTTGAAAAGCGAGACGATTTGGTTTCTTTTGAGAAAACGATCAGCGCGTGCAATTTCATCCTGGCGTTTTTCGATTTCACTCTGGTATCTGTTTACGAGGGTGGCGACCTCTTGATTCTTTGGGAACTCCCTTTTCAAATTCCTCAAATCGGTTTGAAGGTGTGGGAGAACCTCATTACGTTGTAGAGGCGTTGTTGTTTCCTCTAGAAAACTCTTGTAACGAATATTAATTCTCCCAATGCCCCTGGCAATAGCTTTAGCCGTTCTTTCCGCTTCAGCTCTACTTGTTACATCCTGCTCAAGCTTGGTACAAATCCCGTTATACTTCGCTGAGAGAGCTTTGTTCTCGCCGTGGTTGCTGCCATATGAGCATCGCTTGACACAGGTCCGATAGAATGCACTGAGTCTGGATGGCCTTTTGTCCCTGTTTTTTTGGGCATTGATATAGGTTACGAGACAATTGAAGTCGTAGACTCCCGGCGTGTTGCTGCTGATAATCTTGCCCTCGAGCAGCTTGATATCTGCCATTAAGGCTGGTTCATTTAGAACCTTTGCTTTTTCCACCATTTTGGCATATTGGACACGGCTCTCTTCTTTTGTTTTTTGGTTGGCTTGGTGGTTATTGTGAACCGAGGATACAAGGAAGCAGCCCATAAGTGCTGAGGTGAATCCAAATAGAAGTGTCAGGCGAATACCATGTGATGCTATCGGGGAGGTAATGACTTGTTTCATTGTTTGCCCTTCAATCTGTGTTCCTGTGATACCTGGCGGTTCTTACGGATGCGTAAACGCATTCTTTC
>JAOZUO010000311.1 GCA_029938605.1 Deltaproteobacteria bacterium | reverse complement strand
TCCGCTCGCCCTGTACCTCCCGCTTCAGGTCACTCGTCATACACTTCAGGTCCATCGTTCTCTCCGTTCACGGACGGAATCCCGGTCCCGCTGGCGACGACGCCCGGCCGCTGTCTCGCTCGACGCTCGCCGGTAGCCGCCCGCGGTGCCTGGGCCTCGATGGACCTCTGGTCGTTCCGCATCTGTCGTATTTCTCGTCGCGCTGTCGTCAGCTCACCCGCGCCGCGAACTTCGCCGCGCCGGCAGGTAGGACCGCACCTCGTTGCTCACGCCCCAGATCGGGGCGTCTCGGAGCGGGCGTCTTGGTCCTGCCGCGACCCTGTCGTCATCATCGCGCTGAGCTCGTTACAGCGATGACACACCGCCGTGACCGTCCCCTCCACCATGTACTGGGCATTCTTGTACTTGAGGTGCAACTTCCCGCCGCGCTCCACGCCCAGCAGCGTCCCACACCGTCTGCACCGCCAACATCGTCCAGGGTTCTTGGCCATCTGCCGTCTCCGCATCAGCTCGTCATCGCGTTCAATGCAAAGCAGCTTGCACGCGCTGGCAGCAGAAACATAGGACGCCAGGTGGACGCTAGGTGGACCGGACGGAAGTAGTTTCAGGTCCGATCAGCTGGTGATTGGGTCCGACGCAGGTCCGAGAGGAGACGCTCAGGTTTAAGGGGAGCTATCTATGCTATTTTCAATGAGAAGGTCACGGTGTCACTAGCGGGCAGTTTGGTCGTCGATGACCGTAGGGGACTCGAATCATGACAGACAGTACCGAATTTTGGGCCAGCAAGTATGTGGGCGCACGGTCTGAAGACGAGGTGCGTACTCGGCTAGTACAGCCACTGCTCCGCGCACTTGGCTGGCCTCAAGAAGAGATTCATGAAAATGTCCCAGTAAGGCTGCAGACTGGCAGGCGGGTTCAGTCCTTTCCTGCGGACATTGTGCTCGCAGAAGCGAGTTCAATCACGCCAACAACTGGTTGGGTAGTCGTGGAGGCAAAGAAACCAGATGTCAGCCTCGATGGGGCAGCTGGTCAGGCCTTCTCCTACGCCTATGGATTGAAAACCGCGTTCTTCGCGACGTGCAACGGGATTGACCTGGAGATCTGGCAGACGCGCTGGTTCCAGGACAATACCCTGGTTCTAAAGTGTGCTGTGGACGACCTGAAGACGCACAAAGGAGAGATTGAGTCGATCCTGAGCCGTCCGTCTGTTTTGGACTACTGCGAGAAGAACAAGATCAGGCAAGTCAGTTTGGACGGTGTCGACATCAGCGGTTTCATCGACAGTGTGAATGACTGGCATGCGCTGAGGCTCATCGAGCGACAGGTCCGTGTTGTGGGTGTGGAGAGTCAACTTTTCATCAGTTCGGACCCGTCGCGTTGCTTTACTCCCGAGGCTGGAAGGAACTACTACATATCAGGATGGGGCGGCAGAGGAAAAACCTCCGCTCTACGATGCCTTGCCCTCGCGGTTTTGTCGCAGCCGGACAAACGGTTGCCTCTATTGCTAGATGCCGAGCTGTGCACTGGCTCTCTCTGGAACCTGGTCGCTGATACTATTGGCTGGTGCGTTCCGCAGCTAGCAAGCCCCGATTCGGTGCGCCTATGGCTAAACAAGAAGCCAGACGTCGTAATAGTCGTTGATAATTGGCATCGCTGCCCAGAAGAACACCGACGAACCCTGAGTCGTGATCTTCATGAGATTGCAGGCCAGAATCGTACTATCGTTCTGTCATCACGGCCGAATATTCCTCCGTCAAACCAATTGCAGTTCGTGGAGCTTAGAATCGAAGGCTATTCGCGTGATGAGCGCCTGCGAGCTGTTGAGGCGTTTCTCGAGCTTGAGGGGGAGTCGTCTCGTGGAGCCCATGCCATTGTCGCCGCATTTCCGACAGCCCTACGCGGGCTGATGTATGAACCCATCCTGCTCAACGTGTATCTCGAAGGCAGCAAGGCATCCATACGGTCCCCAACGAACGTGCCTGAGCTAGTGGAACGGATGCTGGAACGCCTCGTGGCTTCAGATGTAACCAGAGTTCGGAAGAAGATGGACGAGCTGGCGGCTGTTTTCGAAATCTTGGCTCGAGGCTCAAGCTCGATCTTCTTGGCATCTGACGTGCAGCAGGCCATTGAGGAAGCCGGCCTAACCGAACGTTGGAGTGAATTCGCCGACCAGATGACTTCCCATGGTCTTTGGTGTCGAGTTGGGAAAGCACGATATTCCTTCGTTCATGAGTTCTGGCGATGCTATTTCCGACACGAGGCTTTCATTCGAGGGCTCGGAACTGACGCTGTTTCTGAACTTCGGCGATGGGTACACACGACTGATCAAGGCGAGCTCAAGCTATCCGTGCCAATAGCAGCGGGCCTGCTCGACACCTCAGAGCTACAGGATGCGCTATTCACGGAGATCCTGAGAACTGCTCCAGAGTTGTACTTCGACGCCCTGCTGCATCGCACTGATGTGTCAGCTAGCACGCACAGTGATGAAAGCCGTGCGCTACTTGAACAGATCCTGCGCGGCTATGTAGACTTGGTCGAATTGACCATGCCGGCTTTCAAGCCATTTCTGAATCCATGGAAATACGCGGACGAGCAGCAAGCGGAACAGCAAGTGGTCATCGGAGGTGTCGCGAGCAGGACACATTTTGCTTACCAGTTCGGTTTCCCCCTGTGGCAGGGTTGTTGTGAGCGCCGGGATAAACCGGCGAGGAGTTGCGAATGAAAGAGTCGTACAGCGAAGACCTAGCCAGTCACGCTGGCCCCGAGTCATGCGTAGTCGTCCGTGAGGGCGGGTGCGAAGCGTTCGACAGGGGCATGTGCAGGCGGAGTATTGAGCCGCGAAAACTGACAAACTCGGGAATGCCGACGCAGTACAACTATGCGGAAGGCAAAATCCGGTGGGCGATAGTGGCGATGCCCGTCCGGGATTCCCCGCGGTCGGAGACCTCGAGCATGCACAGAAACTCCTCGCGCGAGAACCGGGAGATCTCGTGTCCGCCTGCTGCGGGAGGCGCAGCAGGCCGCGAAGGGAAGCCTAAGGGCGAAATCCTGAGATGAAAGGACGCGAGAAGTCTGACGAGCGCGTAGTACCTGCGAAGCCGCTGAACAAAGGCGGGAACCAGCAAGTGTTGAGCTATGGTGAACCCTACACGGGCACGAAGGTGGAAACGCCGGACACAGCCAAGGGAAAGCCTAAAGCCCGGTTGCCGGCTGGGATCCCAACTGCGGAGGCGGTGGAGGAAAGGCGCTCGGCCAAGGAGAACCCGACGCAGCAAACCACGCACCGGACACAGGGCCGGAAACGCGTGCAACATGCGCTGCAGCGGGTACGCCAAGCGGCAGAACGAGAAGGGAAGATGCAGTTCACGACGCTCTTCCACCACGTCTACAACGTCGATGCGCTCCGTGAGGCCTACTTCGGTCTTTCGCGGAAGGCCGCCCCGGGTGTGGATGGCGTGATGTGGCAGCGGTACGGAGAGAACCTGGAGGAGAACCTTCGAGATCTTTCCCGTCGGCTGAAGCGGGGAGCGTATCGAGCGAAGCCTGTGCGGAGGGTGTACATCCCAAAGCCGGATGGTCGGAAACGCCCCCTGGGCGTAACTGCGCTGGAAGACAAGATCGTCCAGCTGGCCACGGTCGGGGTTCTCAACGCCATCTACGAGGTGGACTTCGTCGGATTCTCGTACGGATTTCGGCCGGGACGCGGACAGCATGATGCGCTGGACGCACTTGTGGTTGGAATCGAACGGGGCCGAGTGAACTGGGTGCTCGATGCGGACATTCGTGCGTTCTTTGACGAGATATCGCACGAATGGCTGATGAAGTTCATTGAGCACCGGATCGCAGATCGACGCATGCTGCGCCTGATCCGAAAATGGCTCAAGGCAGGCGTGCTGGAGGATGGCAAGCGGATCGGTAGTGAGAAGGGGACGCCGCAGGGTGGAAATGTGTCACCCGTGTTAGCGAACCTGTACCTCCACTACATATTCGACTTGTGGGCTCACCAGTGGCGGAAGAGGCATGGCAGCGGAAAAGTCCGCATCGTACGCTACGCTGATGACGTTCTGGTTGGCTTCGAGAGCAAGCGTGATGCCGAGCGGTTCCTGTCCGATCTACGCGATCGATTCGCCCGATTCGGGTTGGAACTGCACCCGATGAAGACCCGCCTGCTGGAGTTTGGTCGCTTTGCGGCGGACAACCGACGACGGCGGGGCCTCGGGAAGCCCGAGACTTTCGACTTCCTAGGCTTTACCCACATCTGCGGCAAATCGCCAAAGGGGTACTTCAGAATCGAACGGCAGACCATGCGAAAGCGGCTGCGCTCCAAGCTCAAGGACATCAAGTCCGAGTTGAAGCGTCGCCGCCATGCCCCGGTCCCCGAACAGGGGGCTTGGCTGCGCTCCGTCCTTTTGGGTCATTACCGCTACTACGGGGTCCCGCATAATTCGAGGGCTCTCGGCGTATTTCGTGACCAGGTAATTCGCCACTGGCGGCAGGCGTTATCGCGCCGAAGCCAGAAGGGCTGGATCACCCGAGCACGGATGACACGCATCGAGCAGCGGTGGTTGCCCCGGCCCAAAATCTGTCACCCATTCCCGATACACCGCTTCGACGTCCAGATCCATGGCAGGAGCCCAGTGCATTAGCAGTGCTCGCTGGGATCTGTGCGGGGGGCTGGCGGCAACGCCGGTCCCTACCGCGAACGCCTCGGCTTGAGGGGGGCAGTAGCCCCCCGGATCGGTCCCGGCATCGCTGAGGCGATGTCGGGGACCTTGTTGACCTCGGGCCTTATGCCCGGGGTCGCCCCCGCGGGGGCGAGTTTATCCCACATGGCCTTACATGGGCCGTTGGGGGCGGAGAAAGTCATCGAGGGATGATGCAATACTCGGAAGTATTCAAGCAACGAATGGTCAAGAAGTTGTGCCCGCCAGGAGCGATCAGCGCATGCAGCTTGGCTAAGGAGGTTGGTGTCTCGCAGGGAAGCCTATCGCGGTGGAAGCGAGATGCGGCTACCCTGGGGACCATGACAACCAATGACCAGA
>JAOZUO010000310.1 GCA_029938605.1 Deltaproteobacteria bacterium | reverse complement strand
TTACGCGACCGCTTACGCGACCGCCGCAAGGGTGAATGATCGACACCCCTTCAGGCGAGCAAGGGGATGCGACGGTCAGGAACCCGGCGCCGAATGATGACAGTGAAGTGGTCTGGGGGTCACCGCAGTACATGGCGCCGGAGCTGTGGCTGCGCCGGCCGGGTGGCGCCCCGGCGGACATTTGGGCCCTGGGGATCATTCTGTACGAGCTCGCTTCTGCTTCGAGGCCCTATCTCAGGCTCAAGTCTGCCGAGCTGTATGAAGAGGTCTGCAACGGACGGCCGGTACCGGCGCTGCCAAACCGGGCGGACCTTCCGCGAGAGTTGACGCGGATCATTGAGGGCTGCCTTTGCAAGGAGCCTCACCAGCGTCTGAGTATCGACGACGTGGTCGAGTCCTTGGAGGCGCTGCTGCACCGTCGACGCGCGGGTACCTCCGATGAGACGAACCCCTTTCCGGGGCTGCGGGCCTTTGACGAGGATCTCGCCGACGTGTTCTTTGGCCGGGACGCTGAGCTGGCCGAGTTTCTGGAGCGCATGCGCCACGAGCCGGTCCTGCCCGTCATCGGGCCGTCGGGTGGTGGCAAGTCGTCTTTCGTAAAAGCGGGCGTCATCCCGCGAATACGGGAACAGGGATATTGGAAGACCGTCACCCTGCGTCCGGGGAGTCACCCGTTCGAATCCCTGGCCATGCAGCTGTTGGAAGTGGAGTTGGCGCTGGATCCCCAACACCTGCCCACGGCCACCATGCAATTCCGGCAGACCTCATTGATCACCGTCCCGGTGACCACGTCGGAATCGGAGAGCGGTTCGGGCGCCCCGAGCCCCCAGGTCCCCGAAGAGGACCTCGCCGCCGCTGCCGATGACCTCGCCGCCGAGCTGCGCGAAACCCCGGGGCGACTGGCCCTGCGGCTCAATGAGCTCGCTCGCTGGGGCGGGTTTCGGCTGTTGCTTTTCGTCGACCAGCTTGAGGAGTTGTACACCCTCGTGGACGACGAGGAGACCCGGTCGAGGTTCATGGCCGCCTTGTGTACCGCCGCCGACGACGTCCGAGAGCCCGTGCGGGTGGTCTTCACCTTGCGGGATGACTTCCTGGGGCGCCTGGCTCAGGGGGTCCAGACCCGCGAGGTGTTCAGCCGGGTGACGCTCATCCGCAGCCCCGCCCCGGCGGCCCTTCGGGAGATCCTCGAGCGCCCGCTTCGCGGCATGGGGTACCAGTGGGAGGACGACGACCTGGTGCGGCGTATGGTGGAGGACGTCCGCGGGGAGCTGACGTCCTTGCCGCTTTTGCAGTTCGCCACGCAGACCCTGTGGGAGCGCCGGGACCGGGATCGGCGGATCATACGGCGCGCTGCCTACGAGCGCATGGGGGGCGTGGCCGGCGCCCTGGCTGAGCACGCCGACGCGGTGATCCAGGAGCTCTCCCCGGCCCAGTCCCGAATGGCTCGCCAATTGCTGTTGCGGCTGGTGACCGCCGAGGGAACCCGCCAGGTGGTGCAGCGCGGGCGTCTGCTGGAGGAGCTGGGCGAGGGCGCCGAGGAGGTGCTCACGCGGCTGGTGCGGGCGCGGCTGCTTTCCCTGCGGCGCTCGGATATGGCCGAGTCGCAGGAGGCGGCCGAGGTGGAGCTGGTGCACGAGTCCCTCATCGTGACCTGGGGGCGCCTGGCGCGGTGGGTCAGCGAGGGGCGGGAGGAGCTGGTTTTCCTGGCGGAGATCGGCCAGGCCGCTCGACTCTGGGACAGCCGGGGGCGTCGCGCCGACGAGGTGTGGCAGCTCGAGGCCCTGCAGGAGGCCCGACGAAAGCTGGGACGGGCCACGGTGCGCTTCGGCCCCCTGGTGAGCGAGTTCGTGGAGGCTGGGAGCGCCCGGGAGGTCCGGACCCAGCGTCTTCGCGTTGGGCGGCGTAGGCTGGTGACCGCGGCCCTGGTGCTCGTTGCTCTGGCGGCGGTGATCGTGGCCTGGCAGTTCTCCCGCAAGAGCCGCGTGGTGCGGCGCCAGGAGCAGGTAGCTCAGAGTCAGCGTCGGCGGGCCGTGGCCGAGCAGCATCGGGCGGAGCAGCGCCACGCCGAAGCCCAACGCGAAGGGGCTCGAGCCGCCCTGGGGCGAGGTTCGCTCCTGGAGGCGCGCGCCAAGCTGCGGGTGTCTTTGGAGACCCTCGACTCTCCCCTGGCTCGCGCCCTGTGGTGGAAGCTGGAGCGTCACCCGCTGGTTTGGCAGAAGAACCTCGGCTCCACCATCTACAGCGTACGCTTCTCTCCCGATGGACAGACCCTGGCCGCCGGTTGCCAGGATGGCTCCATCTATCTGATCAACGTGCGCACCCTCGACGTGCGGTTCCTGCGGGGGCACCTGGACCAGATCTTCGCCCTGGACTTTTCGTCTGACGGCAAGCAGTTGGCCTCCGGTTCCTGGAACGGAGAGGTGCGACTCTGGAATGTCGCGCGGGGGACCTCCGTCGCTTGGCGGGCCCACAAGGCCCTGGTCTGGGGGATCCGCTTCAGCCCGGACGGCCGGGAGCTGGCCACCGCCGCGTACGACGGCAACATCCGGATCTGGAAGGCCACCGCCGCGCATCCCAAGCGGCTCGAGTTCGCCACCGGGCACCGGGTCTCAGACGTAGACTACAGTCCGGATGGTCGTACCATCGTATCGGTGCATATGGACGCTACGGTGAAGGCGTGGGACACGCGCCGGGGTCGGCGGCTCTGGGTGTCCAAAACCCACGGAATTGGCGTGTCGTCCGTGCACTTCAGTCCGGACAGTCACATTGTCGCCACGAGCGGCCAGGATGGCACCGTGCGGTTGCTGGACGCCAAGACAGGTGTCGAGCGCCGGGTTCTGCGGGGTCACAAATCGGCCGTGGCCCAGGTGGCCTACCGCCGGGATGGAAAGATGCTGGCCTCCGCCGGCGCAGATCGCACCGTCCGTCTGTGGGATCCGTCTACCGGGACGCTGGTGCGTTCTCTGGTCGGTCATAAAGGCGAAGTACGGGGCATCGACTTCAGTCCCGATGGGAAGCACCTGGTCTCGGGCGGCTATGACAAGACGATTCGGCTGTGGCGACTCTTTGCCCCCGAGGGGTTGAAGGTGCAGCGAGGCCACACGGCGTTGACCTACGGCGTGGCCTTCCATCCGGTGAGCGCCCAGGTGGCTTCCGGGTCCTTTGACGGTACGGTGCGGATTTGGGACATCGCCACCGGTCGCCAGAAGAGCGTTATACGGACGTCACGGCCGGTAATGGGCATCGACTATGCGCCGGACGGGGAGGTGATCGCTACGGGTTGCACTGACGGTACGGTGCGTCTTTGGGCGGCTGATACCGGGGTGGAGAAGCGGATCCTCCGGGGCCACACATCCCGGGTACTGGAGGTGAAGTTCAGCCCCGATGGGAAGTGGCTTGTGTCGGGGGGCTACGACCGCAAGGCGTTGCTGTGGGACCTTTCCACCGGGGAACTGAAGGCGACATTGCGCGGTCAGGACGGCGCCATCCACGGGGTAGCGATTGATCGGCAGAGCCGTCGTATCGCCAGCGCCAGTCGCGACGGCTCCATCTGGATCTGGGACGTTGCTACCCAGAAGGTGCTGCGGATCCTGCGCGGGCACACCAATGACGCCTATGGGGTGGTGTTTGGCGCCGAGGAGCACAGACTCTACTCCACCAGCAGCGATGGGAACCTGCGGCAGTGGGATCTCCGGACGGGAGCGTCGCATGTGCTCGCCAGACATAAGGCCCGGACCTACTTCCTGGACGTATTCGGCGCCCAAGGTTCCGGGCTGCGGATCGGCGTCCCCGGCTCGGACCAACTGGCGCGGATATGGGCACCGCCGTGGAAGACACCCTTGCTGCTTCGGGGCCATCGTGGTGAGGTGAACGTCCTGCGGTTTGATCGGTCGGGGAAGCTGGCGGCCACCACCAGCGATGACTCCACATTGCGGTTGTGGGACGCTACCACCGGGCGGCCCTTCTGGCGGGCGCCCATCATGCTGGGGCCCGGGGCCGACCTGCTCACCCACGCGGGCTGGCGGTCCTTGGTCGCTACCGAGAAGCTCCGCCCCCGCCCCCGTACTCAAGCTAACGCCAATGCCAATGCCAATGCCAATGCCAATGCGAAAGCCAAGGACAAGGCCAAGGCCAAGGCCAAAGATGCCTGGCGGAGCGCCATTGAGAACCATGCTCGCGCCGCTTCCGATGATGCGGGCAGCGACCTGATCTGCATACGCACCCACGACGCGAAACTCGAGCTGTGGGACCGAAAACGGGATAGCCGGATCCTTCGGCGGTCGGTGGCGGGGTTGGTGGACGTCCGGGCGTTGCCCACCGGCTGCGTGACGCTGGCGTTTGGTGGTGAATCACCTACGGACGGGCACGCTCAGCTCCACCTGCGTACGGGCAAGGTGGTTTCCCTCAGTCGGGGGGCCAGCGCCATAGCGTGGTCGAGAGCTCGGATCCTTGTGGCCGTGGGTAAGAGCGTCCGGCTCTTTGATGAGCAGGGTCAGGCCCATGGAGTGTACCGTGCCCCCTTGGGCGTCATGAGTCTGGCGCAGGTGGGGCAGTGGATTGTGCTGGGAAATCGCGACGGAAACATCGAGCTCGTGCCGACGACCCCGAAGACCAAACGCCCGCGGTTTACCTTCGAGGATGTGCCCTCCAGCCCCGTGGCCGGCTTGCTCGCCGGGCCCATGAGGACCCTGATCGTGGGGTACGCCAACGGCCTGCTGGGCATCTGGAACCTGGCCAACGGCAGCCGCCTTTACTCCGCGCGGTTGCACGGCCCGGTGCGCCACCTGCGCCGGGTTGACGGCCACCTCTATGCCGCGACGGATCTTGGCGATCACCTGGTGCTGGACCTCCGGGTCTTCGACCGCGGCTACTGCGATCTGCTCCGTGAGGTTTGGGACAGCGTCCCCGTTGTCTGGGAGGGAGGCCTCCCGTCCCTGCGCCCGCGGCCGTTGTTCCACCGCTGCAGCGTCGGCCCGCGGTCTCCTGTCGGCCCGCGCTCTCCTTGACCGGTTCGGTCCTCACGCTGATACTCAGGTCATGAAAAACCAACGGACCCCGCAC
>JAOZUO010000309.1 GCA_029938605.1 Deltaproteobacteria bacterium | reverse complement strand
CCATTCCCAGGGCGGTGGCGGAGGCATGGCCTATGCTTCTCGGATCAAACCTGCCTTACGAGCGCCCATGGTTGACTGTTTGTAGGACTTTCCTTACTGTCACGTCGTTCCCAAAATTCTACTGGAAACCAATCAATAAGGAGACTGCATCATGCGAAAAATTCTCATTGCCCTGGCCGCTGTCGGCATGCTCGGCGCGAGCGCCTGTTGGGTACCCGTCCAGATCTCCGCGCCCTCGGATAACACCGTCTATGTGTTGGATATGAAGGTCCCCGGATTCTTCGGCCCCGACGGTCGGGTCATGCGCTGCACGGGCACCCAGTGCCAGAAGATCTACCAACCCAAGTAGCTCTCCACAAAGCATTGCTCCCCTCTTGCCTGGTCCTCGTACTGCTCCTGACACCCCTTCTCACGTTGGGCGGCTCTAGCCTCGCGCAGGCCGCTCCTGGCGATACCATCGAGCAGCCACCGCGTCGTCCGCCCCAAAAAAAGACCGCCCTTCACGCAGGCCACCGCAAAAAACGGCACAAGGGGCTCCGCGGGGTACAGCTCGTACAGGGGGCCGACGGCCACCGTTGGATGCGCATCTCGACGAACCTCCGGCAGCGGTTCAGCTTCATGCCGGGGTTGGGGTACGGTGTGGGCCCCGCGGGCAGCGGGCTCAACCATCTGGTAGTGCAGGCGGCCTTCGGCACCACGCTCTACGGCCGGTGGAACCTGTACAAATCACGCACCCGCACAAGCCGCGTCACCGGCCACGGCGCCTACGCCCACCTGGCCGCGGAGCTGGCCATCCCCCTTCACAAGGACGGGGCGCCCACGCACCTGGCCTTACCGCTTCGACTGCAACAGGTCTTCGCCTTCGGCCGCCACGCCTTGATGTTCGTCGCCTCGGTGGGGCCGCGGCTGGACCTGCTCCCTCATCCTCTCCCCACCCAGGTCGGCCTACAGGTGACCATGGGCGTCGGGTATACCCTGATCCTGCCGCCAGCGGGCATCCCCCTCCTCTTCGAGGCACTCCATCAAAGCTACGGCGCCTACGAAAAGAGCGCTTGGGGTCTCCGGATCATGATGGCCTGGCCACTGAGCTGGTAGGAGCCGCTGCTAGGGCTGACGCTCGTACGCGCCCATGTCGACGTAGGCGGGGAGCCCGGTGCCGGTGTTGGGGGTGGTGGCGATGTCCACGCGGGGGTTGTCTTCCATGTCCGTGGTGGGCGCCGCGTCACCATCGGCGGCGTCGATGCACGGCGACGTCGAGGACAGCCGCAGGTCGCCCGTCAGAGGCGCGACAAAAACGGGATCCAGGTCAATGACGCCGTTGCCGCCCGCCCCACCAAAGACATCACAGTACGCCACGGTGATATTCGCCCCGATGGCCAGGTCGATCTGATCCGTGGTGGTACCCCAGAGGATGGAGTTCTCAACGTTCACATCTCCGTACTGGATACGAATCGACTGCCCCTCACCCGCATTCGCGCTGTTGTCGTGGAAGGTACAGCTCGCCAGGGTCGCAGTGGGCCCAAGCTGATAGAAGCTGATCCCGCCACCTCCCTGATTGGCGGAGTTCCGCCAAAACACGGAATTCGTAACACTGGCTGCAAACCCGGCGTCGGCTATACGAATGCCGCCGCCGAACTCCTGGGTCGTGTTGTCCGTGAAACGGCACCGGTCCACCGTGATCGCATCGGCATTTCTGACAGAGATGCCGCCGCCCCGCTGGTCGGCGGAGTTCCCGTCGAACACACTGCGCTCCAACACCAGGGATCCGTGGCTGTCCAGCGCAATTCCGCCGCCCGAGTCATCTGCCACGTTATTGATAAACTCGCAGTCGCTGATGGTCACCGAGCCGTCGCGTATGTACACGCCCCCGCCATTCCTGGCGGCGTTGTCTTGAAAAATGCAGTTGCGCAGAATCACGTCGGTGCCCTTGATGTTCACGCCACCGCCGTCATAGCCCGTGCTGAAAGCGCCGCTAACGGTGAAACCGTCAACGATCACCCCCTGGGAATTGTCCAGGTTCAGGATCCGTCTGACCCGGTGGGTGGGGTTGCCCTCCTGCTCCCCGGACAACACGGTGACCCGAGTCACGAAGTCTCGCTGGCTTCGCCAGATCTCGTCTCCGGCAAACCCGCCGTACATCGATACATTCTGCCCCGGTTCGAGACGATCTCCGTTGTCGAACTCATAGGTGTAATAAACGCCCTCGGCCACCCAGACCTCGCAAGGTGATGGCTGCCAATCGGCCGCCTGCAGCCCATCGGGCAAATACGTGAAGGCCGACGCCCAATCGGTGCCGTTGTTCCCCCCCAACCCGACGTCGCGGTCCACGTACACCACGCAGATGCACACGCTCGGCTCTCCGTCGCAAGCGGAAAACGGCCCCACGGAGCAGTCCTGATCGCAGCCGTCTGTCGGGACAGTGTTGCCGTCATCACAGGCTTCGTCACCCACCAATATGCCGTCGCCGCACACCGAGGTGCAGCCCACGGGCGGCTCCGAGGAGTAGTCACAGGTCCAGCCCGCCTCCACGGTGCAGTCTGACAGGCATCCGTCCCCCACCGCCGTGTTGCCATCGTCACAGGCCTCGCTGCCCACCACCTGACCGTCCCCACACACGCCGTCACAGACCGAGGGCTCCGAGCTGCACTGCCAGCCGGGCTCCTCGGCGCAGTTGTCCGAGCAACCGTCTCCCGCGGTCAGGTTGCCATCGTCGCACCCTTCCGCTTCGTCCAGCACACCATTGCCACAGGTCTCATTACACACGCTCGGATCCCCCGAACAAACCCAGCCGGGGTCCACCGTACACCCGGAATTGCACCCGTCGCCGATTTCCGTGTTGCCGTCATCACACTCCTCAATGCCGGCGATGATCCCGTCGCCACACACCGTGGAGCACACCGAAGGCTCCCCCATGCAAAGCCAGCCGACCTCTATCTGACACAGCTCCGAGCACCCATCGGCGGCGCTGTGGTTGGAGTCGTCACAAGCTTCGTTGGCATCCACGACCCCGTTGCCGCAGTTGTGGCACCCGGACAGATCCAACAGACAGACGTCCGTACACTGTAGGTCTCCAAACTCCAAGCCCAAGGCAGTCTGGCAGGTCTGCCCGCCAAAATCCGTACCGTCACACAGCTCCCCACTCTCCTGTAAGCCATTGCCACACCCAGGGGGGACGTTGTCATTGTCATTGGTGCCTGAACCCGTAAAATCCGTCAAACAGCCCGCAGCCGGCATCACCAGGGCCAAAGCCAAGATCACCACGCCAACCCTGCGCACAGTATCGCCAATACTACTCATGGACGATATGTTAGCAGACTATCAAAAGAGTCGCGACCGTGGACGCCCAACGGGGTGCAGATCATTGGCGGTTGGGCCCTATCAAGGGTGGTATTCGTAGGCCCCGATGTCCACGTAGCTGGGGCTCCCCACTCCCTGGTCGGGCGTGGAGGCGATATCCACCCGGGCGTTGTCGTCCAGGTCCAAAGCAGGGGCCACATCGCCATCGGCCGCGTCGATGCACGACGACGACGATGACAGCCGCAAATCCCCTGTCAGGGGCGCGACAAAGGCGGGATCGATATTCCACATGCCAACGCCGCTCGCCCCACCGTAGACATCGCTGTACGAGCATGTGACCCCGCCACCGACGCCCACGGAGATTGGATCCGTCACGCTACCCCACAAAATCGTGTTCCGAACAGCGATATCTCCGCTCGTGGCACGAAGGGACGCGCCCTCGCCCGCGGAACTTTCATTGTCGTAGAAGGTGCAGTTGGTCACCAACGCGGTCTGCCAGATCTGAAAGACCTCTATCCCACCGCCGCCCTGGTCGGCGGAGTTCTGCCAGAACACTGAGTTCGTGATGTCGGCCACGATCCCGCCATTGTTCAGGGAAATGGCGCCCCCATATCCCGGGCTCGTATTCTGAACAAAGCGGCAACGATCCACCGTGAGGAAATCCGCGTCATTGACGCAAATACCACCGCCCCAGTCGTCGGCGGAGTTCCCATCAAACAGGCAGCGCTCCAACACCAGGCTCCCGTTGTTGTCCATCATAATAGCGCCGCCAGTCTTGTCTGCTTCATTGTTCAAAAAGACAGAATCACTGACCGTCGCGACGGAATCACGCAGGTAGATGGCCGCTCCTTCCTCGGCGACATTGTCCTGGAAGATGCAGTTGCGTAGCTCCACATCGCTACCACCCTGGATGCGGGCGCCGGCGCCCTCGGAGGTCTGGTTGAGAGCACCACCGATGGTGAAGCCGTCAACGATCGCTCCAACAGCACCATTGATATCCAGGATCCGGCGGACCCGGTGGAGCGGATCGTTCTCCTGCTCCCCGGATAGGACCGTGACCCGGGTCGCGAAGTCCCGCTGGCTCCGCCAGGTCTCATCCCCGGCAAAACCGCCGTACAGGGAGACAGCATTCCGTAGATCGAGACGGTCATTGTCGCTGAACTGATAGGTGTAGTAGACCCCCTCAGCCACCCAGACCTCGCAGGTTGATCGGTTTTCGGCCACCTGAAGGCCATCGGATAGCTGAGCAAAGGCCGACGCCCAATCGGCGCCGCTGTTGGTCACTCCCGCCACGTCGCGGTCCACGTACACCACGCAGATGCACACGCTCGGCTCGCCGTCGCAAGCGGAAAACGGCCCTACGGAGCAGTCCTGATCGCAACCGTCGTTACCGACGCTGTTGCCGTCATCACAGGCTTCGTCGGCCACCAATATGCCGTCGCCGCACACGGAGGTGCAGCCCACGGGCGGCTCCGCGGAGTAGTCACAGGTCCAGCCCGCCTCCACGGTGCAGTCCGACAGGCATCCGTCCCCCGCCACCGTGTTGCCATCGTCACAGGCCTCGTTGCCCAGCACCAGACCGTCCCCACACACGCCGTCACAGACCGAGGGTTCCGAGCTGCACTGCCACCCCGGCTCCTCGGCGCAGTTGTCCGAGCAGCCGTCTCCCGGCGTCAGGTTGCCATCATCGCACCCTTCCGCTTCGTCCAGCACACCGTTGCCACAGGTCTCATTGCACACGCTCGGATCCCCCGAGCAGACCCAGCCGGGATCCA
>JAOZUO010000308.1 GCA_029938605.1 Deltaproteobacteria bacterium | reverse complement strand
GTCGGGTGGATCACTTCACCGGCGGAAGTGGATCTCTCTTACGCCGGCGGTGACACTACTCTGCGGACACCGTCCATTGAACGGTCGATGTGAGCACCACACGATGAAGAAAAAAGCCAAGACATCACAGCGCTCCCCATCCAGCCGACAACGTGGCGGAAAGGATCCATTCGCCAAACTAACCAGGAATGGACTGGAGAAGTGGGTGGGTACCAGGATCTTTGACCGCGGACAGGACTACCAGAAACGCGGGCTGGTCCAAAACCTGGCACGAGACTCCGATGGGAAGCTGCTGGCCTGGGTGCAAGGCTCATCTCGTTACGCCACTCGTGTCGCTCTGCGGGGCCGGAACACCCTGGTGTCCGATTGTACCTGTCCGTACTGGGACACGTGCAAGCACGCGGTCGCGGTGGTGCTCGAGTACCTGGAGAAGGTCAGGTCGGGTGAGGCCATCGTCATGGCGGATCGGCAGGATCCCCGCCATGCCCGACTCGATGCACCATCAGCCGTCACAGACTTCGATGATGATGACTACTATGAAGATGACGACGACGGGTAATCGACGCAAGCCACGCTGTGTGGAGGTCCTGGATCGCATCGCCCGGGGCAACCGACGCATCGTGGACGAGTAGCGCGGCGATTGGTATAATAAAGAAACGGTGTCTCCCATGGCGAAAGCAGAGAAGCACAAGTGGACATTCCGGGCGCGTTTTCGCAAGAACGCCTTCGGATGGAGATCACAGCCGGCCATCAAGCGCGTCAAGGAGGCCGTCTCTGAGATCACGAAAGTGGCCCGCAAGGACAAGGTGCTGGCAGCGGAGGGGGCGGTGCTGTTGCTGGAGAAGCTGTCACCGGCCCTCGCGCATGTGGACAGCTCGTCAGGGTCCATCGGCGCGGCGGTCAACAACGCCATCGTTGCGCTTGTTGACATCATTGCGGAGGCTCCCGTTGACGAGAAGACGCGTGACAAGTGGCTGGAGCGGTTGTTCGAGGCCCACGCCAACGACAGGATCCCCTACATTGAGGTACTCACCGATCATTGGGGTGAGCTGTGCGCCTCGCCTGAGGTAGCCTCACGCTGGGCTAACCAGCTCATCGACATCACACGCTCTGCCCTCTCCTCCGACAAAATCCCGCGCGGCTGCTTCCACGGAACCACGGCGTGCCTGAGCGCACTCTACGCGGCAGGCCGCCATGACGACCTGCTCGACGTGCTGAAGGACGAGAGCTTCTGGCCATACAAGCGCTGGGCCGCGAAAGCGCTGGCAGCGCAGGGGAAGAATGACGAGGCGATCCGCCTGGCAGAAGACAGCCGCAGCTCTTGGGCCAGTGATGCGGACATCGATGAGCTGTGCGAGGGATTCTTGCTCTCCTCGGGGCTCGTGGACGAGGCCTACCGCCGCTACGGGTTGCGTGCCAACCGTGCCGGCACCTACCTGGCGTGGTTTCGCGCCGTCGCCAAGAAGTATCCGCACAAGAAGCCTTCCGAGGTCCTCGAAGATCTCGTCGCCGCGAGTCCCGGCGAGGAGGGCAAGTGGTTCGCCGCGGCCAAGAGCGCGAAGCTCTTTGACGAAGCCATCGCTCTTGCAAATCGCTCTCCATGCTCTCCGCAGACACTCACTCGTGCCGCGCGGGACTTCGGAGAGCGGAGGCCTGAGTTTGCATTGGAGGTGGGAATGGCGGCGTTGCACTGGCTCGTCGAGGGCTTCGGCTACGAGATCACCGGCGGCGACGTGATGAACGCCTACTCGCACACTATGAAGGCAGCGGAGAACGCCGGTCGCGCCGAGGACACGCTTCATCGCATCCAAGAGCTCATCGCGAAGGAATGCACGGAAGATCGCTTCGTCGGCAAGGTGCTGAAGCGCCAGTTCGGTACTCCCTCTACCTATAACTCACAATAAAACCCGAGAATCATCCGAGAATCATCCGACAACCGATTGGAATCATCCGAAACCCGGGTACATCGACCTGGCTGCTCTGTCACCCAAGCGCCCTGCAAGTCGGACAGAGCCGTCTTGGTGTAGCCCGGTGGCTCTGTGTGAAATCTCGTCATAGTAACTCGAAGAACTCTTCCGTCCCCACGTGCTTGATATACTTCTCGGTCAGCTTGCTGAGAGGGCCGACCGCCAGCGGCCATGACCAGCCACCATCGCCACGGTAGGTCATCCGGTGAACAGAGTACAAACCCGGCTCCTGGCGCACGAGCTTCATCACCGGGTCGTACCTCGTGCGTGACTGGTCACCCGCTAGCCGAGATTCCAGGTCCTCGGGGCACATGTACAGGGCGCTCGCCAGCTGCGCAATAGCGTTCGACGCCAACACACCGATGGGCTCGTACACGACGATCTCTCCCGTGCGCGAATCCACACGATGGTGCCGGAGGTGATGATGGCGAGCGAGCTCGGCGCGGACCCTCTCCAGGTCGGTGTCGGGAATCTTCGGAGCATTCACCCGGTACATCAGCGGTCAGGATCAGCTCGCGCTCGTTCTCCATGATGTCCACTACGGGCACCAGGCGGGGACGGTCCGCTGGAGGCTCGTCTACCTTCCCAGTCTGCAGGACCGGCAAGTTGCCCGTTGTCTCGCCTTCATTGCCGCTGAATAGGTTTTTGAACTTGCTCTTGAACTCCTTCCAGGACATGAGTCCACCTCCTTTCCGAGCGCTATGTACGACCGATTTGGGCCTCCCCCTTCCGGTGTCGAGGAACGTATCCAAATCAAGCCGCGAGCTCAGGCTGTTCCTCAGCGGGGGCCAGTCGTTGGCTGTACAGAGGCCAGAATGTTCTGAAATTCTCCCAGGCTTCCAAACACTCGATGTCGCGCCCGAAGCGTTCGGGCGCTCCGCCCGGGAGGACCAGCTGCATTCGACGGGCTCCGCACAGTGGACACTGCCTCGGCTGGTCAGGTCGTTGGTACGTGCTTTCGCAGTGGCTACATCTCCAATGCATGGATCTCCTCCTTTCGTTGCTCGGGACGCGGTGATTCATCCGAACCTACGAGTTGCTGGTGCTCAGCCACCCTTGATTTCGATTTTGCGTGGCTTGAGCGCAGCCGCCTTCGGCAGCTTCAGCTGCAGCACGCCGTCGGCTAGCGAAGCGTCGATCTTCTCCATGTCGATCCCGTCGGCGACGGTGAAATGCCGCACGAAGTCCGCCGGACGGTACTCGGCGCGCAGCAGGGTCGCGCCCTCGCGCTCGATTTCACGACGTCCCTCCAGGGACAGGACACCATCGTGGAACTGGATTTCCAGCCCACCCTTGCTAACCCCCGGCAGGTCGGCCACCAGGAGCAATTCGTCCTCGTTTTCGTACAGGTCCACCAGCGGCGCCACGGACGGGCGCTCGCTCACGCGCTCCGGCGTCTGCTCTTCCTGTTTGACCATCTCGGTGCTCATGGCTTCCTCCTTTTCTGAACCCTGGCCTAGGCCTTCAGGGTGATCTTCTTGGGCTGCGCCTCGGGCGCCTTTTCCAGGGTGATGGTAAGCACACCGTCAGTGAGCTCGGCGCCCACCTTCTCCGGATCGACCTTGCCCGGAAGCGAGAAGCTCCGCGCGAACTGGACCGCTCCGCGTTCGCGGCGGTGCACCGAGTAGCCCTCGGGCACATCAACGGAGCGCCTACCCGATATGGCCAGCACGTCCTGGGTGACGGTGATGTCGATGTCGTCCCTGGTGACACCAGGCAGCTCAGCCTCGAGCACGACCTGGGAGTCACCGTCGTACAGGTTCACTTTCGGCCACGTGGCTCGGCCGGGCGGAAGGCCTCCCCGATCATAGTCGTTGAACAGGGTGTTCATCCGGCGCCGAAACTCGTCCATCATGGCCAGACTGCGGTCGAAATCGTTCCATCGCGTAAGCATGGTTTCCTCCTCGGGTCGTCAGTCGACCCACTTGATGTAGTATGTGTTTGGGGTGGCCGTCAGCGTTCACCACGACCGCCTGTGGCCCGAACCCAAGCCGCAATCTCCGGTTCGAGTCCGGGGCCGTCGACCAGGGTCTGCCCCGGCCAGTTCATCCCGTACTCAAGCCAAGCCTCGCGGAAGCTACCGTCCAGCACACCGTCCTCGGGGTCGGTGCCGGCAGGGACGAAGAGCGAGCCGCCGATGCCACAGGTAGGGCATACGGTCGGTCGGCGAATTCGCCTCACTAGGCCTCCACATTCAGTGCATTCCCAAAGCATTGATGGCCTCCTTTCGTCACTCGAAACAGCGTCTACAGAATATCGATAATCATCGTTTCACGAGCGTCAATGGCTCTGCCTTATTTTTTTTCACCTGCAATGCCAGGGCATTAGCCATGGGATAGCGTCCTGCCGGAATAACCTTCCCCGCGCGCTCGCAAGCGGCCAGCCGCGCCGCCACGATCGCGCCAATCGACGCGACTCCGAGGCAACCCGCCATGACCAGAATCGCCCCAGCCGCGTCCTGCAGAATCTGGTTGAATGCGTAGATTGTCAGGCGGATGCCGACGATCTCCTCCCGACTGAGCTCCGTCGCGAGCCGGTGGAGCAGCCACCAGAAATAGTCGGTGTCTTCGGCGACGTGAAGCAACCCGAGGGCGGCCAGTAGCGAAAAAGAGGCCCCCATCAGCAGTCCCAGCCCAAGCTGTTGAAGGACCTTGTCTTGTGGCAGCCCTTCGAGGCGAGCAAGGACAACAGCGCCCACGGCAAACAACGCGACCATGGCTAAAGCAATCAGGCTGCCCTGGCCAAATACCTTACTGGCATGCTTCAGGCGGCTCATCCAAGCACCGAGGTCCTCCTGATGACCGTGTCGGTCTTCAGAGCCGGTGGGCCCCCTGGGGGTAGTACCGGTGGGCCCCCGAGGGGAGTCTGGCCGGCGGCGAAACCACCCGTGCTGAAGGGAGAGATTCCTCTACTCGTCGCACGGCTTCGCCGGCTCCTCGGTCGGAATGACAGAGCTGAGCCGCAGCAAGGTGTGGGTCCCTGTCGTCTCTTTGCCTGGATCCCTGTCATCCCGAGTGAAACGAGGGATCTCTCTGCAGGGAACCAGTACCAACCCCAGCTTCGCTTCGAGGGGAACCAGTTCCAGGTGGGCTCTACTGGGCCGTTGAACCGGTGGAGGA
>JAOZUO010000053.1:33390-48524 GCA_029938605.1 Deltaproteobacteria bacterium | reverse complement strand
CTCCAGTCGCCGCGCCAGGCCTCCACCATGAGCCCCACGTCCCAGGAGCCGTGGCTGGCGTCCTCGATGTAGTTCCAGATGGGCGCTGTGTCCCAGTCCGCCCAGCTATGCCACCAGTAGGGCGAGGTGTTGCTCCAGGGACCCGAGGAGTCCATCATGTCTTTTTTCATCCAGCGGGCGTAGCGCATGGCGCGGGTGCGTCGCACGGTGTCGGTGGAGGACTGGAAGTCCCGGGCGTTGTCGTTCCAAAGGGCCACCGCGCGCCACATCCAGGTCTGCGTGTTCCACTTCACGAAGCGCTGGCCGCCCCACATACAGTCGTCCTCAAACTCCGTTTCGCAGAACCAGTTTTCCGTGCCGTCCGAGGGGGAGGCCGCCCAGAAGTGATCGGGGTCTTGGGTGACGAACCAGTGGTTGATCACGGCGCTCACGCGGGCGTTGAGCGTCGCGGCCTCGGCCAGGTAGTCAGCGGCGGGTGCCGGGGGATCGGTGAAGATCGCCTTGGCCAACAGCGCATAGCCGTAGAGCACGGGGCCGGTGTAGTAGGTGGACACGGTGTAGGCGGGGCGGGCCTGCCCGTTGACGATGCTCGTGTAGCCGGCCAGGGTTCCGAACCATCCCCGGCAGTCGTGGGTGTGTCCCACCCCCTGGCGCAGGCTGGAGGGCGTGGGCTGAGACGCCTCCCAGTCCCACATGGCATCGGTCTGCTCCAGCGCCTGATCGATCAGGTCCTTGCGCGCCCCGGCCGGGAGCGGTAGCCCGTTGCTCTGGAGATGAAACTCGGCCCGGGCGATGAGGCCGAAGGCCGCGGTGATGATGTTGGGCAGGTCGGCCACCACCGCGGGTGTGAATTGGTTGGTGGCTGCCGCCGCGTTTCCGTCGAGCCACTGCAGGGAGCTGTCGATGAGGTAGCGGTAGTTGGCGCACCCGGCGAACACGCCGAAGTCCGTGTCCAGGTTCTCGTCGACGTTCCCGTCGCAGTTGTCGTCCAGGCTGTTGCAGATCTCGGCGGCAGGAGAGATCTGTCCCGTACACGGACCCCAGGCCCCGACCGTGTCGCAGGTCTCGAGTCCCGTCTGGCAGGCGCCCACGTCCGAGCCGCAAGGCCGCGTTTCACTAGGCGAGCAGACTCCCGTAGTCGCGTCAGGATCCCCCTGGCTGCCATCGTTCGAGGTGCCGCCATCGTTCGAGTTGCCGGCGTCCGAGTTGCCGGCGTCCGAGTTGCTGGCGTCCGAGTTGCTGGCGTCAGGATCCTCCCCGCCGCTGGACGTCTTCGTGCATCCTACGAGCAGGACCAGGACGCATGCCACGGTCCCTGCACTCCTGAGCGTTAACCGTTTCGGTTTTGTCATGGAAAGACTGTATCAGGACCAATGGCTCAGGGTCTAGCGGAACGACTCCGTGACTCCGTGATAGTCTCTTGTGCCATGGCCCAACGCAAAGGAACCTCCGAGGCGAACCGGCAGCGCAGCCTGCGCGCGTACTGGAGCCGGCGTCCCAACTGGTCCACGGAGATCCTTTTCGTGTTCCCGCTGTTTGTGGTGTACCAGGTGGGCACCTTTGGCAGCGATCAGTTAAACGGGGTGGACTTCCTCTCCACGGTGCTGTTCCGCCTGAGCGCCGAGTCCGAGTGGGGGCTGGCCGGTTTCGCCCTGGCCGTGGTGGTGGGGACGGCCTATCTGTACTGGCGGAAACGCAGCACCGAGAAGTTTGAGCTGCGCATGATGTGGCCCATGATCCTGGAGAGCGGCCTGTACGCGCTGCTCACGGGGTCGGTGATCATCTTTGTCATGACGAAGATCCTCGGCATGCACCCGCCGTCCCTGTCCACTACGCCTTCCTACAATCCCTGGATGGTGCTCTACATCTCCGCCGGAGCCGGTCTGCACGAGGAACTCGTGTTCCGGGTGATCCTGTTCGGCGGCCTGTTGGCGGGCCTGACCCGCTGGACACGCTTCTCGCGTCTTTTCATCCTCACCGTGGCCCTGGTCGTGAGCGGCGCGGTGTTTTCCATCTCCCACCACATCCCACCCCACGGTGAGGTTTTCGGGCTGTTCGCCTTTGTGTACCGTCTGCTGGCCGGCGTGCTTTTCGGAATCATCTACTTGAAGCGCGGCTTCTCCACCGCCGTGTACACCCACTTCTTCTACGACGTTCTCGTGCTGGGGATCTGGCAGGGATAGGCAACGGTTGTTTTCGGTACCTGGGGTCAATGGGGTATGCTGCGACTGAGATGATATGTACGTGAGGTGTTCGTCCAAATGAAATTCATCAAGGGCTATGTCGCTTGGGTCGTGCTATTGGGCGTCGGGCTTGGCGTCGGGCTTGGCGTCGGGGGGGGAGCCTGCGACCGTGGCTCCGCCGGGACAAACACTGGGGATGGGGGGTCCGATCCGGACAGTGGCTGCATTCCAGAGGTCACCTTTGCAGCTCCGCTGACCTTCGCCAATCCCAAAGCACTGCTGATTACCACCGAGACGTTGCGCTATGCGTTCGTTCCGCTGGTGACCTTCCACACCCAGACCGGCACGTCCACCCGCCTGGTGACCGTGGCCGAGATCTGTGCCTCGGCGACCTGCGATGATACGGATCCCTCGAACGACACCGCAAAGGCGATCAAGGACTACATCGCCGCGCAGCCCGGGCTCCGCTACGTCGTCCTGGGCGGAGACCTGCCCGACATCCCCTCGCGGCGGACCCACGACCTGTATGTGAACTCCATCGCGGGCACCTATGAAGAGGACTTCTACACCGACTACTACTACTCGGACCTCTCTGAATGGGACACCAACGGAGACGGCGTGTATGGCGACGCCATCGCTGACTCCCCGGACTACCGACCCGAGGTTTCGGTCTCGCGGATCCCCATCTCCAGCGGTTTGGAGGCGCGCCGGTACGTTGAGAAGGTCGTGGCGTACTCCGCCCGGTATGAGCCCAGCCACGTGCAGACTGTGCTGCTGCTGGCAAACATCGCCGTCAACGTGATGAACACTGACTTCAGCTCCGCCCGGTACTTTGAGGAGGCCGGCCGCACGATTGACGTGCTGCCGGCCGACTTCTCGATCACCAAGCTGTACGCCCAGAGTGACAACCCCGATCCCACCGCCCTGGACATCACCCGGGCCAACCAGGTGCAGCAGATCGAGGCCGGGGTCAATCTCATCGTGCACAACGGGCATGGCTACCCCGATCTGCTGACCGCCGAGCAGATCCACAGCCCAGAGCACACGTTCTCCGGGGACCACGCCTACGCGCTGGTCAATACCACCTATCCGATTTTCTTCTCCGGCGCCTGCCAGGCCGGCCAGTTCGAGGCGCCCTTCATCTGGCACACGGGCGACGGGGATTTCAACTTCCCCGACGATTCCGCCGGGGAGCAGCTGATCAATGCCCCCGAGGGGGGCGCCATCGCCTACGTTGGGAATACCACGACGGGCCTGGGCCTGGCTGGTGGCAGCCAGTTCATCGACGAGGCCCTTCGGGACATCTCGCGGCCCGGCGAGCTGTTGCTGGCGGACGCCTTTCTAACCGCTCACGCCGAGCTGCCGGAGCACGACACCTTCGTGCTTCCGCTCGTCGGTGAATATGATGTGGTGGATTCGGAGAGCTATCGTTGGACCCAGAAGGCGGTGGTGCTCCTGGGAGACGGACTGATCCCGGTGTGGAATCGGTCCCGGCAGGCCGCGCCTACCATCACGGCCACTTCCCAGAGCGTATGCGGTGGCGTGGTGCTCGAGGTCCAGGTCTCGGCGAGCGACGTGCACACCGTTTACGTGGGCGCCGGCGAGCTGGTCTACGAGCTGGATTTGACCGACGGCTCGGGGACCATCGCACTTCCGTCTCCGGACACGCCCATCACCATCGCTGCTCCGTCGTCCGATACCTTCTACCTGCACCACGAGCTGCCCTAGGGCCGACCGTTCGAGCGAATACTGCCTTCGCCCCTCCGGGCGATCCTACCGGAAGCGCATCCTCGGGGACGTCTGAGGGGATGTTTGGCGTCAACAGGAAACAACGCAACCGTTAGGTGCTGCTGGCGATAACTAAGGTTGAGGACGGACTGAGCAGGTTGACTATCAACGAAAGATATGTACAATTGTACGTACAGGAAGCCGCATGGACACGGGGTTTTTCTGGGATGAGATGAAGCGCCGGCAGGTATTTAAAGAACACGACGTGAGCTTCTACGAAGTCGTTTCTGCCTTCGACGATCAGCGAGGTCTCGACCTCCCTGATCCGCAACATCACGAAGACCGCTACCTCCTCGTGGGGTACACGGTCACCGCTCGTATTCTGGTTATCGTCTACGAGGCCTTGGACGAGGCGATCTACCGGATCATCACGGCCTTTGACGCGGAAGGAGCGTATCGCCATGCCTACGAACAGGAATGAGCCAGACTACCAGTCGTATACTCGCGATATCCTCCCCGACCTGACGGGAGCTACGCGGGGGCCCGTCGCCAGACAAGAACGTCACCGGGGTGTGAGGAAGCAACCGATCACCATCCGGATCGACACCGACGTCGTCGACGCCTTCAAGGCCCTCACGAAGCGCACCGATGGCCGGGGATATCAGACGCTCATCAACCAGGCGCTGAGGGAGTGGCTCCAACAGCGCGAGCTGCGTGAGCTCATCCGCGAAACCGTTCGCGAGGAGCTGAGGCGTGCGGAGAGCGGGTAGGAGGGTACCGTCCGTGCAGGTGGCGGAGCGCGGGAATCCTGGCTGATGGGAGTGGGCGCCCATGGGATTGTGGACACAGAACCGTCGTCCGATACATTTTACCTGTATTACGGGCTGTCCTAAGGGCCGACTGGAGGTGCTACGGCTGGTCGCGTCGGATGACGTGGAATCCGAAGACGGTCTCCACCGCACCGGAGATGGAGCCGATACACAGCCGCATCACCGCTTTGGAAAAAGGCGGCACCATTTGTGTGGGTAGAAATGGCCCAAGGCGCCCGCCGCGTTTGGAGGAGGGGCCCTCGGACCAGCGCTTGGCCAGGCTGGAGAAGCTCGCGCCCGGCGCGCGGGCCAGGGCGGCGATGCGAAGGGCGAGCTTGCGGGCCGCGGCCTTGGAGCGGGTGATGTTGCGCGGAGCCCGCTTCGCTCCCTGGTAAAAGATCAGGATGTGAGATGCCCCGTAGCGTCCCGCGGGCGTGGGCGGATCCGGGGTGGTGCAGGCCATCGCCGCGAAAGTGTTCGGTCCTCCGGTAGATGCGAGCCCGGGTCGTGGCCGTGGCCGGGTCGCCCGGTAGCCCATCTGGTCGACCACTCCCGCCAGGGCGAAGCATGCGCGGGATTTTACGGCCGTCCGGGCGAAGTTCGCGCAGTCGGGCGTCTTCAGCCAGCGCTGTACCGTGGACTCAGACACCATGGCCTCGCCGCCATAGCCGCTACCGGTGAGACAGGAACGGAGCTCGGCGCCCAGGCGGACCAGGGCGCGGTCGCGGCGTGCGGTGTCCTGGCGTTCCTTGGGGGTGAGGTCCCGACCCTGGCTGGCTACAAAGACCTGCGCGAAGCATCGTCGGGCCCGGTGGGTAAACTTCCTCGCCAGGTTCTGGGCTGTGGAATCATCGGCGGGAGCTATTCGGGGCCCGGAGGCCCGGGAGGGATCCGTCGGAGCGGGGCGGGGTTGGCACGCCGTCGCCAGCCCCAGGGCAAGGAGCGTGATTTGCAGCGTGATTTTGAACATGGCTCACCATAGCACTGACCGCACCAGGCGCCACGGGAATGGGGGATGCGCCAGGGAAGTATCAGCGGAGCATCAGATCCCTGGTGACCTGGCCTAGAGCATTCAGGGTGACCACAGAGCCGGTGTCGCCGTCGAGGAGGTAGACCCAGTCGTCGGCCTGGGAGGCATCTCGTGCGGAAGAGGTCGCAAAGACGCAGAAGGGCAAGGACATCTACACCAGGTTCCTGAGGTCGGGTTTGTAGTCTGTAAAAATCAGGGCGTGCAGTCGGGGTTTCCGCCCACGGGGGTGATGTGACAGCCAACACATTCGGCGTTGGCGTTGTATCCGTGGTGGCTTCCGTGGCAGGCGGACATGCAGTTGTCGGCCGCGGTGTGATCGGTCTTGGTGTCTCCGTTGGGGTCACAGGCGCCGTTGCCTCCGTGGCAGGAACCACACTGCCACAGCCCCACGCCCACGGTGTGGGGCGGGGAGGACAGGGAGGTCTCCACGTGGCAGCCACTGAAGTAGCAGTTTTTGTACTGCCAGGCGTTCAGGCCCCAGCCGGTGTGGGAGGAGTTAAGCACCACGGCGATGGGCGCGGCGTCCGGTTGCACAAAGGCGTCCGGTTGCACAAAGGCGTCTGGTTGAACAGCAGCGTCCTGCTGAACGTTGGCGTCTTGCTGCACGGAGGCGTCCTGTTGAACGTTGGCGTCGATCCCGCCATCAATCACCGTGTTGTTGTTCTGCTGTTGGTTGTTGTTGTTCCCGGTGTCGCTGTTACAGCCGCCGGTCCAAGCCAGCAGCGCGGTGAGGGAACATCCCACGAATAACCGGCGCAGAGACGCTTCCATGTCTGATCCTCCAAATAGTGAGTTGCCCTGGCCATTGTCTACTATTTGGGCGGACTCGGTCAAAAAACGTTGGCTAGTCGTTGTAGGGTCTGAAGTCTGTAAATGGAATCATGCCGACTTTGGGCCGTGCGCTCGCTGAGCACCTGGTCCTGGCACCGATCCGTCTACAGATCGGCCCCAATCCACACTCCACACCACTTCAGCAATGCCCCACACCAAAAACGTACATTGACCCACCCCAATAGGAATAAGCCTATTTCCGGGGAACCCCAAAAGGCCGATGAAATGTCTTACGCACGATGCTGGGATTCGTCGAGATAGGCCCGGTCTGATATAGTCGCCCACCACGCGGAGGGCCCCTCGTATGAATCGACGGATGTTGTGGATGTTCGGTCTGGTGGTGGTGTGCGCAGGCGGATGGACGGGCTGCGGCAAGGGGAAAAAGAAAGATCCCCCCCTCAAGCTGCACCCGGTGAGCCGGCAACTGGCCGGGGAGCTTCAGGGGCGGATGGAGGCGCTGGTGTTCGTCTCGGAGAAGCTCCCGTCCGAGCTGGCTGACCTTTCTCGGTTCGCGGTGCGGTTACTGCGAAGCTATGCCAAGCACAGCCAGGGACCGTTTAAGGTGACGGTGCTGTCCCCCGACACCTCGAACAAGGCGAAGCGACAGGCGGAGACCTACGGGATCCCCAGAATGTCTTTTCGGCTGAAAAAAGGGGACTTGTGCGAGGCCTTCTTCGGCGTCGCGTTGCGCTACCGGCCCCCGGGCGCGTCCACGGACCGGGTGGAGGTGGTCCGGGTGATCGAACCGAACATGCGGTCCCAGCTAGAGTACCTCTTCACCGAACGGCTGCTGCGCCTCGTGCGGGGTCGACAGAGACTTCTGCTCCTAACCGGTCACCACGAGCTACTGCCCAGGCAGAAGTCGGCCTTCCTCAAAGTCCTCGCAAAGCTCTTCGGGGCCTTCGAGGCGGTGCAATACAACATCGCCGCGAAGGGGCCCCCTCCCAAGGCGCCCGTGGCCCTGGTCCTTCCGCCAAACCGGCCCTGGAGCCTCGAGGAAAAAAAACGGCTGGATCAGCTCGTGCTGCGCGGCACCAACTTGCTCGTCCTGCTGGAGGGAATGGCGCTGCAAAAGCAGCCGCCTGCAGCGGCCTCGCAGCGAAGTCCGCGGCAGCTAGTGGAGGCAAAGCACGGCCTGGGGGATCTCCTCGTGAAGTGGGGCGTGCGAGTGCAGCCCGCCTACGTGATGGACAGCGAAGCGCGTCCGCTAATGCACCGTCGCGGCGAGGTGACGCAGAGCATCGAGCACCCGGCCCTATTGTCGATTTCGATCGGTGGCACGAAGTTGATGGCGCGCCCCATGCTGGCCTCCCCGTTGACCCTCACCAAGGATCTGGTGGGCGCCCGCATCCAGCCCGGCAAGACCTTCCGCGTCCAACCGCTGCTGGTCACCTCGCCCCGGAGCTGGCTGGTCAAAGGGCCCTACGTCTTCAATGCCAAGCGACGAGACCGGCCCCCCACGGGCACCAAGCTCGGGCGTTTCGTGGTGGCGGCGATGGTGGAGGGACGCCTGCCCTCGGCCTACGTGATCGCACCGGAGCTAGGTAAGCTCGTCCGCGGAGCCAAGCCCTCCCGGCTGGTGGTGGTGGGGGACTTCGACCTGCTGAAGCTCAGTCCCCACGTGCCAGCGAACCGGATCTTTCTGCAGAACATCCTGGACTGGCTCGCCCAGAGCGAACTCTTGAAGCCCCTGCGCGTCCGCACCCTGCCCCAGCCCTGACCGCACCAGGCGCCACGGGAATGGGGTGTGCGCCAGGGGAGCGTTACAGGAGTGTCAGCGGAGCGTCGGCGGAGTGTCAGCGGAGCGTCAGCGGAGTGTCAGCGGAGCGTCAGATCCTTGGTGACCTGGCCTTGAGCATTCAGGGTGATCACAGAGCCGGTGTCGTCGTCGAGGAGGTAGACCCAGTCGTCGGCCAGGGAGGCGGCCACCACCCAGCGGGGGTTGCCCGGCACGGCGTGGGTGCGAAGGGTGACCCCGTAGGTGTCGCTGGCGGGGTCTATGTCCACCACGGCCACGCGGCCCCAGCCCGGCAGGGCCACCACCAGGCGGGTGGAGTCGTCCACCACGGCCATGCCGGTGGGTCGAGCCAGGAGGTTGTGGAGCCCTTCGTCCTTGGGGCGGGCGAGCTCATGGAGGGTCACCTCGCCGGAGGTCAGGTCCAATAGGGCGATGCCTTCGGCCAGGACGACCTCGCCGTCACCGGAAACCTCGAGGTCGCCGGTGACCACCACCTGGGAGTAGGTCACAGCGATCATGTGGCCCCCTGGCATGAGGGCTATGTCCAACAGCTGGCTGGGCAGATTGTCGAAGGTCTGCCGCGTGCGGCCGTCACCGTCGAGCACCAGGACTTGGCCCTCGGACTGGGAGGCCACGATCACCTGGCGCTCGGTGGAGACGTGGGTTCCAACACCGGTCTCCACCAGGCTCAAGGTCTTGTCCCACTCATTGGCCACGTAGGCCATTCGGCGGCCGGGTCCCAGCGCCAGGGCCCCGGGACCACGACCCACCTCCACCTCTGTGGATGGGGCGTGGCAGGTGCTGTCCAGAATCCACAAAGATCCGCGAACGTGGTCAGTGACCATGAGGGCGGAGTCCTGGTCTGAGCCGGCGAGGTGCGCCGCGCGGTACCCGACGCTGGCGAAGGTGGACACGTCAAAGGTGGCCAGGTCCACCGAGTGCACCTCCGTGGCGCTCAGGGCATAGAGTGTGGTGCCGCCCTCGGCGAGCCAGAGTCGGCTCGACCGCGAGAGGCTCTGGCCGTCGTCGGTCGTGGAGATCACCGCCACGGGCCCCGGGGCAAAGGGTAGGTCTACATCTAGTACGTGACGGGCACCGGAGTCGCCCACAAAGGTAGTGTCGTTCAGGCAGGGCTCGAGCTCATGGTCGGTGGAGCAGCCTGTCGTGGGGACAGCCCCAAGGGCGACGATCAGGGCCACGGCGGGAATCAGAATTGCGGAATATCGAGGGTTCATGAGTTTCCTCCTTTAAGGGAGCAACGTCAGGGAGCGACGCCAGCGAGCAACGTCACAGTCGCGAGTTGCGATCTTGCCGGGCTCCTTGTGCAAGTGGTGTGCCTGGATCGAGGTGTCAGAAAAAAGGGTTGTATTTCCGCCTGTTAGACAGATAGGTCGAAATCTCGATGCCGGAGTGCGTGGGCATGATATCTATATGTGCATCATCTCAGGATCGTGGGTGTATCTGATCAGATACGAAAATCCGCTGGTCCCTGGGCGGTATTGAATTGAAGCCGAAGCGAAAGAACATTGTCCGACTGTCGGTAGCGCTGGGGATCCCCCTGGTCGCTCTGGTTACCTCAGCGGTGTTCATCGGCCTGTGTCACGCGTACATCTTTTCGGAGCCCGATTTTGGGTTCAGCCTGGACGAAAACCAGGCGGTCCAAGCCGTTCAGTGGGACCGAGAGGCGGGGAAGCAGCTCCGTGCCGGCGACCGGCTGATCTCAGTGAAGCAGGGAGGCGGCGAGGCGGTGACCCTCCGCAGTGGCTTCCACTACCTGGTGTTGAATCGACGCCTGGGTATGGGGAAGGAAGCGGACTTCGTTTTCTCCAGGGGCCCGAGCCGGTTCACGGTTCGCCTGAAGTCTGAGCCGCCGGCGCTCATGCCGAGCCTGGCACTGACCCTAGGCTCCTTTGGGGTGGTGCTGATCCTGTGCATCGTGCTGTGGGGGGCGCGCCGGGGAGAGCCGGGGGTGAACTGGTTCGTCATTGTCATTATCAACATCTACGTGGTCTTGTATGGATTCACGCACCTAAAAGGGCTTCTGGGCTCGGCGCCCCTGTTTCTGGGAACCCTGTTCTTTGACCTGTTCACGGTGCCTCTGTTGCTCCATGCCTTCCTGCGCTACCCCGAGCCGGTGCCGCTGCTCAAGCGCTTCCCGAAGCTGCCGGTGCTGCTTTATGCCCCCCAGGTGCTATTGACCCTGGCCGCGGGAGTCGGGTACCTGAACCTGTACACCGAGCCCAGCGGGGAGCACCAGCGGCAGATGCTTCTGTTGGGAAAATGGGCGATCCCGGCCATGTTCGGGGTGTACCTCCTGGCGAGTCTGGCGGTGATCCTGGTGCGGTTCATCACCGCGCCCTGGGTTCTGCGAAAGCAGATCCAATGGATCATGTACGGCGCCGTGCTGGCCGCGCTACTGACGGCGGGGTTCTCCTTCTCACGCTGGAACACGGCGCCGGCAGCCTGGCTGCTGGAGTCCAGCGAGTATCTCCTCCCCATCTACGCTATTTTGGCGCTGACAATTGCGTTCTCCTTCATGGAGTTTCGGCTCATCGATGTAGATCGCATCGTCCATCGAAGCCTGGTGTACGCGGTCCTGTCCGGCGTGATCATCGTCGTTTACTTCGTTCTGGCCGGAGGCCTCGGCCTCCTGCTCGCCGAGGTTTTTGACACCACCTCCAATATGGTGACCGTTCTGGCCACCATCGTCTCGGTGGCCCTCTTCTTCCCGCTGCGTAAGGCGGTGCAGACCAACGTGGACCGCCTCTTTTTCAGGCACCACACGGTCTATCAGGAGATCCTACAGCAGGCCTCGGGCGAGTTCGTCACCATGCTGGATCTGGATCGGCTCAGCAGGATCCTGCTCGACATGCTGGTCACCAAGCTCTCAAGGAACCACGCCATGCTGCTGCTGGCGGGGACGGACCACAACCTGGAGGTGGTCCATGCCGTAGGTCGCGAACCTACGCTACCCAAGGGGTTGCCCACCGTGGACAGCTTCACCCTCCGAAAGATGCGGGCCCGATCCGTGGGAGACACGGTGGCCGTGGCGCGGCTGATGACGGACCTGCAGCCGCCCCGCTTGGCCAAGGAGTTTGGGAAAATTTTCCGTACGCTGGATGCAGCCATGGTGGTGTTTCTGGTGGTGCGCGATCGGGTGTTGGGTCTGTTGGTGCTGGGATCCAAGGTGGACGGCTCCATGGTCTCCCGAGACGAGATCGTAACCCTGGAGGCCCTGGGTCGGCAGCTGGCGGTGGTGCTGCGCAACGCGGCGGCCTACTCGGAGATCGAAAAGCTCAGCCAGGATCTGGCCGGCCAGCAGCGGGAGATCCTGGAGCTCAAGAGCCGGGTGGAGGCCGAGAATGTGTACCTGCGGGAGGAGCTCGTACAGGTGGCCCGCCACGGAGAGATCGTGGGACAGTCCCGGGCCATCACCGCGCTGTTGGAGAAGGTGGCACGGGTGGCGCCCACCGACGCGACGACCCTGATCCGCGGAGAGAGCGGCACCGGCAAGGAGCTCATCGCTCGGGCCATCCACACCGACAGCCAGCGCACCGAACGCCCCTTGGTGACCATTAACTGCGCTGCGATTCCAGAGACGCTGCTGGAGTCGGAAATGTTCGGCCACGAAAAAGGGGCCTTCACCGGAGCCGTGACTCGGAAACGGGGACGGTTCGAGTTGGCGGACGGGGGGACCCTGTTTTTCGACGAGGTGGGGGATATGCCCCTGGCGCTGCAGGCCAAGCTGCTCAGGGCCCTGCAAGAGGGCGAGGTGCTTCCCGTGGGGGCAGAGGCGCCGATTTCCGTGGACGTGCGAGTGATCGCCGCCACCCATCGGGACCTGGAGCAGCGGGTGGCCGACGGCCTGTTTCGGGAGGATCTGTTCTACCGGATGAACGTAGTGCCCATCGACCTGCCTCCCCTGCGCGAGCGTACAGAGGACATTCCTGTGTTGGCCGAGCATTTCATGTCGTTGTTCGCCGCCCGCACGGGCAAGGAGATCACCGGGATCTCCAAAAGGGCTCTGGATCGGCTGCTGGTCTATCCCTGGCCCGGAAACGTACGGGAGCTGGGAAATGTCATTGAGCGGGGCGTGGTCCTGTCCTCGGGGCCGGTGCTCGACTCAGAGGTCACTCTTCCCGCGGTGGCAGGGTTGGGCGCCGGGGGCGCGGCCACGACTTTGGGAACCCAAACACTGACGGACACGTCGACTGCACCCCTGCCATTTCACGAGGCGGTCAACGAGCACAAGCGACGCCTCCTGGTCGAGGCCATTGAGCGCAACCACGGCAACCGGGCGGCGGCCGCACGGGACCTGGGTCTGCAGCGCACCTACCTGTATCGCCTCGCCAAACAGCTCGACATAACCTGACGGTACGAGACCTCGCCTACCCCCTGGTCCGCGAGTCCGAGGCTTTGCCTTGACCGAAAACCCCCGTAGCCAGTACAGTCTGCGGGCCGAAACCTCAGACAACTGGAAAAACATTAGGAGGCTGGCGCAAATAACCTTGTCATCTGGACCCCGATCCATCGCGGCTGCCTACGTTGATCGTCGGTTGCATACGCAGAGTATGCGCCCTCCTTGCGCCTTGGCTGCCGCGCGCCTCGTGTCCCAGCTTGACAAGTCTATTCACACCAGCCTCCTTAGCCACCGGAACCCGGAGTGGTCATGGACAAGAAGTTCAAACCCTATGTCTCAGCGGACGACACCACGACGCGCGAGCTGACCTTCAGGGCCGTTTTCCTGGGCGCCCTCATGGCCATGCTGCTCGGAGGTGCAAACACCTACCTCGGGCTCAAGGCCGGCATGACCGTGGCCGCCACCTTCCCGGCAGCGGTGATCGCCATGGCGGTGCTACGCCTGTTCAAGGGCTCCATCCTGGAGGAGAACATCGCGCGAACCACCGGCGCCGTGGGAGAGGCCCTCGCCGCGGGGGCGATCTTCACGATCCCGGCGTTCCTCATCAAGGACAAGACCACCGGAGCGGCCGCCCTATGGCCGGACTTCGGCCTGATGAACTACCTGCAGGGTACCGCGCTGCTGTTGGTGGGCGGCATCCTGGGGGTGCTCTTCGTGATCCTGCTCCGCCGGGCCTTCATGGAGGACACCTCGCTGCCCTTCCCTGAGTCCGTGGCCTGCACCGAGATCGTCAAGGCCGGACAGGGGAGCTCCTCGGGCGCCGGTCTGGTCTTCGGCTCCATGGGCCTGGCGGCTCTCATCGAGCTGTTCAAAAACAGCAACGGCATCCCGCTCATCGCCGCGAAGGTGAAAGGACTGTTCACCGTGGGTGGAACGGCCAAGACCGCCGGCGCCACCTTCCCCTTCGTAACCCCATCGGCCTCGCCGGCCTTCCTGGGCGTGGGCTACATCATCGGGCCCCAGCTCGCCGCCATCACCTTCGCCGGCGGCGTCTTTGGCTGGCTGTTTCTCATGCCGCTGATTCTGGTGTTCGTGTCCGGTTCGGGCAAGTACCAGCACCTGTGGCAGCAGGCCCAGCACTACGTGGCCGCCGAGCGGCTGCCCGCCCACTTCGCGAGCGGATCTTTCAAGGCCAACGAGGTCCCCAGCATCAACAACTTCCTCGGGGACAGCGGCGTGCTCAGCGCCATCTACGGCAACTCCATCAAGAACGTGGCCATCGGGGCCATGATCGTGGGCGCCTTCTACACCCTGTTCAAGATGCGCGAGAACCTCATCGGCGGCATGGCCCGCTCCTTCAGCTCTCTGGGAGGCGGTGCGAACAAGGGCGAGGTGGCGCGCACGGAGAAGGACCTCAGCTTCGGCAAGGTTTTGGCCTTCATCGGCGTGTTGGTGGTGTGCATGGCCGCCATCTACTACTGGCTCACCGGAGTTGTAGGGGTGTCCATTGTGACCACCATCGTCATGGCCATCGCGGGGTTCCTCTTCGCAGCCGTGGCGGGGTACCTGGTGGGCATCATCGGCTCCTCGTCCAACCCCATCTCCGGACTGACGCTGTCGACTCTGCTGCTGGCGGCGGGGCTGCTGGTGCTTCTCGGCATGAAGGGCACCGCGGGGATCATCGCCGTACTGGGCGTGGCCACGGTGGTGTGTTGCGTGGCCGGCGTGGCCGGGGACATGCTCCAGGACTGGAAGGTGGGACACCTGCTGGGCGGCACGCCCTGGAAGATGCAGGTGGGCGGGCTCATCGGCGTGGTAGCCGCGGCCCTGGTGCTCATTCCCATCATCCTGGTGCTGCACAACTCCGGCGGCGGCATCGGCAGCGAGGAGCTGGCCGCGCCCCAGGCGGGGCTCATGCACAAGACGGCCACCGGCATCATCGGTGGGGTCATGCCCTGGCACTACATCATTATCGGCATGCTCTTCGCCGTGGCGCTGATCCTCATCGGGTCACCGTCGCCCATGCTCATCGCCGTGGGCATGTACCTGCCCTTCACAACCACGGCGGCCATCTTTGTCGGTGGCCTCATCAAGTGGATCGCCGACCGGCTGGCGGCCCGCAAGCTAGGCGACGACAAGAAGGCTAAGGAGGCTGTGGAGAACCGCGGCTTGCTGGTGGCCTCGGGTCTGGTGGCCGGGGAGGCCATGATCGGGATTCTGCTGGCCATCGTCGTGGCCTTCAACACCAAGATCTTCTGCGGAGCCGGGGACATGGTCAAATCCCAGGCGGGCAAGCTGAGCTGCATCGCCCGGACGCCGGACTGGTTCCACTATTGGCCTCTGGGCTTCGTGGTGATCGTGGGCGTCGCCGTGTTCATGATCTCCATGTCCCTGCGGGGCTCGAAGGCGACTCCAGGTGGCGGCGGCGACGGCGACGGCGACGGCGACGGCGACG
>JAOZUO010000053.1:13455-33290 GCA_029938605.1 Deltaproteobacteria bacterium | reverse complement strand
TCGAAGGCGACTCCAGGTGGCGGCGGCGACGGCGACGGCGACGGCGACGGCGACGACAAGCCCGAACCCCCCAAGCCCGAACCCAAAAAGGACTACGAGAAGCCGAAGATTGACGCCGACGACAAAGCCGACGCCGACGACAAAGCCGCCGACGACAAAGCCGACGCCGACGACAAAGCCGACGCCGACGACAAAGTCGACGCCGACAACAAAGCCGACGACGATGACAATGCCGACGCCGACGACAAAGCCGACGCCGACGACAAAGCGAAGAAGGACTGATTTCCTCTTCCCCTCGCCGTGAGTCCATCCTCCCATGAACGACGCTCAGCTCATGTTCTGTCTGCCCGAGCCCGCGGTGGACAGTGACACCGACGACGAGACCGGCCAGACCATCCTGCTTAAGCCGCGGTATGGGCAGTCCTGGTTCGGTCGCCTGCTCACCCGCCGGCTGGCCAAGCCCTGGGTGCACATCCACTTAGACGACCTGGGCACCTGGATCTGGAACCGCCTCGACGGCGAGCACACCCTTGCCGACCTGGCCCTGGAGATGCGCGAAGCCTTTCCCGACGAAGCCAAGCCAGACCAGCGCCTGATCATGTTCGTACGCCAGCTTGTAGGCACGGGCCTCATGCGAATACGACTCCCCGCCGACGAGTAGTCCCGAGCCCAACCGGGATGTGTCTATTTGGCCTGGCTAGAATGTCTTTGGTCCGGTACAAGGACGCCACGGAGGTTCAGACGATGAAACGTGGCTCATATACCGGGACCCTGCTGGTCCTGCTGCTGGTTGTGTCGGGGGGCGGAGCTTGTGGCGATGACGATGGCGGTGGGGACAACAGCAACAGCAACCTAAACGAAAACAGCAACGACAATAACAACAGCAGCCCGGGGTGTGGAAACGGCGTGCGGGAGGGGGACGAGACGTGTGACGGCACGGACGTCGGGGCCGAAACCTGCGAGGGGCGAGGCTTTCATGGCGGGTTGTTGCTCTGCAACGACGACTGCAGCTACGACGAGACCAACTGCGAGCTCGTGGGGTGGTGTGGGGACGGCCTGGTGCAGTCCGCGTGGGAGGTGTGTGACTCCACATTGATGTACCCCCCTGCTTGCGAAGATCTGGGCCTGGGCTACGACGGGGGAACTGTGGGCTGCGCCGCCGATTGCACCTATGACGAGTCGTCGTGCTCCGTCTGTGGCAACCTGGTCGTCGAGGGGATCGAGGTGTGTGATGAGGATGATGACGTGGTGCGTGACGGGTGCCACCATTGCTTGGCCACGGAGTTTCCCGTGGCGGACGCTACGGGGCTGGTACCGTTTGCGCCCTCGGTCGCCTTTGGACCGGATGGCGAATTTGTCGTTACCTACACCACAATGGGCACCGGCGCGTTGACGTCCTACGTCCAGCGTTTTGACGCCCAGGGCCTGGTCGACGGTGCGGCGGTTTTCCTGTCATCTGTGGGTCATCTAGACGGTGTGCACGAGGTCGTCTTTGACCCCGCGGGCCGACTGCTGACGGTGTGGGTGCGCCAAGACAGCGTCCCGACCCTCATGGCGCAGTACCTCGATGCCGGCGGGCAGCCCGACGCCACGCCCTTCGTCGTCGCCGAGAACCCGGGTGGGGACATACTCCTGTACTTGTCCCCCGCAGTCTCCATCAACAGCTCTGGGGAATTCGTTGTGGCATTTGTGGCCGAGGGCGGCACCCTGACCGACGGTGACGGCTTGGGTGTTTTTGCGCGTCGCTTCACCGGACTGGGAGTACCGGTGGGGGGTGTATTTCCGGTCAACACCACCACCGTTGACGATCAGGCGCTTCCCAGTGTTGCGATCGCCTCCGACGGGCGTTTTCTTGTGGTCTGGGACAATTATAATAGTACCACGGACACCCATCAAGCCCATCTGCAGCGGTTCGACGCACAAGGAGCTGCCGACGGTGTCGAGGTTGATCTCACGGCAGGGGTACCGTCGATTGATTTTGTGACGTACCCCAAGGTCACCATGGCACCGGATGGCCGCGCGGTGGTGATGTGGGCGCGCAACCTGAGTGTCTCGGGATACGTGTACGAAACGCTGGCGCTTCGCCTGGACGCCACGTTCAGCGTGGATGGAACCGAGATCCTGGTGGATGCCTCACCCGGTATGCGTGCTTCCAACGGCGTGGCCATGGCGGCTGACGGCGCCTTCATGCTCCTGTGGGGAGAAACATCCCCGGACTTGGAAATCAGCATGGTGCGTTCCCGGCGGTACAACGCTCTCGGCGCACCCATCGGCCCAGTATTCCAGATGAGCGCAACGGGGTTCTATTTTGACGAATTCGTGATTCCGGCCATCGGGATGGCGCCGGGCGGCAACGTCGCGGTGGCCTGGAGCGTGCTGAATTCGCACGCGGTGGAGGATAGCCGCTTCGTCTATGCCCTTCGGTACGACGCCCAGGGACGAGCCTACAGCGTGAATCCCTGGTAGCGTAGCCACACAAGTTTCTAATGACCCAAGGGGGCGGCGAGCGTGGGCCGCAGGCCCGAGCCTTGCGTGAAACCGCTCACGTAAGGGCGAAGATGAGAGGTCCCTCCGGGGAATTGGTCAGGGCGATCGCTAAGTCGGAATAATGGTGTCATCCCGACCGAAGTGGAATAATGGTGTCATCCCGACCGAAGCGGAGGGATCTCTCATCTACGCAAGTAGGAGAGATTCCTCAACTCGCCTTTGGCTCGCTCGGAATGACAACCGTCGGCAAGCGGGCCAACCACGACTTTGCGACCACCCTGGGGGATCGGCACCCTGTACTTTCCGCCATTACCATATTCGCCCTCCTCGCTCCTTGCCCAGCGGGCGCCTCGACGGCCATCATCGATCGAGTTGTCCATTCGCGGACCCTTAGGGGCCGCGAATGGCTAAGTCGATCGCCCAAGCCGCCAATACATCCCGGCTCCCTTCGTTGCTCCTCGTTGTATAGCAGCAGTATACTGCCTTGTCGCGCCTCGCGAGCCGGGCGCCTTGACGCCCTGTATCGACCAACTTAGCCATTCGCGGACCCTTACCTCGGTGAGGCGCTGGCGGTGTGGGACTACTACGACGGCTCCCACTGGGATATCTGGTCCGCCCGACTGGACTGAGGGCTCACCGCTTCGCGAAGGAGATGTGGCGGCCGCCGGGGAGGTGGAGGGCGACGCCCTGGTCCGAGGAGTCGTCCTCTACGAGGTAGTCGGCGAGGTGGATCATGGCGCCCCGGCCGAGGCGGGCCTCGAAAGTTCCGTCTCGCACGGGGACGTACCAGGCGTCGTCGGCGCCCACGGCGATGGTCGGACCGTCGTAGATCTCCTCGGATCCATCCGAGAGGGTAAGGCAGAGGTCGCCCTGGTCGGTGAGCTCGGTGAGGGTGGCCTGGAAGGGAGCGTCCTCCACGTCTACCCAGGCCCAGAACTCCGGGCTGGGGCGCAGGACGAATCGATGGCTGTCCGGGTGGTTCGGGTGGTCCGGGTGGTCCGGGTGGTCCGGGTGGTGGTCCAGCCAGGCCGACAGGGCCCGGGCCAAACGTTCATGGGTCACCGGAACGTTCTCGTGGTGCCACACACCGTGGCGGTCCAGCCGTAGCCCTGACTCCCGGCTGTCGGGGTCCATGCCCTTGAGCAGCACTTGCGCCGCGGCGGGGCCCAGGTGGTCGTGGTCGTGGTCGTGGTCGTGGTCGTGGTCGTGGTCGTGGTCGTGGTCGTGATCGTTGGGCATGGGCTACTTCAATTCCTTCTTATGGCGGCGGTCCCGGGTGAGCTCCGCGTCCGAGGGGCGGATGTAGTCCGGCTCGGCGGCGCGGAGATCCGCGGTGTCGCCCCGGGCCAGCGCTCCGGCGGCCAGGTCAGCCAGCACCGCGGCGTCGGGCGTCTGGGGTGCGTCCTCGGGCAACCGCGCCTCACTGCCCAGCAGCGCGGTCAGCTCCTGGCGGTAGAGCGTGGCGCCGGTGCCCACGAGGATCGCGGGCTCGGGACTCTCCAAGGCGAGCACGGCCTCGGCCACGGCGACCGGCCCCCCGGCCATGGGAGCTTGCAGTTGCGTCGAGGCGCCCGCCCCGTCGAAGCGCCAGGCCGCGGAGAAGATCTCCTGACGTCTTGCGTCCAGGCACGCCACCACCGTGGCCCCTTGGTTGGCGGGCGCGGCGGCCCGGGCCAGCGCCTCCAGGGACGATGGCGTGATCAGCGGCACCCCCAGGGCGTAGCAGAGCCCCTTGGCGGTGGCCATTCCGATGCGCAGCCCGGTGAAGGAGCCCGGTCCCCGCCCGCAGGCCACGGCCGCCAGATCCGTGGGCGCCAGATCCGCCTCGGCCAGCACCTCTTCGACGAACACCAGCACCGTGGGCCCGTGGGTGCGCGCCGGTTCGTTGCGGCTATAGACGAGTCCGGCGGCGCGGCTGACCACGGCCACCGAGGCGTTAGGCGTTCCCGTGTCCAACGCGAGGATCCAGTCTTTGGTCATAGGGGCTCAGCCGAAGATGTACCGGTTGCAGTCGTTAAAGAAAGCCAGGGCCATGAGCGCCACGATGAACAGCAGCCCCACGGTGGTCATGGACGCCCGGGTGGACAGGGAGATGGGCTTTCTTCGGATGGCCTCGATGGTGAAGATCAAGATGTGGCCGCCGTCCAAGATGGGGACGGGCAGCAGGTTGATCATCGCCAGGTTGATGGAGATGAGGGCCATGATGAAAAGGAACGTCTCCCAGCCCTGACCCGCGGCCTTGTTGGCCACGTAGCCCAGCATGATGGGCCCGCCTATGGTGTTGCTGGGGATCTTCCCCCGTATGAGCTGAGCCACGGCGATGGCCATGATCTCGCAGAACTCCCAGGTGCGCTTGGGGGCCTGGATCAGAGCGTACGTGACGCGTCTCCCGTACGGGACGGTGACGTCAGGGGGGTCCCAGGTGTCCACCCGGTTGTAGGCCCCGAAGACGTAGATCTTGCGCTCCTGCTTGAACTCATCCTTCTTCTTCACCTCCTTGAGGCTCAGGTCCTTGGCCAGGATCTCTCCCGCGGGCGTTCGCCAGGTCAGGCGGTGCTTTTTTTGGGGGGCCGTGCGCAGCTTCTCGATGAGGTGAAGCCAACTCGCCAGGCGGGCGCCGTTGAGGGTCAGCACCCGGTCACCGGCCTTCAGGCCCACCTTGGCCGCCGGGGTGTCCGGCTCCACTCGATCCACGAACATGGAGGCGGGCTCGATACCGTAGGCAGCCCAGCCCCGGGACCTGGCTTGCTGTTCGGTGGGCTGCACCGTCAGGCTCGTCGGGGAGAGCTCCCGCAGATCCAGAAATGCCAGCGGGGCCGGCGTACGCCGGAGCAGGGTCAGACGCACGGGCAGGCCCTTGGCCGCACGTAGCGCCAGGTGTAGATCGTGCCAGGAGGCCACGGGGACGCGGTTTACGCTCGAGACGATGTCTCCAGTGCGCAGGCCGGCGCGCCAGGCCGGGCTCTTCTGATCGATGACCCCCACCTGGGCCCGGGTGTACTGGAGGGTGATGCCGATGCGCCCGAGGCGCTTTACCACCCGGAGCAGCGTCATCTTTTCGTGTAGGGCCGGGGTGATGGTCAGGGTCTTTTGCCGGCCCTTGCGGAGGATCACGAACTTGGTGGCCTGCTGGGGCCGGGTCTCGATGATCTGTACGGCGTCCCGCCAGTAGGGGGTCTTGATCCCGTTGACCTGGAGGATCTGATCCCCGGGCAGAAGTCCCGCCGCGTGGGCCGGTGTCCCCTGGAGCACCGTGCCCACCGAAGCGGGCGCGGTCTTGTGGATGGAGAACCAGGCGAAGAAGAAGATGAACACCGGCAGGATGAGGTTGAACACCGGACCGGCCGCGACGATGATGTAGCGTTTCCACAGGGCCGCGCCCCCGAAGGAGCGTCGTCGGTCCTCTTCGGCTACGGCCTCGGTGGGATCCTCGCCGAGCATCTTGACGTAGCCCCCCAGGGGGAAGGCCGCGATCTGATACTCGGTCTCCCCCCATTTTCTGCGCAGGCCCGGGATGGCGGGCCCGAAGCCCAGGGAGAAGCGCAGCACCTTCACATTGAAGAGCTTGGCGAAGAGGAAGTGCCCCAGCTCGTGGAAAAACACCAGAGGCCCAATGAGCAGGATGAAATAAAATACTGCGGACATGAGAGCTTGTTCTCGCGGGCTTAGGGGTGGTGGGGCGCCGGGTGCGCGGGCTGCTTCGCCGGGCCCCGGGGATGGTACTGGCGCGAAGGTGCGCCGCGTGTACTGAACATCATCCAACTAGCGCCCATGATCAGCAGCGGTCGGACGTCGGCGGCGGGTAGCACGCTCTGGAAACGATAGCCTCCGTTTTTCCGCAGCACCTCCATGATGGTGCCCGCCTTGGCTTGCTTGGCGTCTCGCTGGACGACCTGGTTCAGGACGACCATCTCCATGGAGCGTTTCACCATGGGTTGGAATTTGAACAACCCCCGCATGAGCGCCGACACCATCCGTGCGGAGCTGAACAGCACCAACCCCAGGCGCTTTCCACTCGCCGGCAGCCGCTGGGCGCTTTTGAAGAGCGGGTCTTTGTCCAGGGTCGGCCCGCCCTTGCCCAGGGCAGCTTTCACCATGGCCAGGATCCGTGGCTTCCAGTCGCGGCCGGAGGACACGAGTACCCGCTTGCCCACGTAGGCCCAGGCCCAGGCGATATCGCCGTTGCCGGCCAGGGTCTGTACGATCTCCCGAACGCGGGTGATGTCCCGGTGGGCCTCGGACTGCTCGTCGGTGAGCTTGCCCCGGGGCTTTGGGGGCCACTTGATCCGCAAAGCCACGGCGGACACGGGGATCCGACCCACCCGGGCGACGTTCTGTAGGTAGACGAACCGGAAGGGAGGGCGCTGCCCCAGGTGCTTCCGCGCTTTTTTGTGAATGAGCTTCCAGGCCTTGGAGGCGAGTCGGTTGAGGGTCTGCAAGGTGGTCCACAGCGCGTTTTTGTACAGCCGAAGATGGCGGCGAGGGTTCTGGATGGCCGTCACCGAACCGTAGCCCAGACCGGGCCCGGCGGTGGCGTACAGGGCCATGGCGGTCTTCCCCGTGGCGGTCTTGATCAGCGGCGGCATGGCCTTTTTCAGGTGGCGGGTGAAGGCGTGGACGTGCCAGAGGGTGAGGTAGACCTTGTGGCTCGCGCGGTAGTCTTGCAGGTTCAGGTCGCGCAGGGTTTTGCGGTACAGGTAGAGAGAGGCCGGCCGCTTGCGCTTGTACAGTCCCCGCTGGGCCACCTCCCGGGGCAGGCGATTGGTGACGCGATTGAGCTGGATCCGGGTGAAGCTCGACACCATCCGCTGTATCAGCGACCGTAGTTCCGGGGCCACCCAGTCGCTCAAGGCGACGAAGGCTCCCGGCGGCAGCACCTTGAGGCCGAAGCCCGCGCCCACTTTCTGCTTGGCGATCCATTGGGCCATGGGCCCGCTCCGGCGCGGCTTCACATCCAGGCTCCATCGCCAATCCTTGTGATTTGTTTGCAGCTCCAGGGAGAGCGAGTCCAGGCTGGCCAGGCTTGTGCCGATTGTCTCGAGGTCCGTGCGGTGTCGGGCCAGCCACCGCCCAAGGGCGGAGTTGTTGAATTCGGCGGCGATGTTGGGTTCCACCTGTCGCCAGGCCTGGCTCACCAGGGGCGTGATCTCCTGAATGAGCGCCCGGGCGTTCAGGTGGGCCCTGACCCGTCCGGCGGGCAGGCTCTTGGCCCGGGGCACCAGGTAGCGATAGGCGGAGTCCAGCAGCGGCGCGGTGGGGGCCACCACCACCCAGCCCGACCGAATCCGCACCCAGGCGATGGTCCTGTCGCGCCGCTTGATCTCGAGGCCACCCCAGTCGGTCTCGGTGGTGGAGTCATAGGAGGCTTTGAGCCCATCTATCACCAGCTTGCCGTCGCCCTTGATGGGGATCGCTGCCAGGGTCTGAAAGCGCACGTCGTCTTTGCCCTTGCGCTTGACGAACATGGCGAAGGCGGAGGCGCGGTTGTGATCCACGGCGTCGAGGGTCAGGACGTTCAGCCGCAGCTTTCGGGCGATGCCGGGCAGTAACCGCTGCAGGGCCCGGCCTTGGGCGAGGCGGGCGAACATCGGCGGAAGCACGCCGATCATGCGTCGGTCCAGTCGCGCGAGGGCGTCGACCTCAAAGGAAAGGGTCACCGACCCCGACACGTCCGGACCCTTCGGCGCCGGCGCCGTTGGGGTGGGAGGTTGGGCCCGGTCCACCGGACGGGTATCTATCCCGGGGCGACGTGGGCGGGGCGTGGGCGTGCCTTTGCAGGCGACGATCACGGAGGCCGCCAGGAGGCTCGTGACGAGCAGCAGTGAGACCGCGGATTTGCTGGACATAACTTCTCCTTTCACACCATTTATCACAGGGTCAGGACCCGCGCAATGTCGGCCCAGGCCAGGGTCATGTCCGAGAGGTAACCACCAGTCCGAGTCCCAAGAGCAGGGCGTCGGCCAAGGCGAGTAAGCCCAGGGCCTCGGAGGCTGTCGCGGTGGACAGGCCCCAGGTGCCTCGGGCGCCCAGCAGCACCAGGGGTAGGGCCAGGGGCAACAGGAGCAGGGGCACCATGCGGGCCGGCCCGGAGGGGGTGCCCGAAACCGTGGCCGCGATAGTGGTGCCCAGGGCCGCGAGGCCCAATGTGCCGAGGGCCAGCAGCGCCGCCAACCGGGCCAGGCCTGTGGTAGGGGCGCCGAAGAGCAGCGCGGTCATCACCCAGCACAGTCCCGCCGTCACCGACAATAGCAGGGTGAATGCGGCGAACCGTCCCCCGAAGATGGCCCACCGGGGGGCGCCGCCGAGGCGCAGGGCAATGTTCACCGATGAGGACTCGTGGCGGGCGATGGTCTGCCCTATGCCCGCGGCTGCGGCCAGGACCAAGGAGACCCAGAGGGCCGGCGCAGCCAGGTGGGTGGACCCCGCCTTGCCGGCGAAGCCAAAGGTCACCACACTCAGCCCCGCCAGCAGGGCCATGGTGGTGATCACCTGCCGATTCCGCCACTCAGCCCGCAGCTCCGTGGCGCAAATGTACAGGGTTTGTTGGAGGCCGCTCATGATCAAAGCAATATCATAGGGGAAAGGGGACGGTCCGAACTTTTGAGCCTCGGTCCGCGAAAAGTTCAAAAGTTCGGACCGTCCGGTCTGTTTTGCGTTATGGTGCGCGCTGATTTACGGAGGCTATGACCGATGATGAACAAGCTCAAGGCAGCCATGATGACCCGGGCCATGAAGCTCATGACCGATCCCAAGGTCATGAAGATGCTTTCGAACCCCAAGGTGACCAACGTGCTCTTGCAGGCCATGATGCTCAAGGGCCGGGCGGAGCAGGCGTGGAGCGAGCGGGCCCAGGTGCTGGCGCGTCAGCTCAATCTCGCCACCCAGCAGGAGGTGGACGACCTCAAGGCCGAGCTCGACGCCGTCCGCAGCCGCGAGTCCGGCCGTTAGGACCCGATCGAATATCCGAGCGGTGTCCTTTCCCTAGACTCACGTAAACAACCACAGTAGTAGGGCTATGGCAGCGCCCATGAGCGTCAGGCCCAGTAGGATGAGAACGGTCCTGCCGATTTGTCCCGGGGAGGTGGGCAGACCGGGGCTTGGGGCCGGCTTGTCCGGTGGCGCCGGCTCGTCCGGTAGCTTGTCCGTTGACTCCGGCTCTGGCTCCGGTTCCGGTTCCGGTTCTGGCTCTGGCTCTGGTTCTGGCTCCGGCTCGTCTTCGTCCCGGATCTGGTTCAGCTCCGCGAGGAGCGCTTCGGCGGGATCCTCGTACCACGCTTCGCTGCCTCCCAGGCGGATCACGTCTCCGTGGTGGAGCGGCCCCGGACCTGCGCCCGTCCAGTCTTCGCCGTTGACCGTGATGCCGTTTTTGGAGCCCAGATCCCGCAGGGTGGCGCCCCCGGGGGACATGCGGATTTCGGCGTGGTCCCGCGACAGGTCCGGATCTTCCAGCCGTACCTGACTTCCCGGGCCTCGTCCCAGCCGAAACGTATCGCCCGGGGCGAGGGGGACCACGCGCTCGTCTCCCGCCGGATCCCGCACCCGCAGTCGGGCGGTGTCTCGGCCCCCGGCCATGTCCCGGACCAGGTGCGCCGCCAGGGTGGTCGTGCCATCCTCACCCGAGAGCGTCGCCGCCTCTGTGGTGGTTGGGTCCAGCACCGCCAGGAGGGTGTCGGCGATGTGGAGGGGTTCCCCCCAGGCGAGGGGATAGGTGCGCCCTGGAGTCAGCAACCGATCCTGGATCCGGGTGCCGTTGACGCTGCCCAGGTCCTCCACCCTCACCTCGCCATCGAGCCACTGTAGCCGCGCGTGGGCCGCGCTCACGTCTTTGTCCGGGAGCCTGATCTGCGCCATTCGGCTGCGCCCCACCACCACCGACGGTCCGGCGAGCTCGAGGAGGTACTCCGGACTCCCGGCCCGAAGGGACTGCACCCTGATCCGAAGCGGAGGACACGTCATCTGGAGGGGAGGGGGGCTGCCGGAGCCTAGAACCGGAGCGTGGCCGAGAGTCCGCCGCCCCGCACGTAGATCTGCGGAGTGACCATGATCCGGGTATTGCCCGGGCCGTCGAAGGACGGCGTGAGGGTGGTGGCTCTCTCCTTGGTGTTACCTTTGGCGATGTAGGCCAGGTACAGAAACAATCCGGAGCTCGCCAACAGCGCGGCGCCCACGCCGATGAAGATGTTGGTGACTCTGGCCATGTTCACGCCCCGGTTGCAGATGTCCGCCAGCTCCTTGCTTCCTGCTTCGTCCCTACAGGCGTTCTCCTCCCCGGGATAGATTCCGTGGTTATTCAGATCGAGGATGAGAATATCTTTTTCGTCCTCGAGACTCCGCACCTTCAGTCCGGTGAAGATGGAGCCGGCCAGCAGGGCCACGCCGGTGCTCAAGGTGGTGTAAAAGAGCACCTTCCACGCGAGCCGGCTGTCCTTCTTCTTGCCTTCGACGGGGGGAGGTTTCACACCATCGGAGGTGCCATCGCCATTGCCACCGTCGGGCGGCAGGCGGCGGACCACCACGCGCTTTTCGAGGTTCACGTTGAGCCGCGATGTGCGGCCCAGGCTGACGCTCACCACATGCGACGCGGTCTGGAACCCGTCCTTGGTGAAGATCACCTTGTGGGTGCCGGGGCTGAGGGTGATCTTCGTGCGGGAGGAGGAGCAGGTGCCCAGGACGTTGCCCCCCACCGAGACCTTCACGCCGTCGGTGGAGCAGGTCACTGCCAGAAAACCGGAGTGCACCCTTCCGAAGAGCCGGGCTACCCAGGTGCGGGTGTGGTTTCGCAAGGCGGAACCCTTGGCGCCGGATCGGCGGATCTGTCCGGACACCGTCTGGGGTCGCAACGGCCGGCTCACGTCCACCAGGGTCATCACCACTTTGTAGCCCGAGGCCGTGTGGCGCACCTTGCCTACGATGATCTTGTCGGCCTTCATGCTCGTGCCCGCCTTGGCCAGGCAGCGGTGGTAGGCCCTGCTGGGCCGCTCGGTGCAGCCGAAGATCAGCTTGATCTCCGCCAGGGACTTTCCGGCCGCGAGGGATAGGCCGGACGTGTTGGCCACCTGTCGTCGTAGCGCTTTGGAAATGCGACCGGCCGCAACGCCCGCACCGGGCCCCGCTTCCAGCTCTAGCACGGCGACGCGGGTTTCGGCATGGGCAGTGGTGGCCAGCACCAGGCCGGTCATCACCACCATGACCATCAGGGAACGTTTCATGGATGTACCTCCGTAGACCGCCCATTATAGGAAGCGGTGGCCTGACATACAAGAATTGTAATCATATTGAATTGCTAAAGATCGATGAGACCTTTTCGGATGCCTTCGGTCACCGCTTCGGTGCGGTTGGATACGTCGAGCTTGGCGTAGATGTGCTCTAAGTGGGTGCGCACCGTAGCTCGGCTTACGCCCAAGGCGCTGGCCACCTCGGGGTTGGACAGGCCCTTGGAGATGATCACGAGGATCTCCTGCTCCCGCGGGCTCAAGGGACTCTTGGTGGAGGGCTGTCGCTGAAAATGGCGCAGCAACCGCCGAGCCAGTTGGGGCTGTACAACGGAGCCGCCCTTGTGGACCTCCTGGATCGCTTCTACGATGCGCTTGGCCTCCATGCCCTTGAGCAGGTAGCCCGAGGCGCCGGCGCGGATGGCAGCGAGGACCTTCTCCTCGTCGTCGAAGATCGTGAAGATCAGCACCTCGGTCTGGGGCAGCGTGTGGCGGAGCTGCTTGGTGACCTCGATACCATCAATGCCCGGGAGCCCGAGGTCTAGCAGCACCACATCTGGCGCGAGGGCCCGAATTTTCTCCACGGCGTCGGTGCCCGAAGTGGCCTGGCCCACCACCTCGATCTCGTCGAAGCCCCGAAGCAGGTTGAGTTGGCTGCGCAGGATCTTGGGCTCGTCCTCCACCACGACCACGGTGATGGGGCTCGCCCCGGTGTCCGGTGGTTTTGCCATCAGTCGCCGATCAGCCCGGGGGTGTACAGGGTGCCGTGGAGCAGCGGCTCGGCGCCTCCTCCGGCAGACAGGGACACGCCTCCCACGAAGATCACGTCCCCCGAAAGCAGCCGCGCGGACGCATGGAACACGCGGCCGTCGCGCATGGGCGGCGGCAGTTGGGTTTGGGAGCCGTCGGTGATGATCTCCGCGGCGCTCAGGGTGAAGCCCGCCGTATCCAGTCCGCCTGAGATCAGCACCTGCTGGCCATCGGACATGAGCACCGCGTGGTGGCGCCACCGTCCGGTGACCAGGCGGCTCTCCACGGCCACCTCACTCACAACGCCCGGCCCAGAGTCTCCCACCACGAAGCGCGACACCCGGTTGGTGGCCGTCGAGGGGGACCCCGTGGCCGTGAGCCCGCCGACGATGAGTAGGTCGTCGTTGCCCAGCCGGGTCATGGTGGCGTGGGTGCGTGGGTGGATCAGCTCCACGCCCTGCAGGAAGGCGCCCCCGCCGTCGGGGTTGTACAGCTCGGTGCTGCCGTGCACCTGGTTGATGGACTGGCCCCCGGCCAGGACCACCAGCTTTCCGGCCCCTCGACCGGCCACATGGAACATGCGGGGCGCGATCATGGCAACGGTATTGGCGGCGAAGCCCTGGGGGTTATCGGTGAACCGGAATAGATCCGCGTTGTCGTGCACCACCTCCATCAGGAGGTCGCCCAGATGGGGTCGGTCTTCCACGATCTGACCCGCCGCCAGCTCTCCTCCGCCGGCCACCAGGACGTCACCGGAGATGAGCAGGGTGGCCGTGTGTCCGTAGCGGGCCCGTCGCATCTCCATCAGTTGGTTGGAGAAGCTCATGGACTCGGGGTCGAAGATCTCCGCCAGTCGGGTGGACTCCAAACGCTCTCCGCTGATCAGGGAGATGCCCCCCGCGATGAGCACGCGTTGGGGGGCGCCCACTACGGCGGCTTTGAGCAGAGTGGCCGTGTGGAAGGCCCGTCGGATGCGAAGCTCGGTGTGGAGCTCCTCGAAGAGTCCCGTGTTGGGGTCGTAGATCAGCACCTTGTTGGAGATGTCGGTGATGCCCCCTCCCGAGTCCACCACTGCGCCGCCCACGATGAGCACCCGCCCGTCCTTGAGACGTGTGGTGGAGTGGCCCGACAGAGGATAGGGCAGGGTCGACGGTGACCGGTCCGCCGCCATGGTGGCGTGGAAGGTGTTGACCCGCCCCATGAACAGCGCCACGTCTATATCCCCTGCGCCCAGTTGCACAAAGGCCGTACCTCCGCGGGCGATCACTGTGTTGCCGTCAAGCCCCACGGCCTCGAAGCGCACTTGATCGAGGTGGGGCTGTAGCAGGGAGGCGAAGTTCGCGCTGCCATCAAAGGGATTGAACTCCAGGGTCTCGAGCTCGTTGTACTGAGAATCCTTGGCCACGATGCGCAGGGTGTCCGCGTTGGCCAGAGGGTTGTCCGTGAGGTCCGTGCCGGCCTTGACCACGGTGATTCGCAAGCCGTCAGTGGGCTCGCCGCAGGCCGCCGACAGCGCCAGCGTCGCGGCAACCAGAAGGGACCAAGAGGGAGACTGTATGTGGAGCCGTCTCATGGCACATTCACCGTGATTTGATAGCCTGTGGATTCGCGGTGGGTGGCCTTGTAGAGGCCGTAGCTTCCTCCGGCGACGGCCCCGGCCACCACGACGCCGATGACGGTGCCCCAGAAGGTCCACCGCAGGTACCACGCCTTGTCCGTGGAGTACACCCTGCGTTCACCGCCGGGCACCACCCCGACCAGGCCCCGGGTCCCGCCCCCGCCGCTGCCCCCGGCGTGCAGGCGGGGAACCGACACGTAGGTGATATCCCGTTTTGCCGGGAAGTTGGAGGTAGCCCTGGTGGCGGCGTCGCCCACCTTGCTGGTGCCTGTGGCGAGGTTCAGCAGCTCCCCGTCGAACCGGTAGGAGTCCAACTCCACCAGCTTGCCGTCTGACCGCCGGAACAGATAGGAGCGCAGCTGATAGCCGCCCTTTGGGGCCCGGCTCACGGCTCCCAACACCAGGAAGTCGGCCTTGATCCGTTTGGCGAACTGGTTGGCCAGGGGCTTGATGCGCTTGTCCACCAGCCCGGCGCCGAGCCGCTTCTGGATTTCGGCCAAAAAGGCGTGGGCGAGGCCCTTTTCGGTCTTGAGCTGAAGCGTCGCGTCAGGGAGCCGGAGGGTGATGACGGGGCGCGTTCCCGGCTTGATGTTGATCACCACCGACCGGGAAAGGCGGCCCTTGAGCCGGGCGGCGATGTAGTGGCGCCCGGGCAGAACGTCTTTGATGACGAAGGGCGCCTTGCCCTTTTCGTCGCCGTCGAGAAAGACCCAGGCCCCGGCGGGCTCCACCTTCACGGTGATCCGGGCCTTGCGCCGGCGCAGGGCCTTGCGGCCGGCTCGGAGCACTACCCGCCGAAGCTTGCGGGGCATGGGCACCTTCTCCAGCTTCAGCGTGGGATTGATGGCGTAGGCGGTCTCCATGGCGTCCACGGCCAGGCTCTTTTTTCCCTGCCGCAAGAAGGCGAGGCCCAGGTAGCCAAAGACCTGGCCCAGCTGATCACCGTCTTCGATGTAGGCCGCCGAAACCTCGAAGGCCTTGAGGGCCGCGAGCAGGTGGCGCTGGGCGGCGCCGTAGCGACGGGCCTTGTAGGCGGTCAGCCCCGCGGACAGGGCCCGCTTGGCAGCCTTGCGTTTGTCGGGCTCGGGTTTGGCGCCGGCCTTGTAAACGCTCTGGCTCCCGCCGCCGCTCGACTCGTCCAGGGTGGACAGCAGCTCGATGTCCTGTTGGGCGGCCAGGTCCACCCTGAGTCGGGCGGTGATGCGGCGCGGGATCAGCGACGAGACATTGCCCGCCGCCCGCTGCACGGGCACCAGGTAGAGGCTCGGTAGACGGGAGGACGGCGTGGCCGGGTTCGCGGGCGCTGCCCGGGAGGTGTCCATTCCCAGCAACGTGACGAGCGCGAAGACTGTCCGCCAGAGGTGACGTCTCAAACAGGGTTCGGGTTCGCTCCGCAAGGCACTGCTCCTTGGATAGGGTCGTAGGAAACAGAATATAGCACAGCCGCCGATCCCCACACTCCTGCTACCCAGGATTGGCGAAGCCCGCAACATCGATCTGCCGGTAATCGACGCCTACACGCCATCGATTCAGTTGGGGGTCGGTGTCTCCTTCTGATCTCCGGTGGTTGGCCCCCCGGGTGGTTTCGGCTTTTTTCTGGCCCAATTGACCCAGGTCAAGCCACAATGACGGTGTCATGCGGCTCTCTGTATCCCTAAAAGTATTCCTCGGCTTCATCGCCGTGATGACGGCGTTCACCGCCGTGTCCGTTTTTCAGATCTTGCGGGGCCAGAAGGTGCAGCAGGAGCTGCGGCTGCTCAACAAGGTGTACCTGCGGCTCAATGATGTGTATCGGGCCCTGGACACCCGGGTCACCCAGCTTAGGAGTCTGCAACGGAACCTCAAGGACTTCGTCAAGTCCGGCGGCCCCCGGAGCCGTCGCATGCTCAAGCGATACCTGCCCATCACCCGGCGGTACCGGAGGCAACGTCTGGCCGAGATACGGCGCATCGTCGCCAGCGGTCTGCAACTGAACCTGCCCGACCGCGATCGGAACTTTCTCAAGAAAGTGACCTCCACGGCCAACGAGCTCGAGGGCCTCTTTGTCCACGAAGACAAGCTCTACGACAATGTCCTGAACGGTCCCGTACCGCCGGCCCAACCCACCGGGCGGGTGGATCGAGACCGGCCCTCGCCAGAGCAGGCGCGTCTGGAGCGCGGCATGAAGAAGGCCACCGTGCGGCTACATCGGCTGCGTACACGGTTGCGGCGTGCGCTGAACCACAACCTCAACGCCCGCGTACGAAAGACCGCCCGGCAGCTGGAGAACACCGAGTCTCGCACCCTGCTCATCTACATTGTGCTCTCCCTGTTCGCCGTGCTCATCGCTGTGGCCATGATGCTCATGGCCCACTTCACCCTGCGTCCCCTGCGGGTGCTTCGGGAGGGGTCCCGCCGCATCGGCCGGGGGGACTACGACCATCGGGTGGCCATCCGGGCCTCCGACGAGATCGGTGAGTTGGCCGCGGAGTTTAACTCCATGGCCGGCGCGGTGCAGGAGCGGGAGCAGCGGATCATCGAGACCGAGCGGTTGGCGGCCAAAGCCGAGCGGTTGGCCACCGTGGGGCGGGCGGCGGCGCAGATCACCCACGAGGTGAGAAACCCCTTGTCCTCCATTCAGCTCAACGCCGAGATGCTCGAAGATGAGCTGGTCGATCTGGAGACGTCTCCTCCCGTGGTCGAGGCCCGGACCCTCCTGACGGCCATCCAGCGGGAGATCGATCGGCTCACGGACGTCACCGAGGCCTATCTACAGTTCGCGCGTCTGCCCCGGGCCCGCTTGGAGGAGGACGAGCTGGAACCCGTGCTACGGGACACGGTCGGCTTCGTGGAGGGGGAGATGGCCGCCGACGGGGTCACCGTGACGCTGGAGATCGCACCGCTGCGACCCTTCGTCTTCGACGAAAACCTCATTCGTCAGGCCTTGCTCAACCTGTTGCGCAACGCCCGGGAGGCCATGGCCGCCGACGGCGGTGGCGAGATCACCCTGTCGGCCCGGCCCACAGACGACGTCGTAGAGGTGATCGTGGCGGACCGGGGCGTCGGCCTGGAGTTCGATGAGCTCAAGAAGGTCTTCGATCCCTTCTACTCCACCAAGGACACGGGCACGGGTCTCGGCCTCGCCATCACCTACCAGATTGTCGAGGAGCACGGCGGCGTCATCCGTGCCGAGCAGCGCTCCGGCGGCGGGACGCGCTTCGTGTTTACCCTCCCCATGTAGGGGCCCTGAGGGGTTCGCTCTTGGGGTCCTACTCCGGCTCGCAGATGGCCCCTTCGGTGGCGGGGGTGCACTGGTAGCCCGTGCGGCAACCGCCGCCGGAGACCTTGTCAATCAAGGGCCCAAAGGCCTCGTCGTAGTTCACGTTGCAGATGGAGAAGAAGTGGCCGCCGGTGGCGTCCAGGAGCTCGCCCAACCGAACCCCGGGTTGGGCTTCGACGTCTGCGATCGCGCAGCTCGGCATGACGATGTCCATATCCTGGGCGTTCACGCCGGTCAGCACCGGAGCTCGGGGTCCGGCGATGGCCACCAGGGTTACCTGGGACAGATCCCCCTTGAGCCCCTCGAGCTGGGAGACGTACCGGGAGATGGGGTAGAGCACGCCCCCGTCGCCGGCGGGCATGGTGCGGCAGTTGGTGTAGGTGGGCCCGACGCCGTCGCAGGCGATACCGTACCCGAAGCAGCGGAAGCTGCTGAAGGTGCCAAACTGGGTGGCGGCGGAGTCGAACAGGTCCGAGTTCTGGGCGCTACAGTCGTCCTCGGTGGTCAGCAGCACGATCATCAGGTGGGCGTCGGGGCGGATGAAGCCGGGGTTCACCGCGTCGGACAGGGCCAACTGTACCGCTTCCAGGGGTTGCTCGAAGCCGCAGCCGGTGTCGCCGAGGTCGGCGATGCAGGCGAAGGAGGCCGCGGGATCGGTCACGTTGGAGGAGGTGATCCACGGGTCCGGCGGCGCTTCGCAGGCTCCCTGAGGGGCGAACTGGAGCACGCCCCCGAGGCTGTCGCAGTTGGGGATCTCGAAACCGCCGGTGGAGACGTCCGTGGACACCACGCCCAGGCGGTAGTCGGTGGACGCGGCCTCAAACGCTGCGATCAGGGCGGGGGCCGCGGCGAGGAGATCCTGCTGGGCGGGGACCATGGCGGCGGAGTCATCAATCACGAAGAGCACGTCCACCGCGCTGGCGGTGGCGCTGCAGCCGGAGAAGCAGAAGCCGTCGTGGCACACGCCGTCTGTGCAGTCCTCGGCGTCGTCGCACTCCCGGGTGCAGTAGCCGTCTGGGGCGTCGGTCAGGCAAGTCAGTCCCGCAATACAGTCCTGGTCGTCGGCGCAGATTCCGCCGAGGGGAGACAGCGGCGGCGTCGGGGCGCAGATGAGGCCGTCGTCGGCGGAGGCGCACACCTGGTCTCCATTGCAGTCCCTGTCCTCGACGCAGGTCCGCCGGCAGAGGTCCGCGATGCACAGGGCTCCGGTGCCGCAGTTGAGCACCGACGTACAAGGCTCAGTACACTGCCGGTCGTCGCCCGACACCACCAGGCAGGTCAAGCCGTCGGCGCAGTCGGTGTCACCCCCGCAGGAGTCGCCCAGGGCGTAAAACCCTAGGGCTGGGGGAGCACAGGCCCGACCCTCGGCGGTGTGCACGCACAAGTAGCCGTCCCGGCAGTCTCCGTCGTCGGCGCAGGATGCGAGACAGACGTCGTTTACGCACTGGTCCGAATCGCAGTCGGCGTCGCTCCCGCAGTCCACGCTGCAGTAGCCGTCTGGAAAGTCCATCAGGCATATCTGTCTCCCGTCGCAGTCGGCCGACGAGGTACAGGGCTTACCCAGGCCCGTGATCACCTGGGCCCCCTCTTCGCAAGCGCCGAGGGTCAACGGTGTCGCGAGAGCCAGCAGCGCCGTCAGCGTCAACAGCGATCCAACACCACCAGGGGTTCCAGAAGTCTTCATGGTTTTCTCCAGTGTCTATATTCGCAGAGCTATTATCGCGGATTTGCCCGGCCGAGCCAAGCACGAGGTTTCCCATAATGTCGTGCCCAAATGCTGGGTTGGGGGATCTGCTTGTGCTGTCATGGACGACCCTCTCACAGGCTCCAGAGAGATCTCGACGCAATGCTGCAGAAGCCGTATTATCACAGGGCTATATGGCGAACCGGTGGTTGGACTCTGGATTCATTCTGGAATCAGTGCTCTGATTAAGTTGCAGCACCAATGTCTCACGAAAACAGCATAGGCCGGTATGAGCTGGTCATGGAGATGGCGCGGGGTGGCATGGCCACCCTGTATCTGGCGCGACTGCAGGGCCCGGCACAGTTCGAGAAGCTCCTGGTCATCAAGAAGGTCCACGATCACCTCGCCGAGGAGGAGGCCTTCATCAACATGTTCATGGATGAGGCGCGGATCACCGGTCTGATCAACCACACCAACGTGGCCTCGGTCTTCGATATGGGCTTCGCCGACGGCACGTACTTTCTCGCCATGGAGTACGTGCACGGGCACAACCTGCTGGAGATTTTGAGGAGCAGCAGTCGACAGCCGGGGGTCCTCACCTGGCCGCTGGCCGCGCGCATTGTCGCTGAGGCGGCGGCGGGGCTCCAGGCGGCGCACGAGCTGGAGTCCACGGACGGGACCCGGTTGAATGTCGTCCACCGGGATGTGTCGCCGAGCAACCTCCTGGTGAGCTACGACGGCCAGGTGAAGGTCGTAGACTTCGGGATCGCCTTGGCGGCTCAGCGAATCACGGCCACGGCCACCGGTACCCTCAAGGGGAAGGTG